>JANTFR010000033.1 GCA_024763355.1 Anaerolineales bacterium
CACGAATGTCCACGAATGGGCACGAATGTCCACGAATGGACACGAATATCCACGAATGGACACGGACGGTAAACGGTACGAACAACAGACCACGACGGACTTCCCACAACACCCAGCCACCGACAGCCACCCGCTCAACCAACTAACCACCCACCCACCCAACCAACTAACCAACCAACCAACTAACCAACCAACTAACCAACTAACCAACCACCCAACCCCGAGGAACCTATGCGAGAAATAACGCTTCCCATCAGCGATGACGTAATTCGCAGCCTGAAAGTCGGCGAGACGGTGGCCCTGACCGGAGTGATGATGACCGGTCGTGACGCCGTCCACAAGTGGATGATAGAGACTTTCATCAAAAAGACCCGCCAGCCGACCGAAGACGACCTCAAAGTGTACGAGGCCATCAAACCGATTTTGAACGGCGGCGTGATTTACCATTGCGGGCCGGTGGTAGCCGGCGTGGAAACCGGCGAATACAAGTTCGTGGCCGCCGGGCCGACCACCAGCATTCGCGAGGAACCCTACCAGGGCGACGTGATGCGTCACTTCAACCTCAAGGGCGTGATTGGCAAAGGCGGCATGGGCCCGAAGACCCTAAAGGCCTGCCAGGAAGTGCCGGCCGTGTACTTCCACGCCGTAGGCGGCGCGGCCTCGCTGATTGCCCAATCCGTCAAGCGCGTCATTACCGTCCACAAACTGGAGTTCGGCGTCCCCGAGGCCATGTGGGTCATCGAAGTCGAGAAATTCCCCGTAGTGGTGACGATGGACGCCCACGGCAACAGTTTGCACGCGAAAGTTGCCGAGCAATCGGAGCAGGTGCTGGAGAAACTCCTGGCCGTGGCCTGATGCGCACCCTGACCCTCCTCGTCTGGCTGGGATGGATGCTGCTCTACTGGCGCGGCGGGACGAGCATCCAGGAGGACATCCGCAACGCCGCCCGCCTGGGCAACTGGCCGGATTTCACCCTGCTCTCGACGATGACTCTGGCTTCGTTGGGATTGGCCCTCGGCGGCGTGGTTGCCGCACTTGGAAAGGTTTCCCTGCCCCCCGCGGGGATGGAGGCCCCCTTTGGGCTGCTCCTCACCCTCCTGGGGGTCGCGGGAACCGTCTATGCCCGCCGCGTCCTGGGGGCCATGTGGACGGCGGAGAACGCCATCCAGGCGGAGCATCGCATCGTGGAGAGCGGCCCTTACGGCGTGGTGCGGCATCCCATCTATGCCGCGGCTATTCTTCTCTACCTGGGGCTTGCTTTTGCTTTCCCCCTGTGGTGGATGGTAACGCCCGTCCTCCTGATGGTCGCTGCCTACATCGTCAAAACCCGCCTGGAGGACGACTTCCTGGCTGAAAACCTGGCCGGTTACGTTGCCTACCGCCAGCGTGTCCACTGTCGCTTGATTCCCGGCCTGTGGTAACTACCCCCCTATCCCCTCCCCCTTAGGGGGAGGGGCCGGGGGTGGAGGTGGGGGAACTCAAACCAATTCTGCTTCGACAACCTCAAACTGACTGTTGTACAACTCGGCGTAGAACCCGCCACTTGCCAGCAATTCGGCGTGCGTGCCCTGCTCGACGATGTTGCCCTCCCGCATCACCAGAATCAAATCCGCGTTCTGGATGGTGGACAGGCGGTGAGCGATGATGAAACTGGTGCGTCCGGCCATCAACCTGTCCATTGCCTCCTGGATGAGAATTTCGGTGTGCGTATCCACCGAACTGGTGGCCTCGTCCAGGATGAGCATAGGCGGGTCGGCCAGAATAGCACGGGCAATCGTCAACAACTGCTTCTGCCCCTGCGAGATGTTGGTTACCTCCTCGTTGAGCACGAAGTGATACCCGCCCGGCAGGGTGCGGATGAAGTGGTCGGCGTGAGCGGTTTCGGCGGCGGCGATGACCTCCTCCTCGCTGGCCTCCGGGCGTCCGTAGCGGATGTTCTCCAACACCGTCCCGTTGAAGAGCCAGGTGTCTTGCAGCACCATCCCGAACAACTTTCGCAGGTCGGCGCGGCTGAACTCGCGCAGGTCGTGCCCGTCAATCAGGATAGCGCCCTCGTCCACGTCGTAGAAGCGCATCAGCAGTTTGACCATCGTGGTCTTGCCCGCCCCGGTCGGGCCGACGATGGCGACCTTCTGGCCGGGAGCGACCTCGGCGGAGAAGCCCCGAATGACCGGCTTGTCGGGCAGGTAGCCGAAGTGGACGTCGCGAAATTCTACGTGCCCCGTGATGCTTTCCAACTGGAGAGGGTGCTCCGTTTCGGGAGGTTCCTCCTCCGATTCGAGGAAGACGAAGACCCGTTCCGCCGCGGCCACTGTGCCTTGCAGCACGTTGGAGATGTTCGCCAGTTGGGTGATAGGCTGGGTGAAGGAACGCACGTACTGGATGAAGGCCTGGATGTCGCCTACGGTAATCATGTCCCGAATGGCGAGCCAGCCGCCCAGGACGACTACCGCCACGTACCCCAGGTTGCCAATCAGCCGCATGGTGGGCATCATGATGCTGGAGAAGAACTGCGCCTTCCAGGCCGCCCCGTACAGGGTGTTGTTGTAGGTTTCGAATTGGGCGATGCTCTTGTCTTCGCCGTTGAAGGCTTTGACAATCACGTGCCCGCCAAAGGCTTCTTCTACGTGCCCATTGACGTGCCCCAGGTAGTCCTGCTGCTGGCTGAAAAACTTCTGCGATTGTTTGATAATCATCATCACCACCAGCAAGGAGACGGGCACAATCAGCAGGGCGACGATGGTCATTTGCCAACTGATGGTCAGCATCATCACCAGCACGCCCAGCACGGTTACCAGGGAGGTCAGCATCTGGGTCAGGCTCTGGTTGAGGGTCTGACTGACGGTGTCTACGTCGTTGGTCAGCAGGGAGAGCACCTCCCCGTGGGAAGTCCCGTCGAAGTAGCGGAAGGGCATGCGGTTGATTTTCTCCATCACGTCTTTCCGCAATTGGTAGGTGACCTGCATGGCGACGTCGGTCATCAGCCAGCCTTGCAGGTAACTCAGCGCCGCCGAGAAGGCATACAGCCCCAGGGCGGTCAGCAGGATACGGGCGATGGTGTCGAAGGGCACGTCGCCCGTGCCGGCCAGTTTTGCCAGGATGCCGTTGAACAGTTCTGTGGTGGCGTTGCCCAGGATTTTCGGCCCCACGATGGAAAAGACCGTCGAGCCGATGGCAAGCACGAAGACGATGATGATGGTGACTTTGAAGGGGTTGAGGTAGGTCACCAGTTTACGGAGCGTGCCTTTGAAGTCGCGCGGCTTCTCCACGGGACCTCCGGCCATGCCGTGGCCGCGGCCCATCATCCGGCGGCGGGGCGGGGTTTTGGTTTTTTGTGCGGAGGAGTGATTGGGAGTCGGTGTGCTCATACGAGCGCCTCCTGGGTGAGTTGCGAGTAGGCGATTTCCCGGTAAACCTGGCAGGTTTGCAGCAATTCCTCATGCGTCCCCTGGCAGATGACGCGTCCTTCGTCCAGCACGATGATTTGGTCGGCGTTTTTGATGGTCGCCACGCGCTGCGAGACGATGATGACCGTGCTGTCGCCCAGGTGTTGCAGCAGAGCGCGGCGCAGGCGGGCGTCGGTCTTGTAGTCCAGCGCCGAGAAACTGTCGTCGAAGATGTAAATGGGCGCTTTCTTGACCAGGGCGCGGGCAATCGTGAGGCGCTGCTTCTGCCCGCCGGAAAAGTTGATGCCGCCCTGCGAGACCTCGGCCTGCATCCCCTCCGGCTTGGAGAAGACGAATTCACTGGCCTGGGCAATTTCCAGAGCGGCGCGCAGGGTTTCCTCGTCGGCGTCCTCGTCGGCGAAACGCAAATTGCTCTCAATCGTGCCGGTGAACAGGTTGCTGTGCTGCGGCACGTAACCGATGACCTCGCGCAGTTCCCTGAGGGGCACCTGGCGGATGTCCACCCCGTCAATCAGGATGGCGCCCTCGGTGACATCGAAAAAGCGGGGGATGAGGTTGACCACCGTGGATTTGCCGGAGCCGGTCGTTCCCATGATGCCCACCGTTTGCCCGGCCTGGATGTCGAGGGTGATGTCGTGGAGCACGTCGTCCTCGGCCTCCGGGTAACGGAAGGAGACGTGCCGAAAAGCAATCGAGGGGCGGAAAGGCTGCGGAAAGTGCTTTGATTCTTCGGCATCCACGATGGTGATGGGGGTTTCCAGCACGTCGGCCACCCGGTTGGCGGAGACATCCGCCCGCGGGAACATAATGAAGAGCATGGAGAGCATCAGGAAAGCGAACACAATTTGAATGGCGTACTGCATGAAGGCCATCATGTCGCCCACCTGGATTTGCGCCTGGGCCACCTCGTGCGCCCCCACCCAGATGATGAGCATGGTCGCCCCGTTCATCACCAGCATCATGAAGGGCATCACCACCACGAAGATGCGGTTGACGAACAAGTTGGTGGCGGTCAGGTCGCGGTTGGCCTGGTCGAAGCGCCGCTCCTCGTGCTCTTCCTGGCGGAAGGCGCGTACCACCATCATCCCGGCCAGGTTCTCGCGGGTTATCAAGTTGAGTTTGTCGAGCAGTTTTTGGACGAGTTTGAACTTGGGGACGGCCACGCTGAAGACGACGGTAATCATCACCAGCAGGAGCGCTACAGCCAGGGCGATAATCCACCACATGGAGGGGCTTTTATCCAGGGCGCGGATGACGCCGCCGATGCCGATGATGGGCGCGTAAAAAACCAGCCGCACCAGGATGGCCGTCACGCTCTGGATTTGGGTGATGTCGTTGGTGGAGCGGGTAATCAGCGAGGCCGTGGAGAAGTGGTCGAACTCGGCCCCCGAAAAGCGCATTACCCGCTCGAAGAGGGCGCTGCGCAGGTCGCGGGCTACGGCGGCGGCGATGCGCGCTCCCAGGTAACCTACGATGATGGTTGCCAGCGCGGCTATCAGGGCGATGAGGAGCATTTGCCCCCCCACGCGGGTGAGGTAGCCGTTCTGGATGACGGTGATGTCGCGCCCCAGCGCCTTGTACTCTTCAATGACGGCGCGGGCCGCGGCCTGGGAGATGGCCTTCTCCCCGCCCAGGGCGGCGAAGCGTTCGTCAATCTTGTCGAGCAACTGGGCGCGCTGCGCGGCGGGCATCATCCCCAGGGCGGAGAAAATGTCCATGCCGGGGGGCAGTTTGGAGAGGTCGAAGCCGCCGCCGGGCATCAGCGTTTGCGCCATTTCGGGGTTCTCGGCGATTTTCTCCAGGGCGAAGACCATCAGCAGGGGGCGGCTGGTCTCCGCTTCCAGGCGGGCGCGGCTGGCCTCATCGGGGAGCGCGAGTACGTAAATGGGAGATTCCGCCACAAGGGGGTACGTCGCGGCGTACTGTTCAAAATCGGGCGAGGTTTTGTCCACCCGCGTGTAATGCGTTTCTAGGTCGGCCTTGACTTCTTCATCCACGAAGAGGCCGATGTGCTCGAAAGTGCTTTCTCGCATGGCATCCGGCAGGGGGCTTTCCACGCCGCTCTGCTGGATGCCTACGTTGACAATGCGGGACATGTAGTCGGGCAGAGCCAGGTCGGCGTTGGCCTGGATGAAGAGCAGACCGATTGCCAGCAGGAGAAGGAAAAGATAGGGTTTGAAGAATTTGAGGATACGAGCCATAAAATTGGTATGCTCCTGTATCAGGAATGGTACTTCTCAACTTTTACACTTGCCACTTGCAAACTTCCCCACCTTTCATTCCACGTCCGCCAGTTTCTCCGTCAGGAGGGCGAGCGCCTCGGTGATTTGCCGGGCCTCAGCGGGCGTGACGCGCTGACCGAGCACCTCCATCCAGGCGCGTTGGGCGCGCATGCTCTCGCGCAGCAGGTCTTTGCCTTTCTCGGTAATCACGATTTGCTTGCTGCGTCGGTCGTGAGGGTTTTCGGTGCGCAGCACCAGTCCTTGCTGCACCAGTTTGTCGAGCAACTGGCTGGCTGCTGCGTTGGTGATTCCCAGCCCTTCGCCGATGGAGGAGACGCTGCATGCTTCCTGATGGTGGGCGAGTTGCCGCAGCGCCATGATTTGCGTGATGGAAAGGCCGTGTTCTTTGGCAAAGCGCCACGAGCGGCGCATGGTCAGATGGATGATGACGCCCATCGTCTGGCGCAGCGTGGTCAACAGGTCGTCTTGAGGAGATGATGGCATGGTTTACTCCTGTGAATAGTTAAGTGCGGTTAGATTTTAGGCGGAATTTGATTCTTGTCAAGGGTAGCGCGCTTTTTCCTCCTCCCTCCGCGGCATTCGTTCGTCTGTCCCTCCGCTCCCGCAATTTCGTGTTGACCGCGCTTCGATTGCACAGACGCCAGTTTTTTGTACCACAAAGGCACCAAGACACGAGAAAATCCACTTTCCCCCTTGGTGCCTTCGTGACTTCGTAGTTCTCATGCTTCGATTGCACGGGTGGCACTTTCTGACCACAAAGGCACCAAGACACGAAGAAATTCACTTTCCCCCTTTGTGCCTTCAAAGATATTGCCTCGCGACCCGTTTCGGTCTATACTGGAAGTGGAACAGTTGATGTTTGGTTGTCTCGTTTGCCGGAGGAGGTGACCCATGTTCAAAAACATGCTACTTGCCGTGGACGGTTCGGAACACGCCTTGCGGGCTGCCAAAGTGGCCGGAGAAATGGCCCGTTGCCTGGGTGCCGACCTGCGCATCGTAGCCGCCTTTGAGCCGGTTCCAGGCTACCTGGGAGAGCCGAACTTCCAGAAGAGCGTTGCCAGCCGCATGGAGCAGGTGGAGACGATACTGGCAAAGGCTTTGGAAGTCGTGGGGAACATTCCCGGCGAGTGCAAAACGGAGATTCTGGAAGGGCCTCCCGCTGAGGCCATCCTGCGGGTAGCGGAAACGCGCCACAATGACCTCATCATCATGGGGGCGCGCGGCATGGGTGGCTTGCGCGCCTTGCTGTTGGGCAGCCAGAGCCAAAAAGTGGTCAACGAGGCCTCCTGCCCCGTCCTCCTCGTCCGCTAACCCTCTGCCCCGTAACTCCCTAACTCCGCAACCTCCTAACCCGCAACTCCCCGCCCCGCTCACATGGTACAATCCTCGCCATGCAGTGGCACAAAGCGACCATCGAAATTACCACCCGCGGCAAAGGGTTGTACCCCATCACCGACCTGATTGAAAAGCACATCCGCCGCTGGGGGATACAAGAGGGGATGTGTTTTCTTTATATCCAGCACACCAGCGCTTCCCTGGTGATTAGCGAAAACTACGACCCCACCGCCCGTCAGGATTTGGAGGCCTATCTGGAGCGCATTGCTCCCGAAAGCCAGCCCTGGCACCGTCACACCCTGGAGGGGGCCGACGATTCCCCCTCCCACATGCGCGCCATGCTCACCAGCACCAGCGAGACCATCCCCGTGGACGATGGCCGCCTCAGTCTGGGAACCTGGCAGGGCGTCTACCTGGCCGAACATCGTGCCCGCGGCCATCGCCGCCGCGTCCTCGTGCGCGTCCTCGCCTAATCCGCACCCCGCCCATCCTTCGTGCCCATTCGTGCAATTCGTGCAATTCGTGTAATTCGTGCAATTCGTGTAATTCGTGTAAATTCGTGGATTATGGACTACACCCTCCAACCCCGCATCCCCATGTCTTCCCCCGACCTGACCGAGGCCGAGCGGGAGGCCGTTCTTTCCGTCCTGCACACCCCCAGCCTGAGCATGGGGCCGCACATCCGCCGTTTCGAGGCCGCCTTCCGGGAGCGTCTCGGCCTGCCGCACGCCATTGCGGTCAACTCCGGAACTTCCGGATTGCACCTGTGCGTGCGCGTCGCCGGCGTCCGTCCCGGCGATTTGGTCATCACGACCCCTTTCTCCTTCGTGGCCTCCACCAATGCGATTTTGTTCGAGGGTGGCGTGCCGGTCTATGTGGATGTGGACCCCCTCACCGGGAATCTCGACCCCCAACAAGCGCGCGCCGCAGTAACGGACTTGCTTGCGGGTGGCGCGGCGGCCCGAAAGTGGCTGCCCCCTCGCGGCGCTCCCGTTAAAGCCCCTCTCAAGGCCGTCCTCACCGTGGATGTCTTCGGCCAGCCCGCCGATGCCGACCCCATTCTGGAGACCGCCCGCGCCCGCGGCCTCAAAGTCATCGAAGATTCCTGCGAGGCCCTGGGCGCAACCTACAAGGGACGCCCCGCCGGAACGCTGGGGGATTACGGCGTGTTCGCCTTCTACCCCAACAAGCAGATTACTACCGGCGAAGGCGGCATGGTCGTGACCGGTGACGAGGCCGCCGCCGCCCTGATGCGCGCCCTGCGAAACCAGGGACGCGCTCCCGGCGACACCTGGCTGGCGCACACCCACCTGGGCTACAACTACCGCCTGGACGAAATGAGCGCCGCCCTGGGAGCGGTGCAAATGTCCCGTCTGGATGAACTGCTGGACAAGCGGGCGCAGGTCGCCGCCTGGTACGCCGAGCGGTTGGCCGATATCCCCGGCGTGGAGCCGCCGCACATCCGCCCGGAAACGACCCGCATGAGTTGGTTTGTCTACGTGGTGCGCTTCGACCCCGCCCTGAACCGTGACGAAATCATCCGCCGCCTGGCCGGGGAAGGCATCCCGGCGCGGCCCTACTTTGCTCCCATTCATTTGCAGCCTTACATGGTGGAGCGCTTCGGCTATCGCCCCGGCATGTACCCCCTCGCCGAAGATTTGGGACGCCGCGGTGCGGCCCTGCCCTTCTCCGGCGTGATGAGCGAAGCGCAGGTGGATGCCGTCTGCGCCGCCTTGCGGCGTGTTCTGTAAACTGTAAGACCTCACCAAACCGAAAGACCTCACAGGTTTATGAAACCTGTGAGGTCTTTCCAGTTAACGAGGTCTTGTCTGCCGTCTACGGCGTTTCCTTCGCGGGAGCCGTCCGCGTCCCAATCAAAACCGCCGTCCAGTGCCCGCTGCCGTCTTCGAAAGCAGCCACCACTGCCTGCATACCGGGCTGCACCTCATCCAGCGAAGCAGCCTCACCCTTGAAACGCGTCTCCTCGCGCACCTGAAACGTGACGGTTTGTCCGTCGCGGCGGTCGAGGGTCAGCGTCAAACTGCCGTTGTCCACGCTGGCGACCGTGCCGAGGTGGCGGCTGAGCCGCGGGCGGGGGATGCCGATTTCGGTGGCGAGCAGCGTGCCGTCATCCTGCCGCTGGAAGCGGATGATGACTTGCGTATGCACCGCCAGGTCGTCCAGACTTTGCACGGTGTCGCCGCGGCTGCGGAAGCGGGTGTTCTCGTCCACGGAGAAGGTGACCTGCTCGTTGCTGCGCCGCGCCTGAAGGGTGAACGTCCCGTTGGCGGTGTCGATATTCCATACCTCGCCGCGGGCGATATGCCGCTGAAAAGTCTCCGGGTCGAAGTCATCGGGCAGCAGGATGACGACTTTGGCAATTGGGTCGCCTTCCTCGGCGGGAGGGGCGATAGCGCCGACCTTGTCGCCGACTTGCAGGCTCTCGAAAGTGATGACCTCACCTTCTTTTGGGGCGCGATAGCGGGTGTTCTCATCCACCCGGACGGTGAAGGGTTCGCCGTCCTCCGCAAAGGGCTGTACCGTTAAACTGTCGCTGCCCAAAGCGATGATTTCGCCGCCGCGAGGCGCTTTTCCTTCGGGGAGCGCTCCCTTTTCCGGCGCGGCAGCCGCCGGGGGCTGCTCTCCCTGAAAAGGAGAGGCAGCAAAGGTGGGCAACGCGTAGAGCAACCCGCTGACCAGGGCGGTCAGGGCAATCAGGATGATAGTTTTCTTGGTCATGGTCGTACCTCCGTGTGTGATGGGGTTTATGTTGACGCTCCCATTCTAGGATGGAGGTGCAAACGGGGGATAACCGCCGTGTAAACGCTGTGTAAAATGCGAGTTCACAGCACCAGTTCGTCGCGTCCCCGCAGGCGGTCCTCAATGCGGGCGATAACCACGTCCAGGTGGCGGGCCTTGTGGACGAAATCCAGGTCGTCGCTCTGGATGGTGAGGATAGGACACAAGTCGAAAGTTTCCAGCCATTCCTCGTAGAAAGTATCCAACAAGGCCAGGTATTCGGGTGTGATGCCGCTCTCGATGCCGCGGGCGCGGCGGCGGATGCGCTCCATTAACACGGGGACGGGGGCTTTGAGGTAAATCAGCAAATCGGGGGAGGGAAGCGTGCGGGTCACAAGGTCGAACAGGCGGCGGTAGGCCAGGTAATCGCGTTCGTCTAAATTGCCCATGTGGTGCAGGGCGCGGGCGAAGATGTGAGCATCCTCGTAGATGCTGCGGTCTATGATGGCGGATTGGGGTAAGGCGGCCATTTCCAGATGTTGTTCGGCGCGATGCCCTAAAAAGAAAATTTGCAGATGAAAGGCCCAGGCGCGCATATCGGCGTAGAAATCGGACAGGTAAGGGTTGTCGGCCACCGATTCGAAAGCCGTCTGCCAGCCCAGGCGTTCTCCCAAGCGCTCGGCCAGGGATGTTTTGCCGGCCCCGATGTTGCCGGCCATCAGTATCAAACGTTTTCTGTTCATAGGTCGGGGAATGAAAAAAGCCCCGAGGGAGCGCAAGCCTCCCTCAGGGCCGGTAGAAAAATTTCAGCACTCGCTGTATCCGCAGGCATAGCACTTGCGGCAGCCTTCTTCGTTGACCAGAGCGGCCTCGCCGCATTCGGGACACAGGTCGCCGATTTTGAGCGTGTGCTGTGGAATGGCAGGGGCGGGATGGTGCCCGTTGTCGCTCTTGGGTTCGGGCGGAGTGCTGCTCATCTTCTCAGAGCGCTGTTCCAGATATTCGGCCAGCGCCTGGGCAATGCCGTCGGGCAGGGAGCGTACCCGCTTGGGGCCGAAGCCCATCGAGCGCCCGCCGCCGATGCCGGAGAGTTGGCGCACAATCTCTTCCAGGCGTTCGCGCGGCTCCACCGGGGAAGCCAGCCGCAAGTTGAAGGAGAGCAGCCTTCCGATGGCCTCGGAGACCGCAGCGGTCTCCGACCCGGCTTTGGAAGTGTTGACGAAGACCTCGAAAGGCTGGTTGCCTCCGTTTTCGTTGATGGTGATGAAGGCTTTGCCCATCGGAGTGCCGATGCTGTAGGTGTAGCCGTGTAAACTGCGGGGGCGCGGCTTTTTGGTGTCGTGCCACAGGGTCAGTTGTTCTTCCTGGGGAACGGGAGCCTCTCCGGGGGCGTCTGTCTTCTCCTTTTGTTTGGCGGTAGAGCGTGTCTCCAGCACGACCTGCTCCCGCGAACCGGTCACGTAGACGGTAATCCCCTTGCAGCCCAGTTCCCAGGCCAGTTTGTAGGCCGTAGCGACGTCCTCCTCGGTGGCACTGGCGGGGAAATTGACGGTGTTGTGATTGCCCATCCCGTTGGCGATGAAACTGTGGGAGCCGGGTACACTGATATCGAAAACCTCGGCGAAGCCGCTCTCGATTTTTTCCACCTGGAGATAGACTTTGCGGGAGGAATCTTGCCGGAAGAAAGCGTCCGCAAATGGATGGGTCATTCCCTGGTCGGTGAGCCTCCGGTAGACGTGTTGCGCGTCACCGCGCTCCAGACGGTGTCCTTGCAAAAGATTGACGCGCACCCGTTGGTAGGTTTGTGCTTCCTCCTGGTTAGATGTGTCGTAATGGCTGTGCAGACTGCGGCTTGCCTGCTGTTGCATCTCCTGAAGCGCCTGGGTGAGTTCGGGGGGGAGCAAGCGGCTGTACGTGCGGGGGCGGCGCAGCCGCCCCAGGTTGCGGCGGGCGATGCGTTCGTTCTTCCACGCTTCGACGAAGCCGGTGGTTTCCGCCAGACGTTCCAGTTCGTTGCCCTGGATGGTCAAAGACCAGGCGTGTTCGCTGTGTTGACGACTGGTTGCCAGAATATCCAGGTTGAGGAGCAGAATTTGCAGTTGCCGGATAAGCGCTTGACTTGCCAGCGTGATGCCGAAAGTCTTACCGTTCTGGGTCATAAAACTATCCAGAAACAGGCCGCGCAGGAAGGCTCCGATTTCCTCTCTGGAAGCCTGCAAGATGCAGGTCGGAATGATTTTGTGCGCCGCTCTGGCTTGCAAGCCCAGGTCGACGAGCAGCCAGTGACGCAAGGGGCGGGAGTTCAGCGTCAGGTAGTGGACTTCATTGCGCGCATCGCGGGCGATGTGTCCCTTTAGCCCAAAGAGATTCTCCGCTATGTCTCGCAGGTCTTCCAGCAGGGCGCGGTCGGTGTTGCTGATGTTGACTCCGTTTACGGTGATAGCCCCTTCGGAGGTGATGCTGCCTAGCAGAAAAGCCAGGTCGGTGTTCATGTGCTCCGGGAAGGTGATGCGGTGACTGTTGGTGCGAAAAGTTCCGCTGAAAGCAGGCAAAGGGGCGTTGCCGTTACCCAGGCGTTGTTGTCCGGCGTAAAGCACGACTGTGTCCCCAACTTTCAGGTTTTCCAGGGCACGGAAGACCACGCCTCCGCTTTCGTCGAGCACGTGGATGCGGTGGTTGGGGGTGCCTTCCAGCGAAAATCCGTACTGCAGGGAGAGATGCCGGGTTTCGCGATAGCCGCCGTAGTAGAAAGCCTCAGTGCCCTCCTCTCCCTCCGGGCTGACGATGCGTTCCTCAAGGGGGGCAAACTGGTCGGGCAGGCGGATATCGCCCATCTCCTGAATGGGAGTGAGACCTTTTTCGGTGAGTACCAGCGTGTCGCCGGTCACGCACTTGGAAATGCTATTATCAACGAAGGCTTGCAAAGCGGCCTGGGTGCGGACGTGCTCCTCGGCGCTGATGTCGGCGGAGACGACGAAGGTGTGACGCACGCTTTCGGGCACTTCGGGGATGTGCTGGCAAGTGCCTTGTTCGAGTACCTGGGCGATGATGTGTTCCCGCGTGGCCTCGTCTACTCCCGCCTCGATGAGCGCCTGGGTGAAGCGCGGGCTGGTGTAGGTCAGTTGCAGGTCTTTGCCGTTATCGTTGACGTGACGGATGTAGGCCAGGGCAAAGACCGGCTCACATCCGTAGCCCTCAATGCCTGCGACGGTGGCAATCGTGCCGGTGGGGGCTATGGTCGTCTGGGCGGCGTTGCGGATGCCGTGCTCTTTGATGCCCTCCACGATGGAATCCCAATCCAGGGCGGGGCGTCCCCAATCCCGCTGATAGGGTGTGACGGGTTGGGGCGGTTGCCATTTCAGGTTCTCCGGGTCGTAGATGCTGCCCCGGATGGCGGGGAAGGGGCCGCGGGCCTTTGCCAGTTCGATGCTGGTACGCATGGCGTGGTAACGCACGAATTCCATCACCTGGGCGGCGAATTCCTGGCCTTCCTCCGAGCCGTAACGGATGCCGGCATGGTACATCAGGTCGGCCAGCCCCATGATGCCCATCCCAATGCGGCGGGCGCGCATGGCGGCTTCCCGCAGTTCGGGCACGGCAGGGACGTAGGCGTTGGCCTCCACCACATCGTCCAGGAAGCGGGTGGCGGTCTCGACGCTCTCTTGCAGTTTTTCCCAGTCCACCTTGCCATCGGGGGCGCAATGCTCATTGAGGTTGATGGAACCGAGGCAGCAGTTCTCGAAGGGGCCTAAAAATTGCTCTCCGCACGGGTTGGTGGATTCCAGGGCGTAGAGGTGCGGGACGGGGTTCTGCCGGTTGGCAGCATCCAGGAAGAGCAACCCCGGCTCCCCGTTGTGGTGCGCCTGGCGCACGATTTTGTCGAACAGTTCGCGGGCACGCACTTTTTTGTAAGTCTTCAGGGGGATGCCGCGAGACTCGGCCTCCTCCACGGTACCGTCGAATTCGTCGTAAGCGGGGTCGTTCACGTCGGGGAAGCGCAGTTCCCATTCTTCATCGTTTTCCACGGCGCGCATGAAATCGTCCGTGATGCCCACCGAGATGTTGAAGTTGGTGATGGCGTTCTCATCCGTCTTGCAGGTGACGAATTCTTCGATGTCGGGGTGGTCGACGCGCAGCACGCCCATGTTGGCTCCCCGCCGGCTGCCGCCCTGGGCAATTTCGCCGAAAGCCTTATCGTAGACGCGCAGGAAGCCCACCGGCCCGGTGGCTTGTCCCGCCGATGATTTAACCAGCGCGCCTTTGGGGCGCAGACGGGAGAAGGCAAAGCCGTTTCCGCCGCCGGTTTGCTGGATGAGGGCCGCGTTGCGCAGGGTCTGGAAAATGCCGCTCCCGTAACGCCCCATGTCGTCGCTGATAGGGAGAACGAAGCAGGCGGCCAACTGTCCCAGGGGAGTTCCCGCACCCGTAAACGTCGGGGAGTTGGGGAAGTACCGTTTGGCGGTCAGCAAATCGTAGAATTCCTGCGCCGTTTGAGCGACATCGCCGCCCCAGGTCTTCTCGACTTTGGCGACGTGGTAGGCCACCCGCCAGAAGGTTTGTTCCGGCGTCTCGATGGGATTCCCGTCGGGGCCGCGGCGCACGTAGCGGCGCATGAACACCTGGCGGGCGTTTTCGGTTAGTTCCACCTTGCGAGCGCCTTTGGGCAGGGGCGGGGTGGGGAGCAGTTTTTTGCTGGGACGTTGGCTGGTTTTAACTTTGCTCATGGTACGTTCTCCTGAAACAAAAATAAATGGGATGCAGACGATGCGAGTTGCCCCTGCGGCCGGCATAGAGACGCGTTGAACCAGGCCCGCGGGCGGGCATTCCTGGCGCTATGCAATTGAAAAAAGCAGGGGTGCAGAAAGTATCAGCCTTCTAAGAGATGGTCTATTTCCTCTCGAATGGAGCGCAAGTCGTCCAGGCCGAGATAAACGATTGCGTAACGGATGTAAGCCACCTGGTCGAGTTTTTTCAGCCCTTCAATAGCCAGGTCGCCCACCACGCGGGAGGAGACTTCCGCTTTGCCCAGGGACTGCAAACTGGCTTCCACTTCTCCCACCAGACGCTCAATGTCTGCCGCCGAGACAGGCCGTTTGGCGCAGGCAATCTGGATGCCGCGCAGCAGTTTGTCGCGGTTAAAGGTCTCTCGGGTGCCATCCTGTTTGACAATCAATGGCGTATCCGTTATGGGGCGCTCGTAGGTGCTAAAGCGTCTGTGGCAGTTCAGGCATTCCCTGCGTCTCCGGATACCGCCGTGAGGGTCGTGAGTGGTATCCAAAACGCGGGTGCGGGAGTGTTTGCAGTAAGGACAGTGCATAGAAAGTGGGATGATGGCTATAGGAAAAAAGTACCGCCAGATGTGGGGGCTCGCATGATAAAAACCCTGTATGTGGCGGGGGAACGCCATTGTAGCACACGAGGGAAAGTTTCGCAACGGTTGATGTTTAAAACTTTCAGTTTTTTAAGTTTGGCGCATAAATTGTTGCCAGAGTGAAAATTATGAAAAATTACTGGCTGTTTTTGTGGCCTGGTTCAGCATCAAAGTAGTGTTTTCTTCTTGTTGTGCCGCGTATGTGGCAATGCGGGGCCGCAAGGAATCCAATTCCGTCAGAAACGGGAAAATGCATCTTTTGGGGAAAACAGGGGACAGAGTTTACTTGAGCGGCGCGAAGAAATCACTTTCCCCTGGTAGCGCGCCACAAGATAAAGGGACGCTGCGGGCAGGACGAGAGGAACCTGCCCGCAGCATGTGGAGGGAGGTCGTCAGGGGTATTGACCGGTGTACAAGACGCCGGTATGTGGTGCCTACTTCATGCGCTTGCGCAAGAAGGTCGGGATATCCAGGTCGTCGGTGTTATAGGTCTGCGGCTGGAAGGCCATCGTGTCCTGTTCGCGGGGCTGCTCCTCGCGGGCCGCGCTGGTCTTAGGGCGCGGGGATGCAGTCTGCATTGGGCGCGGCTCGTTCTTCTCTGCGGAATGGCTCAAGCGGCGGGGAATAGCGCTGTTGCGCTCGAAGCCGGTGGCAATCACCGTGACACGCACGTCGTCGCCCATGGCCGGGTCTACCACCGCGCCGAAAATCAAGTTGACATCCGGGTGCGCAGTCTCCTTGATGATAGCCGCCGCCTGGTTGACCTCGAAGAGGGTCAGGTCGGGGCCGCCGGTGATGTTGAAGAGGATGCCGCGGGCGCCGTCAATGGTGATATCCAGTAACTGGCTGGAGATGGCCTGCTCGGCAGCCACCCGGGCGCGCTCTTCGCCTGAGCCGCGTCCCACGGCCATCAGGGCCGCGCCGCCCTCTGACATAATAGTACGCACGTCGGCGAAGTCCAGGTTGATGAGGCCGGGTACGGTAATCAGTTCGGAGATGCCCTGCACGCCCTGAAGCAGCACGTCGTCGGCCACTTTGAAGGCGTCCTGCAGGTTGACGCGCTTATCCACGATTTGCAGCAGACGGTCGTTGGGGATGACGATGAGCGTATCGGCGTGTTCTTTCAATCCGTCAATACCTTTTTCAGCGGATTGAATGCGGCGGGAGCCTTCGAACATGAAGGGACGGGTGACGACGCCGATGGTCAGCGCGCCCACGTCCTTGGCGACCTGCGCCACGATGGGGCTGGCCCCCGTGCCGGTGCCGCCGCCCATGCCCGCGGTGACGAAGACCATGTCGGCGCCTTTAAGCACGTCGTAAAGTGCCTCGGCGGATTCCTCGGCGGCTTTGCGCCCGATTTCGGGGTCGCCGCCGGAACCCAGCCCGCGGGTCAATTTTTCGCCAATTCGCACCCGCGTCTTGGCTTTGGAGAGCAGCAGGGCCTGCGCGTCCGTGTTCACGGCCACGAATTCCACGCCTTGCAGCCCCTCGGCAATCATCCGGTCAACGGCATTGCAGCCGCCGCCGCCGACGCCCACTACCTTGATGCGGGCGAAGGACTCTATCTGGTTGAAATTGGGTTGGTTGGTCATCACGAAACCTCCTCCACGAGATTGGTTGAGTGGTTGGATTGGTCAGTTAGTCGGATTGGTCTGATTAGTCTGGTGGTCGGATTTGTCAGTTGGTCGAATGGTCGGCGGTCAGTCGCACCCGCTCATCCTCTATGGCAGCAGCCGCCGCAGGAAACGCCGCACCTGCTCCCACGAGAAGCCCGTGTTCGCCGTGCGGTGGGTATCCGAAGTATCCAGGGTGTTCATCAATTGTGCCCAGCGCAGCAACCCCACGCTGGTGGCATAAGCGGGGGAATCCAGGCGGTCTACCATGCCGCTCAGGTTTTCCGGCTGTGCCAGGCGGACGGGAAGCCCCAGGACGCGCCCTGCCAGTTTACGCGTCCCCGGCAGCAAACTGCCTCCGCCGGTCAGCACGATTCCGGCCGGCAGCAGCCCGTCGTAGCCGGAACGCTTGATTTCTTGCAGCAAGAGTTCAAAAATTTCGGTCATGCGCGCCTCGATGATGTGGGTCAAATCGGCGCGGCTGACCTGCAAGGGCTGTTCCTCCCCGAAGGGGCGGATGCGGAAATATTCGTCGGCGCGCACTTCGCTCTTCAGGGTGTGTCCGTGCTGCTTCTTGACTTCCTCGGCCTGTGCGGGGGGCAGGCGCAAGCCATGGGCGATGTCCGAAGTGACGTGGTTGCCGCCGACGTTGAGCACCGCCGTGTGCCAGATGTCGCCGTCCACGTAAATGGCTAAATCGGTAGTGCCGCCTCCGATGTCGCATACCGCGGCTCCCATCTGCCGCTCGGTTTCGGTCAACACCGCCTCCGCCGAGGCCAGCGGATTAAGCACGAATTGTACAACATCTACTCCGGCTTCGGCAACACATTGCCGCAAATTCTCCACCGACGCTGCCGCCGCCGTGATGATGTGTGTCTCCACCTCCAGCCGGTAGCCGTGCATCCCGAAAGGCATGCGGATGCCCTCCTGCCCGTCAATGCGGAAACCGCGCTGTATCACGTGTACGATTTCCCGGTTGTGGGGCAGCGCTACGGCGCGGGCGGCATCCAGGGCGCGCATCACGTCTTCCTGCTCCACGATGCCGCCGGAAATGCCCACCACCCCGTTGCTGTTCATCGAGTCCACCTGGGCACCGGAGAGACTGACCAGGGCGGCGTCAATCTCCAGCCCGGAGGTGTGTTCCGCCTTCTCCACCGAGCGGGCAATGGCTTTGCTGGCGGCAGCCAGGTCTACTACGACGCCTTTGTGCATGCCGCGCGACGGTTCGATGCCTACTCCCAGGACGTGGATTTTCTCGTCGGGGGTCAGCCGTGCTACCAGCGTGCAAATTTTGGTTGTTCCTGCGTCGATTCCAACGATGATGTTGCTTTCCATGCAGAGGACCTCACGGGGTCAACCGGTAGTAGGGAGCCTGGGGATATTCCAGACTGACCAGTACAGGATGGATGTCATTTGCTTGCAGATAATTGACGATGGCGACATAAGTGCGTAATTTGCCCTCGATGTCGTTTAATTGATGGCCGAAATACACCTGCCAGCCGAGAGGGTCTTGCCAGCCCAAACCATGTTCCTGCGAATAGACCAGGGGAACGCCCTCCGGGGCGATGTTGCTGACCTGAAGACAGGCCTCCACGATTTTGGGCGGGATGCTCACCCTGGAGGCTGCCTCCGCCTCTGAAGAGGGTGCCGCCTCCGCCAGGACGGTGACCAGAGAGTCCACCGTGCCCCGCGGCGGGAACCCGACCCCCTGCATATCTACCCAGGTAGTGCGCCCGTCCTGAACCCAGGCCAGCACCGGTTGCCGCTCGGTGGCCTGGATGCGGATTTTGGCGGGCAGTCCTATGCTGACCCGCGGCTCGGCCAGTTCCGGAAATCCTGCCTTGATTTGAGCGGTGAGCATGGCGGCGTCTACGGCAAAAATGGGCGTGCCGCGCAAGGGGATGAGCAGCAGGACGTCGTCCGGGGTGAGCCGCTGGATACCCTCCGCCAGTTCGATGTTCTCTACGTGGTAGGCCGCCGCGCCCCACGCCCAGAAAAGCGTCAGGCCGAGCAGCAGGCTGAGGGCGGCGGAGAGCAGCCGCCAGCCTGGATGCACAATCGGGATGCCGGGCAGCACCAAATCCACGCCGCTGCGCAGGGGGAGGTCTACCCGCCGCCGGGGGCGCTTGCTGCGCTTCCGTTGGGGGGCAAGACCAGCCATGGCGTTGCCGCGTACCACCACCGGGGGCGGGGAAGGAGCAGTTGCCCGCCGCCGCGGGGCGCGACGCGTCGGGGACGCTTTGCCTTTCTTGCGGGCGCGGCGTTCTCGTACGCTATCGGAGCGGCGGGTGGTGGTCGTCATCGGATATCGGTGGTGCTACTCGCGGATGTAAATCGTTTTCTGGCGTTCCTGCTGGCGTTCCAGCGCCAAATCAATCAGCCGGTCGAGCAGGCGGGGGTAGGGCAGGCCGCTGGCCTCCCACAGTTTGGGGTACATGCTGATTTCGGTGAAACCGGGCAGCGTATTGACTTCGTTCAGGTAGTACGCGCCGCTCTCCCGGTCGAGCAAAAAATCCACACGGGCCATACCGGCGCAGTCAATCGCTTTATAGGCCGCCACGGCAGTGCGGCACATTTCTTCGGCCAGGGCCTCCGGGATGGGGGCCGGGATGAGCAATTCGGAGCGTTCGTCCTGGTATTTGGCCTCGTAAGTGTAGAACTCATCTGCGGGGCGGATTTCGCCGGGGATGGAGGCCTCCGGCTGGTCGTTGCCCAACACGCTGATTTCAATTTCGCGGGCGTTCAACCCCTTTTCCACCAGGATGCGGCGGTCGTAGCGGGCGGCCTCCAGCAGGCCTTCGTACAGGTCGCTGCGGCTGCGGCATTTGCTGATGCCTACTGAAGACCCCAGATTGGCCGGTTTGACGAAGAAGGGGTAGTCTCCTTCCAGGGCGGTTTCGATGCGGTCTATCACGCCCTGGATGTCGGCCTCGATTTCGCTGCGCCGCAGAATGACCCAGTCTACCACAGGGACGCCGCTGGCACGCATTACGGCTTTGAAAAGGTCTTTGTCCATGCCGACTGCGGAACCGGCCACGCCCGCCCCCACGTAGGCCACACCGGCCATCTCCAACAGCCCTTGCAGGGTGCCGTCTTCCCCAAAGGTGCCGTGCAGAACGGGGAAAACCACATCCAGGGCAGCAACGAGTTCCCCGGTTTGCAGGTCGCGCAGGCCGGGGCGGGTGGGGTCGGGCAACAGGGTGACGGGGGTAAGGCCCTCCATCCGGCCTGCTGTCAGGGCCTCCAGGGCGCCCTCCCCGCTCAACCAGGCGCCATCTTTGGTGATGCCGATTTCCACGATGCGGTATTTCTCTCTGTCGAGAGCATGCAGCACGGAACGCGCCGAGGCCAGCGAGACTTCATGCTCGCCGGAGCGTCCGCCGAAAAGTACGCCGATGGTTAGATGGTTCATGGCACTTGGTACATGGTACATGGTACGTGGTACTTGACAC
>JANTFR010000034.1 GCA_024763355.1 Anaerolineales bacterium
AGCGGGGCGACCAGCATGGCCCCGATGATGACGGCAGCCGAATTGGTCAGCAGCCCCAACGTGGCAATGATGCTGGAAAGCACCACCAGCACGAAATAGTCCAAATCCGGCCTGGAGGAGCGGCGCAACAAGGCCTGTACCTCGCCGCGCCGTTTCTTGGGCAGCGGCGGGAGGATTTTTCTCCACAGGTAGAGCAGGCGGACGCGCAGGGATGGGGACATGGGAGAGATGTGGGTTATGAGAGCGCGGCGCGGAAGGCGGAGACCGTTTTCTCGACGGCAGGGTCGTCAATCCAGTAGTGAGTCACCAGGCGGAAGTGGCGGGCGTCCCGCGGACCGACAAGGATGCCGTCCTCCCGCAAGCGGTCGGCTATCCGGAAGGCGGAGAGGGGGACGGCCTCGCTCAGGGCCAGGTAAACCATGTTGGTCAGAGGCATCCCCTTGTCCAGCAGGAGGCCGGGGACGGTTTGCAGCCCTTCGGCCAGAAGACGCGCCCGACGGTGGTCTTCCTCCAGGCGGAGGGTCATCTTCTCCAGGGCAATCAATCCGGCGGCGGCCAGGACACCGGCCTGACGCATTCCGCCGCCCAACTGCTTGCGGATACGCCGCGCCCGTCCAATAAAAGCCCCCGAACCGCACAACACCGAGCCGACTGGAGCGCACAGTCCTTTGCTGAGGCAAAACGTGACCGAATCCACCGGCGCGGCAAGGTCGGCGGCAGAGACTCCCAGGGCAGTCGCGGCGTTGAAGAGCCGGGCGCCGTCCAGGTGAACGGCCATGCCGTGTTGATGGGCAATTTCGGCGGCCGAGCGGGTGTATTCTCCGCTCAAAGGGACGCCGCCGCAGTCGTTGTGGGTGTTCTCCAGGCACAGCAGGCGGCTGACGGGGTGATGGATGTCCTCCGTGCGGATGGCGGCGCGGATGTCTTCCAGCGCCAGGGTTCCATCCGGCTGGTTGGGTATCTGGCAGGAATGCACGCCCCCCAGCGCCGAGATGCCGCCGGCCTCGTGCAGGAAGGTGTGCGATTGCGTGCCCAGGATGACCTCATCCCCGCGTCCGCAGTGGGACAACACAGCGGTCAGGTTGCCCATCGTGCCGGAGGGAACGAACAAACCGGCTTCCTTGCCGGTCATCTCGGCGGCCAGGGCTTCCAGCGCGTTGACAGTAGGGTCTTCCCCGTAAACATCGTCGCCGACGGCGGCGCGGGCCATCGCCTCCCGCATTTCGGGAGTAGGATGGGTAACGGTATCGGAACGCAGGTCAATGGGTTGCATGGGTGGGAGTAATTGGGTAGTTAGGTGGGTAGGTGGTTAGGTGGTCAGGTAGTTGCCTGATTGGAGGGCTGGTGAGTAGGCCGTCATCCACCGTCCGCGGTCTACCATCTGTCGTCCGTGGTCTGCCGTCCACGGTCTACCGTCTATCGTCCGTGGTCTGCCGTCCACGGTCTACCGTCTATCGTCCGCGGTCTATCGTCTGTCGTCCCCTCCCAACCTCTCCAACACAAATTGCAAATCCGGCGGGAGGGGGGCTTCGAAGGTGCGCGAGGTTTCTTCGCCGGGAAGGGTGAGCGTCAGGCGGAAGGCGTGCAGGAAGTGACGCGACAAGGGCAGAGTGGGCTTGCGCCGTCCGTAAACCGTATCGCCGACGACGGGGCAGCCGAGAAAAGCCAGGTGGACGCGTATCTGATGGGTGCGCCCGGTGAGAATACGCACTTCCAGCAAGGAGTGGTGGTCGAAACGCTGCAAGGTGCGGTATTCGCTCAGCGCAGGGCGTCCCTTGTGCGCCGGGACGACGGCCATGCGCTTGCGGTGCGCCGGGTCGCGCCCGATGGGAGCCTCGATGCGTCCCTGCGGAGTGGGCGGATGCCCGTCCGTGAGCGCCAGGTAGATTTTGTGCGCCTTCCGCAAGCGGAATTGCTCTTGCAGCATGCGGTGAGCGCGGTCGTTCTTCGCCAGGATGATGAGACCGGAGGTGTTTTTGTCCAGGCGGTGTACCAGACCGGGGCGTTTTTCGCCGCCCACGCCTTCCATCTCCGGGGCGTGCGCCAGGGCAGCGTGTACCAGCGTTCCGCTGGCGTGCCCGGCGGCGGGATGCACCACCATCCCGGCAGGTTTGTTCACCACCAGCACGTCTTCGTTCTCGAAAATGACATCCAGGGGGATGTCCTCGGGCTGGAGTTTGCCCAACTGCGGAGCGGGGACGTGGATTTCAATCGTCTCTCCGCCGGAGAGGAGCATCCCCGTTTTGCGGGGGGGAACGCCATCCACACGGACGCGACCTTGTTTGATGAGCCGTTGCGCCTGAGCGCGGGAAAGTTCGGGGAGGCTTTCCCCCACAAAGCGGTCCAGCCTTTGGGGGAGGTCGCCTTTAAAATGCAGGGTGACGCGGCGTTCATCCATGCAGGGGATTGCCCTCTTCGGGAACGCGGCCCTCAACGGGGGAGTCCGTTTCATCCACTTCCGGGGAGGATTCCGCATCTTCGTTTTGCAGCCAGACCCCCAAAAGCAGGACAGCAGCCCCAATCGAGATGCTCGCATCGGCCACGTTGAAGACGGCAAAAGAGCCGACAGAGATGAAGTCGGTCACCTGCCCGTGGACCAGGCGGTCAATCAGGTTGCCCAGCGCGCCGCCCAGTTGCAGCACCAGGGCGATGCGCAGCGCCCATTCGTGCCGCGGGACGCGGGGGTAATAGTACAAAATCAGGCCGGCGACGACAAAGGCCAGAATGGTAAAGAGCATGCTGGCGCTCTGGAACATCCCAAAAGCCGCCCCGCGGTTCGTCCAGTGGACGATACGGGCGTAGGGGAGCAGCCAATCCCAGGGCGCCCACTGCTCTCCAATGGACAGATTGGTGCGCACCAATGCTTTCGTCCATTGGTCTAAGGCAATGATGACGCCAGCGCCAAACAGTAAAATTGCATAATCGCGCAGTTTTGTAAACAAGGGGTATACCTCTATATTGTGGATTCGAGAGCAAAAGAAACCACCGCTCTGGCGAGATTGTACCGCGGTTTTGGGTTCGCGGCGGGTACAGGGCAGGGCCAGATGAAAGTCACTTTCCGAGGCGGGGCGCCCAAAATGATAAACGTCCCCCACATCGGGAAATTTGCCACTACAAAACTTTTTACTCTTCTCATACACTCGCAATACGTCCGGGTATCTCTTTCCGTCCGCTCTGCATCGCCCCGAACCAAAAATCTTACATGCACAACGTCATTCAAGGTCCAGGAGTGAAGCCGCCGCGGGGTATTTTTGATGAACTCTCCCCCGAAGAACGTGCTTTGGTAGCCCCTCTCTTCAAGGTGATGGTTTACCCCGAAAACACCATCGTCTTTACGCAGGGGTTCCCGGCGCGCTACCTGTACCTGATATCCAGAGGGGAAGTGCTCATCCGTTACGAACCGGAAGACGGGCCGGCGCTGACGGTTGCCCGCGTCCAGCCGGGCGGCGTCTTCGGATGGTCGGCGGCGCTCATGCGTCCTACGTATTCGTCCAGCGCCATTACTGTCCACAAGACCGAAGTTTTGCGGCTGTACAATCAGGACTTGCGCGATTTTTATCAGGAAAACCCGCGCGTGGGTAAACGCCTGGCCGAAATTTTAGCGGAAGCCATCGCAAAACGTCTGGACAGCCCGCAGGGGAAGATTTTATCTCTTTTGGAAAACAACCTGAAGCAATCTTCCCCGGAAGATACAACCGCTCCCCACAAGGAGGATGCCCCAATGACTGGTCTGGCCGAAGAGAAAATGCGCATCACGGTGCTCATCAGCAACCTGAGCGCCTACATCGAGCAATTTCACGGCGGATTCGTGGAATTCGTGGATTACGACGGTAAAGTGGTGAAGGTCCGCATGGGTGGAGCCTGCGCGACCTGTGATTTGCTGCCCAATACCCTGCACGGCTGGATAGAAGGCACCCTGCGTCAATTTTTCCCCCACATCGAGGGCGTAGAGGCCGTGGATTGACCCACCCCCAAAAAAGGAGCAGCCCGCCATTTGGCGGGCTGTTTTTGATTCTTACGTCTCCGCGCCCTCGTTTTCTTCGGCGGGGAGGGGGTTGCGAGTCAGAAAATCCTCCACCAGGAGAAGATTATCCCCCGCCCGCTGCACGGTGCGCAGGAGGGTGCTCATCGTGGCAATTTCCTCCAACTGTTCGGCGACGAACCAGCGCAGGAAATCCTGGGCGAGGTAGTCGTTTTCGCGCACCGCAATGTCCATCAGGGCATTGATTTGACGAGTGACTTCTTCTTCCCATGCCAGAGAGAGTTGCACCGCTTCTTCGGCGCTCTCGAAGGAATCTTTGGGGGCTTCGATAGCAGGGATGCGTACGTGCCCGCCCGTTTCTGTGATGTAATGCAAGAACTTCATGGCGTGCATTTGCTCTTCCTCGGCCTGGCGGTAGAAAAAGGCAGCCAGTTGAGGCAGGTCTTCGCTGTCGAAATAGGCGGCGATGCTGATATACTGCATACTGGCGCCAAATTCGCGCCCGACTTGCTCATTGATGGCCTGTTCCAGTTCTTTACTGATAAGCATGGGGTTGCTCCTTTCCAATCAGTAGAAACATCTAAAGTGATACAACGGTGTTACACTTTTAGTTGTACCACAGAATGTTGCCCTTCCACGAAAAAATTTTGCATCTCTGCTTGACGTTCGTATCGCATTATGCTAGTATCAAGGAGAATTTGCGAAAACCTTGTTTTGTTCTCTGCCCCCACAAGGAAGCGGTATCATCTGGCGCAGGCGGGCAAAAAACCAGGGTATCCCCAAGGAGTGATAAGACCCATGAAGACAAATCGTTTTCTCATCCTCGTCATTGCAGTATTTCTGATGCTTGGGCTGGCGGCCTGTAATCGCTCCGCATCCAGCGGCCCTACCGGTCAGCAAGGGGCAGAGAGTCCCTCCCAGGCTGTTCCCAACCCCAACGAAATCAACGCCTCGTTTGCCACCCAGACGGCAGTAGCGGCGGAACAGGCCAATCCACAGCCGACAAACACCCAGGCCCCGGCAGCACAACCCACCACGGCTGCGCCTGCCCAGCCTCAGCCTACCACTGCGCCTCCCAAGGCTACCCAGGCAACCCAGCCGCAGCCGCAGGCCATCCCCACTCTGAAAGTGCCGGACAAATACACCCTGCAGCCGGGAGAATTCCCCTACTGCATCGCGCGGCGCTTCGACATCAACCCTGACCAGTTGCTGGCAGCCAATAACATGGGCAAGGCTTCCCAATCCTACCCGGGGCAGACGCTCGTCATTCCCCAGAATGCCAAGCCTTTCCCCGGCAAACGCGCCCTGGTTTCTCACCCCACAAAGTACACCGTCAGGGCGGGCGACACCATTTACACCATTGCCTGCTATTTCGGAGACGTTTCTCCCGAAGCCATTATCGCGGCAAATACCCTCTCGAAGCCCTACACCCTTCAGGCAGGGCAGGTCTTGCAGATTCCCTGACCCGGACCCCATTTGAGAATATCCTCAACCCCCTGGGAGACAGCGCCTTCCGGGGGGTTCCTTGTTTTTGAAAGGAACATCTTCCCATGAAGTTCACCACCCTGAATAGCGAAACCGTGTACCGCGGGCGCGTCTTCACCCTCCGCAAGGACGAAGTGCGCCTGCCTGACGGTCACACCACCCATCTGGACATCCTGGAGCACAACGGCGGGATTGCCATGATTCCCATGGATTCGGAGGGCAACATCTGGTTCGTGCGCCAATACCGTCAGGCCGCCGGACAAACGCTCCTGGAAATCCCCGCCGGAACGCTGGAGATGGCGGAGACTCCCGAAGAAAACGTCCACCGCGAATTGCAGGAGGAAATCGGCATGGACGCCCGGCGGGTGGACCTGGTGGGGGCTTGCTTCCTGGCGCCGGGGTATTCCAGCGAGTACATGCGTATCTTCCTGGCACGCGATTTGTTCCCCGCCTCCCTGCCGGGGGACGAGGACGAATTCCTGGAGGTAGTCAAAATCCCCTTTGCAGAAGCATTAGCGATGATTCCAAAGGGGACTTTTCAGGATGCCAAGACGATTTTGGGGCTGTTGTGGGTGCAGATGCACTTGCAACAAGGGGAGCAAAACCGCTGAGGCGCGCGGCGCTATTGCCGGGCGCGGGAGGCCAGCCAGGCGCGCACTTCCCGCATGGCCTGTTCCGCATCCCGAAATTGTATTGCCTGCCAGCCGGCCTGCCGGGCTGCCGCCACGTTACGAAGGAAGTCATCCACGAAAAGCAAATCTTCCCCCTCGGATTGCAGGCGACGTTCCACCTCGGCGTAAATAGCCGGGTCGGGTTTGGCGAGTCCCATTTCCGCCGAGATGAAAAGGTGGTCGAAGGCATCCTCGATGTGCCAGACTTCCGTGAGGGCAAAGCGTAAATCGTCCCAGGCGTTGCTCAGAAGGGCGGTGCGCCACTCTCCCCGCAAAGAACGCAGAAAATCCAGAAGTTGCTCGTCCAGTTCGTCGCCTCCCCAAAAGGCGCGCTGCAAGGCGGGGAGTTCCTCATCCGGCCAATTCAGTTGCCGCGCCACGGCCCGCCAATGCTCCCCGGCGCTGATGCGCCCGACAGCGGCCTGAGCTGCCGTAGGGCTGCCAAAGACGATATCTTCCATCTCTTCATAGGTCATGCCGAAGTGCTCCGCCAGTTGCGTGCGCGGGCTGCGGTCTTCGGTACGCAGGAGTACGCCGCCGAAATCAAAAATGATGGTGGGGGTGGACATGGTAACCTCCGGGCTATTTTTGCTCATCGGGGGGCGGAGTCAGCCACCCTACGAAGTTGGCCTCCGCTTTGAGGGTCACATCCAGGTTCTCTTCCCGGAAGAAAGACCAGACGTGCTGCAATTCGCCGTCGAAATACACCAGGAACTCCCCGTCGGGGGAGATGGTCACGGGCGCCAGGGTCTCTCCGGCCAGGATGAGCCGCTTTTCTCCGGCGGCAAGCGTGTAACCGTACAGGCCGTTTTCCCCGGCGGGAGCGCCTTGCAGTCCGTACACCAGTGAACCGTCGGGCATCCACAGGGGTACGTCGGCGCGTCCCTGCGTATTCCCGCCGACGGGGGCCAGTCCGCTGCCGTCCGGGTGCATCACATAGACGCGCTGCAAACCTTCCTCCTCCTGCAAACTGAAGGCCAGCCAGGTGCCGTCCGGCGACCAGGAAGGATGGGAGACAGCGGAAACACCGGGCAGCATCTCCGCCGTCCCGGAGGCTATATCCACCAGGGTCAGCCCGTCGAAACCGCGGCAATCGGAATCTTGAACGCCGCCGGCTATCGCGAGCAGCGCGCCGTCAGGAGACCAGGCCGCGCCCCCGTCGCAGCCGTAGGTTTCTCCGCCCTCCGGCAGGGGGACGGGATGCCACGTATTCTCTTCCAGCCCGACCCACCCCAGGGATTGCTTCCCATCCGGCCAGACCTGCGAGACCAGGATGCGCCCGGCAGCGCTCCACGCCCGCGGCAGGTAGAAACTTCCATCCTGCGGGGCAATCAGCAAGGGGGTTTTCTCGCCGGAGTTCATGTCCACGGCCTGGAAGCCACTGGAATCGCTGAGCGCCAGGTAGTTTTCATCCGGGCTGACCAGCGCTCCGTAGAGCGGTGCTTTCACGGCCAGATAAGCGGGCTGTACCGTCTGACGGAGCATCTCGGCTCCAAAGACCTCATCCTGTTGCGTGAAAATCAGGGTCACGCCGGCCCCCAGCGGGTAAGAGAGCAACTCGTGGAGCAGGTCGGCGGCCTCCCAGGCGCTTTGAGTGGTCTCGGCATCCGCCTCGCCGTGCCCGCGTCCCTGGATGGTCAGGCGGCGGTACAAGTTCTCCTCGGAGTCTTCGGCATCCAGGGTAGCAAATTGTTCGCTCAAGGTCTCCAGGTCGGAGAGACGCGCCGCCGGCACCTGCATGGGAAGCGTCGTTTGGCGGCAATCGTCCGTGTAGAGGGAGGAACCGTCGTTGAAGATGAAGAGATGGTCGCACCAGGCCTGCGGCCCGTTGCCCTGGGAGAGTTCCATCCAGACGCCGCTCTCGTTGGAGGCGGTATCCTCCAGAAGGGGGGCGATTTCGGTGGCGATGGTGTAGCCATACTCGCGGTTCAGGCGCACCTCCCCGTTGGCGGTGTAAGAAGGCATCCCTTCGGCGTTGATGACCATCGGCCAGCCGGCATCCTTGTCGAAGACCACTTTCAAATTGACCGGGGCAGGGCCGGCCCCCAGCGTATCCCGCCGGACGCGGGCCAGCAGGCCGTCCACGGTGTACTGTTTGGCTTCATTGAAAGGCAGCGAGGACAACTCCCCCCACGCATCCCCGTCCCGCGTCTGCACCAGGGCGGCTCGCAGCGTGCCGTCGGCCACCACGATGTGGATGCGGCGCACTGCTCCGGAAGCGGAACGCTCGTCCACTTTGAGGTAGTAATGCGCGTTCCCGCTTTGCTGCCAGCGCTGGATGGCGTCGTCTACATCGTTGAGGTCGGGGACATTAGGGGTCGGCAGAGGCGGTAAATTTCCCGGTGCAGCGGGGGCAATCTTCGACGCGGAGGTGCAAGCCCCCAGGAGAAATACAGCGGCGAAGAACAGGGCGAAGAGCGACAATCTCTTGTTCATGGGTTGATTTGAATCTCCTGACTGGTGATGTACACCGGCCCCGGCACACGTCCGCCGCGCGCCGTGACCGTCAAGCGGACAGAGGTGGTTTCGAAAACGACATAAGGGACAGCAACCCGAAAAGAGCCGTAATCCTCTCCAGGCTCCGGCGTGACGCCCGCCAGTCGTTCTCCGACGATTTTGCCCTCGGGAGAGAGCAGGGTAATCAGCAAGGGTTCGCCGAAGCCCAGGCGCGCCCGTCCTGAAACGAGCAGCGTGCCGCCGCGAATGACGGCATCCGGCTGCGGCTCCTCGATGAGCACCGCCTCCCGCAAATCGTCCTGCGGGAGTATTTCCTGCGGGCCTACCGAAAGCAGGATGATTTCCACGGATTGCAGGGCGATGACCCGCCCGGCGGAATCGTAGGTGCTGATTTGCAGGCGTCCCGTTTCGGCTGCCCCCGGAATTTCGAAGGGCAACTCGGTGGAAAGGTAGACCCGTTCCCCGTGATAGGTCAGGATTTTACGCCCCAGCAGGCGTCCATCTTCCCCCAAAAGTTCCACCCGGAAGACGCCTCCCGCCCCCGGCACGAGTTTGGCCTGCACCCGCAGGGGAGAGACGACCTTCGAGAGCGGCCCCGGATTGAGAATGGCGATGTTCGCCTGAGGGAAGACGGGGCGCGGCGTGTTGGTGGGGGTCGGCGTTATCGTGGGGGTATTGCTGGGCGTAAACGTGGCCGTGGGCGTGAAGGTACGCGTCGGCCAGGGGGTGCGCGTCGGCGTGGAGGTGGGGTAAGGCGTGCGCGTCGGGGTGCGGGAGGGGGTCAGGGTGACGAAATGCGGCGTGACCGTCTCGGTGGGTGTGAGGCTGGGGGTCAGCGCCCGGACGGCTGCCAGGGTCAGCGCCACCGCAGTAGGAACCTCCTCCGTGGGCAGCGGCGTAGGCACATCCGGCGCGGGCGCACTAACCGCTTCACAGGCGGTCAGCACAGAAAGCACCGCGAATATCCACACGCCCCGCAAGAGGCCGAAAAAATCTCTCATACCAGGGGCGAATTTTACCACCAGAAAGGAAGGGAACCGGTAAATTGGCAGGTTGGGAGAGGATGAGCCGTCTCCCGACCTCGCGAGGCCCTAACTCTGCATCCCCGCAACCTCCTGACCAACGACCTCCACAACATGGTCGGGCAGGAGACGTTCTGCCTCGCGCACCGCCCGAAAAGCGTAGCCTCCCAACCCTACGCAGGCCGCCAGCACCCCCGTCACCAGGATTATGGCGGACATTCCCGCGCCGGCCCCCTCGCCCACCAGGGTGTGAAAGACCTGATGAACCCATCCGCCGGACTGCATGGATGGCTCCATAACCACGTCGGCCAGCGGGCCCGCCAGCAGGGTCGCCAGCGGATTGACCAGCCAGGCAATCACCCGCCGGATGGAGAAAACGCGTCCCTGCACATCCGGAGCGACTTTGGCCTGCCAGATGGCCTGGTTGGAACCGTTCAACACAGGCACGACCAGTGCCGCCAGGAAGGAGGCCGCCGCCCATAGGGGGACGGCACGTCCGATACCCATCAAGGCGGCCCCCGCGATGCCGTAGAAAATCCAGCCTCCCAACACTCCGTGGACGCGTTTTTTCGGTCCGCCCCAGGCGCTCATCAGCAGCGCCCCAATCACGCCTCCCACCGCCCCTACCGACTGTACCGACCCCAGAGAAAATTCATTGTTGCCGGTGCGCGCCAGAATCATCGGCGCGACCACCGTAAAACCGATGGTGGCAAAGAAATTTCCGAACAAAAAGACCAGTTGCAGCCCCAGCAGACTGGGACGCTCGAAGATGTAACGGAATCCGAACAGCGATTCCTGCCAGAGACTGCCTTCCCCTGCTTTCCCCTCCTCGGTGCGCTCCGGCTGCGGAACGTACACCACCAGCAGCGCGCCGATGGCAAACAGGAAGGTCACGATGTCAATCAAGAGGATACCGCGCAGGCCGATGAGCCCCATCAAGGCCCCGGCCAGGATGGGAGCGAAAATTCCCGAAGCCGAATCCGCCAGTTGGGTCAGGCCGCTGGCGCGCCCGTAATGCTTCTTGGGAATCATCACCGTGATGGCCGCCGAATAAGCCGGCCACTGGAAGGTCTGCGTGGTCCCGGAAATGAGGGCAGCGACGTACAGGTGCCACACTTGCAGCACCCCGGCGGTGTGCAGCAGAAAGATGACCACCGTCGCCAGCCCGGCCCCCAGGTCGCTGACCATCATCATCAACTTGCGGTTGGAACGGTCTACCAGCGCCCCCGCAATCGGACTGATGAGCAGCATCGGGGTGACGTAGAAAAAGCCCACAAGCGCCAGGGCCGTGGCTTTGCCGGTGACTTCGTAAGCCCAAATGGTGAGCGCAAAGTTGGACATGCCCGTTCCCAAAAGGGAGATGGCCTGCCCAAACCACACGACCATGAAGGCGCGCATGCCGGAGGTTTTGGAGGGGGAATGGTTCATGGATAGTTATAGTTAAGGGGTAGTTTTACCTTCTTGAGCGACGACCAAAGGCTTACGGAAATTCATAGTGAAATTTCTCCATTTGCCGTATGTTTCGCTAAATACAAAGCCTTGCCGTTCAGCCAGGGTGCGAATAGTCGAGCGCGAAAGGGCGTCGGGGTCGCCGGGCTGTTCGGTAATGGAGAGAAGCCCCTGAGAACGAAGGATACGATAAAGTTCTCGGAGACAGGCCGATGGGTTGGAGACCTCACCCAGAACGGCAACCAGAAAAGCGGCATCGAAACCTTCTCCGTCAAAGGGCAGGGCGGTAGCGTCTCCTTGTGAAAACCCTACGTTGTGCAGACCGGCCGCGTCAATCTTCCGCCGGGCTTTTTGCAGCATTTCTTTTTGCACGTCGAACAACTCCAACCGGCCCCGCGGGACGCGCTTTGCCATTTCCACGCTAAAGTATCCGGGGCCCGGTCCTACTTCGAGTACCCGCGCATCCTCTTCGAGATGGAGACGCTCGGCCAGCCTTTCCGGAGAAAGAATGAGCCGCCGTAACGGCAAATCCAAAGTGAAAGAGAGTTGATAGGGACAAACGCCCTTGCCTGCAAAACGCCTGAGTACGCTTTTCTCTTCTCGCCCTCTCGCTTTCCGTCCGGCGAGTGTTTCGGGACCGTAGATAACAACTACGAGCAAGGAGAGGATGCCTGTCAAAAGAAGGCTGAACACCCGCGCCAGGCCGTCTGGCGGCATCAATTCTCCCGTGAAGTTGACCATAAAATGAAAAAGGATGGCGGATAAGGTGCTGCGATGGGTATTGTTGTACAGCCACGTGAAGAGAATCGAGACGACAATCGTACCCGCGAGAAACGACCAAAAATCGAGGGTGCCGAACTTCAATACATCATGCTGGAACGTGCCGCGCATGAAAAATAGCGGGAGATGCCACAGGGACCACACCGCACCCAAAATAAGGCTGGATACGAGAGCATTGTATCGGGCTTGCAATCCATCCAGGGCATATCCGCGCCAGCCGAGTTCCTCGGGCAGGGGGCCAAACAGCAGGATAAACACCGCAAAGGGGAAAATCCGCCACGGCTGGGATAGCAATTCCCTGGCCGTATCGAAAGCGGGAAGAGGGGCTCCTGCAAGCATTCCCCCCAAGAGGGCAAGCCCGTTGAGGACGGGAAAAGTGAGCCAGATAACCAGATGCCACTTCCAGCCAATCCGCTTGAAATCGAAGAGCCGTTCCCAGTAATCGCGCCGCCGTTCCGTTTCGCGAACGCGAAAAATCAAGATAATCTCGGCCAATGCCGGCCCAAAAAGCCCCAGCGCACCGAAAAGAATCGCCGGGAAGCGCCATACATCCCACTTCAGGAGGATAACCCAGGCCCAGGAAAACCAGGAAATCCCCAGCGCGAGGAGAAAGAACCGCTGAGAATTCGCGGTTGTTGAAATCTCTGCTTTCATCGGCATACGCTCGCGAGTAGATTAAGAACCTGTCCGAAAATTTCTTGTGGGAATGTCACTGCGAGGCGGCATAACCGCCGAAACAGTCTCCTGGCGGTCTAAGGGGGATTGCTTACCCCTGCGGGGCACAGGTCGCCCCTGTGGGGCTCGCAATGACACCGCACAAATATTTTTCGGATAGATACTAAACGTTTTTCGGCAGCACAATGAGGGCAAAAATCGGGGCGGTTTACTGCTCCACCACCCACAACTTGCCAGAGAGCGTCTCCACCTTGACCTGTGCGCCGCCCTCCCCAACCATCACCTGCCGGAGCGCGCCCTCTGCCGGGAAGTAAACCCCCGAAAAGGCAATCTCCATCCCGCCGGTGAGCGTGCGGAAGGCGATGTCGCAATCCGTCTCCGAGGGCAGGCGCAGGATGACGTCTCCGGAGAGAGTATGAAAGGCGTACGGCCCTTCCAAGAGGGGCGTTTCCACCAGGAACTCCCCGTTCACGGAACGCCCCTGCATCCCCGAAAGGCGGCATCCCGTCAGGTGAACGTCCCCGGCGACGGTCTGGACGTACAGGCCGCCGTCCACGGCGCGGGCGTTGATGTCCCCGTCCACGGTTTGCAAGTGGAACGCGCCGCGCGCCCCGTCCAGGGTGATGTCCGCCGAGACGGTATCCAGGCGGGCGCGGGCCTCCACCCCTTCGAGGCGCAGCACCCCCTTCACCAGCCAGACGCGCAGGCGGGCCTGCGGAGGCAGGAAAATGGTGCAGGAGGCCGGGGCGTCGGTCTCCTGGGCGGCGAGGGAACGCACCGAGACGTTCCCCTCCTCGTCCAGGCTCATCTCCCAATCGAGACCGGGGGGCGTCTCCGCCTCCACCCGCACCGTCTGTCCCTCACCGGATTTCACCAGCACCGTTCCGCTGATGTGCTCTACCGCCACCCGCTTCCCCTCCGCCAGGGTGAACTCCCGCTCCAGGATTGCAACTGCGTCTGTCATTGCCGTCTCCTTGCCTGCGAGACCTCACAGGCTTGGGAAACCTGTGAGGTCTCTTCGTTCACGTCTATTCGATGAAAATCTCCACGTGTTCGCCGTCTTCTTCGTCCACGACATCCACGATTTTGCCCATCTCGCCCTGCTGGAGCATCTCGCTCAGTTCCGAAAGGTCAATGTTGCCCACTTCGGGAGCGAACTGCGCCCCGATTTTCAGCCCCCACTCCATCAGTCCCAGCGGGATATTGACGGTGGCTTTGGCGCGTCCGTTTTTCGTATCGGTAACCCGCACCCGGAACCAGCGCCCTTTGAGAAGTTTTCGCGGCAGGCTCTTGCCCTTCCCGACTTCTGCTTCCGTTGTGGAGGAGGGGGTGCCGGCTTCGAGCGTTTCCAGCAAACGCGCCCCTTCCTCGGCGCCGATTTTACCATCCTGCACCATTTGCAGAATGCGCATGCGCTCTTCTTGCGTTGCCATCATAGTTTCACCTCCGAAAAATGTTTAACGGGGTTTGGTCAAATGTCTTTGGTTGAATGTCTCGCCTTGGCAGCAAAGCGACTTTACGAGTCTCCGCCTTGCAACTGCCGCATGGCCTCCTCGAAGGAAATTTCCCCTCTTTCGAGGGCCTCGAGAATGCGTTGACGCTCTTCAGGATCGGGCAACGGCGTGCCCGGAGAGATTTCTTCCTCCTCAGGCTCGGATTGCCCCGGTTCGTACCCCAGCGCCCGAATGATGCCTTGCAGGCGGTTGCGCAGAGTGGGGTAAGAAAGTTTCATCTCTTTCTCCATGTGTTTGAGTTTCCCTTCGTTGCGGATGAAGACCTCCAAAAAATGGAGTTGTTCTTCGGTCAGGTCGCTGAAGGGATGGGGCGGGGGAGCAAAGCGTCCTTCGAAAGTGGTATCACAGGCGCGGCATTGCAGCCGGGTGACGATGATTTCTCCGCCGCACAAGGGACATTGGTCTGGTACGGTCAGCATAGGAGTCTCCTTTTCGGTACCGAATTTTGGCTACGAGACCGCGGTTTCAATAACCGAAAGATATTGTACTCAATATTTTCGTTTTGTCAAGGATATTTTTTATAAAAACAAAAGTTCTCTTCGGTAAATTCGCTTTTTCGCAATCCGGCGCACTTTTCGATGGGTAGACTTCCGAGATTTCTCCGGCGCGATGTTCGCCCGAAACGGCTCTCGCCAAAAATCTCGGAAGTCTTTACCCGAGGCAGACTTCCGAGATTTCTCCGGTGCGATGTTCGCCCGGTACGGCTCTCGTCAAAAATCTCGGAAGTCTTTACCCGAAACAAAAACTCCGCAAACGGCAGGCATTTGCGGAGTTTGGGATGCACGTCTCTGGCGAAGAAGCCGTTTCAAGGCGATTCGGGGGTGGGCTTCTGTTCGGCGGGAATCAAACTCGCGCTGGCGGCCTGTTCGCTGGAGACTACCACCTCTCCGTACCGCTCCAGCGTCCCGTGATAGGGGCTATCGCCGCGGCGCGTCACCCAGCCGCCCAGTGTGAAGGGGATGGGGCTGTCGGCCAGTATCCATTCGCCGTTGTACTTGCGGGCGATGTGGACGTGCGTACCGGTGGTGTGGCCTCCCTCACAAGAGGGATGCCCCACCGGGTCGCCGGCCTTGAGTACCTCCCCCAGAGCGGCGCGTCCTTCCGTCGCCAGGTGCAGGTAGAAGACCACCCAACCGGTGTGCCCGTCGCCGTCGCCGTCCAGGTCGAGTTCCACGATGCCGGTCTCCGAGCGGGAAACCACCCCGTCGGCCACCGCCTCGACCCACTGGTCGGATTTCTGGCATCCGGCGGCGGTGGAGGGCGGGGCGAAATCCACGGCGGCCCAGGGCTGTCCCGTCCCCCAGGCAGTGTGCGGAGCGCCCGTATAGGCCCATACTTGCGTGGCGTCGTAAGGCAGGCGCATCTCCGGCTGGGTCAAACTGCCGGGGATGTGGGGCTGAACATCCGCCCACGGGTCGCCGAAGAGGGCCGCGTAGGTGGCCGCGAAGCCTTCGGGGGCGGTAGCCGCCCAGAAGTCGGTCTGCGGCTCCAGGGCATTGAAAAGGACGTGCAGCCCCACGGTAGCGGCGTTTTGCCAGGGGTCGGGATGCTCTCCCCGTCCATCGGAGTGGACGATATCCACCGGCAGACCGGCTCTCCAGCGGTAGTAACCGTCGTTCAGGCGGTCGGCAGCCCAGACGAGTTGTAGGTACACCCCGCGGTGACTGCGCTCCCGATAGCGCAGGGGATAGTCCGCCCACGCGCCGGGGTCGGGCTGGGTCAACGCCCCGGACTGGTATTCCAGCAGGGCAAGGAGCAGCCGCGGGCTGAGGCTGAAATTTTGCGCCACGTACTCCACCACCTCGGCCCCGCTGCGGTTGGCTCCGGCGGCGTAGGTGCGGTAGTCCTTCAACCAGCCGCCAGATTGCTCCACGAAGGCGGCGGTATCGAACTCGCTCTGCGCCGGGCCGTTGACGAAGAGACTGTCGGGCAAAATCTGATAGGGATTGCCCCAATCCGGCAGGTAATAGATGGGAATCTGCATCGGCATCCCCGGCGGCATGGTAGTGGCCCCCTCCGGCACGAAGGGGTTGGCAGCCAGGATTTCCTCCACCGTGGTGTTGAAGTGCGCCGCTAGAGCCGGGAGAGTATCGCCCGTCTGGGCGGTGTAGGCCACCAGTTCGCCGGGCTGGTACTGCGGACGCGGCGGATAGGGCGCGGTGCCGGTCGGATGCGGGACAAGCGTGGGCGTCCCAACGGCGGGCGTGGGCAGGGAAAGACCGCCCCCCGCAGGGGGCGCGCAGGCAGTCAACAGGAGGAGGAGGGAGAACAGCAGACGTTTCACGGGGAAAGGGAGGGGACAAAAAGGGAAGTGAGGAGGTAGGGTGACTGGCAAATCGGGAGATTGGGGAGATGAGAAGGCGTTTCTCTTCTCTGGCATCTCCTCATGGTATCACCGAACCCCGCGCTCCGTAAGGGCTGGCGGTGACGGTCTGCCCGCCGTTGGTGAGCGTTCCCTGGTAGGGCTTTTCCCCAAAGTGCGCCTGCCAGCCCCCCAGGACGAAGGGGATGTCTCCATCGGCGGGAATCCACACCCCGTTGTATTTGCGCGCTATGTGGACGTGCGCTCCGCTGGCCGGGCCGCCCTCACAGGAGGGATGTCCCAGCCGCGCTCCGGGTTTGACATCCGTGCCGACGGGGAGCCTGCCGTTCTCGGCCAGGTGCATGAAGAGAAGGTTCCAGCCGCTTTGCTCGCAGCCGTCGAAATCCAGGTCGAGCACCAGCGCGCCGTTGGCGGAGCGCGTCACCCGCCCGGCGGCGGGAGCCAGCACCCAGTCCGGCGAGACGGAGCAGGCCTCCTCGCCGCGCAGGGTAGGGGCGAAATCCAGCGCCGCCCAGGGGCCGAGGCGCGTCCAGGGGGGATGCGGCCCGCCGGTGAAGGCCCAGGGATGATCGGCGGGGGAGGGGAAGGGCAGGGTCAGTTTGGGTTGCTCCAGGCCGGGAGGCAAGAGAGAGGCGGCATCCGTCGTCCAGGGGTCGCCGAAACGGGCGGCGTAAACGGTCAGGAACTCGGCGAGAGATGCTTCGCTCCCGCCGGGGGGAAGCACGCCGACATCTTCGAATTGTTCGAAGAGATGCCACACCGCGGCGCTGCCCGCGTTCCAGGCCGGATTGGGGAGCGCCAGTTCCAGGGGCGGGGAGCCGAACCGGTGAGCGTAGAAGGCTTCGTTGAGACGTTCCGCAACCCAGGTGAATTGACGATAGAAGCCCTTGTAGCGTTCGTCGCGCACTCCCAGCAGATAGGTCTCGTCGATTTTCTCGCCGGAACCGCCGTAAACGCATCCGCAGCGGGATTCGAGCAGGGCAATCAACAATTTGGGGTTGACCGAATTTTCCAGGGCGACGCGGGCGAGCACCTGGGCGGCGGGCGTGCGCCCCGTGCTGGGCAGGTATTGTTCCGCCGTGCTCAGCCAGCCTCCCGCGGCGACAACTTCGGCGGCGGCATCGAATCCGCAGGTGGAGGGGCCGGCTATCACCGCACCATCGGGGAGCAGATTTTGGGAGGGGTCAACGGTGGGAGGAGGAGGGGAAGTCGGAACGGGGGAAGCACCCGCCCCCGGCGTGGACGCAAAAGCAGGCGGCAAGGTGGCGGCCACCGGCAAAGAGGCACCCTCCGGCTGCAAGAAGGGCAGATTGCAGGCCAGGGTCAGGGCGGCGAGGGCCAGGGCGATGGTCAGACGGGATGTGCGGTACATAGTACGGGGTACGTGGTACGTGATGGTACGCACCTCACGGGTCGTCGTCGGTGCGGGTGATGCGCGTTTCAAAGGTTCCCAGGGGACTGGCGAGGACGGTCTGGTCGCCGCGGGTCATGTAGCCCTCGTAGGGAGCGTGCCCGGCGTGGACGCGCCAGCCGCCCAGGACGAAGGGGATGGGGCCGTCGGCGGCAATCCACTCGCCGTTGTACTTGCGGGCAAAGTGGACGTGCGTGCCGGTGGCGTGGCCGCCCTCACAGGAAGGCTGGCCGATTCTGTCGCCCGTCTCCACCCAGGTTCCCAGCGGGATGCGCCCTTTCTCGGCAATGTGCAGGTAGAGCAAAGCCCAGCCGGTTTGTTCGTAGCCATCGCCGTCCAGGTCAATCACCACCACGCCGCGCTCGGAGCGCACCACCAGCCCCGGCGCGGAGGCCGCCACCCAGTTGATGGTCGGTGCGCAGCCCGGCTCCACGCTGCCGGGGGCGAAATCAATCGCCGCCCAGGCCCCATCGCGCTCCCAGGCCCCGTGCGGCCCGCCGGTGAAACCCCACAACTGGCCGCGCAGGAAGGGCAGGATGAGGGGCGGCTGCTCCAAATCGGGCGGGTAAAGCGGCTCCACCTGCCGCGCCCGCAGCCACAAATCGCCGAACAGGGCCTCGTGGGTGGCAATGAAGCCCGTGTCGGGGTCGAGGGCGGCCTCCCAGGTTTCACGGGAAGCCCCCTGCGAGAAGAAGTATTGCAAGGCGGCGGTACCGGCATTCAGGGAGGGGGCCAGGCGGATGATGCTCCCGTCCTCGAAGGAGAGGGCCGTCAGGCGGCCTTCCCGCCAGCCGTAGTACCCAATCGAAAGTTGGTTGACCGCCCAGACGAGTTGATGGTACAGGTCGCTGTGGTTGGCATCCCGGTATCCGAGGGGATAATCGCGCTGCGCCTGGGTGACCGGCTGCCCCAGCACCCATCCGGAGCGGTACTCCATCAGCGCCAGGAGCAGGCGCGGGTTGATGCTGTTTTCCAGGGCGACGCGCTCCACAATCGCCGCCCCGCTCGTCCAGCCGGTGGATTTCAGCCACTCGCGGTACTCGCTCAGGTAGCCCCCGGCTTGCGCCACGTAAGCGGCGGTATCGAAATCCACCGCCGAAGGGCTGTAAACGAACTCGCTGTCGGGCAGGAGGTGGAAATCGCTGCCGGTGAGCCCCAGTTGGGCGGGGATGATGAGCAATTGTCCGGGAGGCAGGAGGCCTTCGGCGGGCAGGGGGTCGGGGGAGGTGACTTGCTGGGGGAGGACGCCGAAGCGCACGGAGACGACGGGGAGGGTGTCGCCCGCCTGGGTGTAGTACAGAATGGGAGGGGCCGCCGCGCTCAGGGTGGGGGGCGCAACCACATTTGGGGTGGCTGCCGTTTGCGGGGTCGCCGCGCCCCCCGAAAGGGGGTCCGCTCCCCCCCCAATCCCGCCGGGGGTAGCGCCGGGCGTGAAAAGCCAATCCAAATCCACGGGGGTGGGCGTGGGGATGGTGGTCTCTCCGGAGGGAGCCGCCGGCGGCAGGGCACACATCATCAGGAAGATGGGCAGGAGGGCCAGCAGCAGGCGGCGGTCAACGATGGATTTCATTCTGCTCCGAGCGGCCATTCCAGGCCTCGATGACTTCTCCGTTGCGGCGCAGGTAGCC
>JANTFR010000035.1 GCA_024763355.1 Anaerolineales bacterium
CTGTGGCTTTTCCTGGGATGGCCGCTGGCCTGGCTGGGTTTCGTGCGCCTGCGCGGTTGGCCGCGTCTTGCGGCGCAAACCGCATTGGGAATAGGGGTGCTGGCAGGGAGTGTGCTCTTTGCCCTCGCCTTGACCGCCAAGCCCCAGCCCCAGTTGACTTATTTCGTGGAGAGTACCGATGCCTTGATGAGCCAGCGCTTCTGGGATGTGTTGCCGCCCCGTGCTCAAGTGCTGGATGACCTGCCTTACCGCAGCGTTTCTCTGTTTGGCTGGCCGGTGCGCGCCTTTGGGGATGTATACCGCCCTTATCCGGCGTGGGAAGATTTGATTGCGCGCCCCGTTCCCCAGATGGTGGCTGCCGCCGGTTACGATTTCGTGTACATGGACGAAGAGTGGTGGCAGCACATTCCTGCGGCGATTCAGCAGGCCTACGAGGAGAGTGCCTGCGTCCGGCGTTTGGGCGGGGAAGGCAGCCCCCCGGCGGCGTGGCGCGCCCTGTATGAGGTAAGCAATTGCCGTTAATTCCCCTTGACCTGCTCCCCAAAGCGGTTATAATTCAGCGGCTGAATTTTGGACGGAATCATGGCGACTACTGACCCTACGATACGCGAACTGGAATTATTAGAGCACATCGAACGCGACCCGGATGTGACCCAGGCCTCGCTGGCCGCGCAGTTGGGCGTGGCGGTGGGGACGGTCAACTGGCACCTCAAGCGGATGGTCGCCAAAGGCTACGTCAAGGTCAAGCGCGCCCAGCGCCGCAAATTGCGCTACATCATCACGCCCGAAGGCCTGGCTTTTCGGGCGCGGTTGACGGTCAACTACATCGAGACCTCCCTGCGCCTGTACCGCCGGGTGCGTTCGCGAGTGCGCGCCTTGCTGGCCGACGTGCAAGAAGCCGGGTTCGACAGCGTGCGGCTGCCCTCCGGCGACGGGGACATCGTGGATATTTGCCGCCTGACCTGCCTGGAGCAGGGCATCGCTGTGGTGGATGAAGCGCGGGAGGACGTCCCCCGCCTTCGAGTGCGCGGCACGCAGGTGGCGGTGGAATGGCCGCCACAGGAGGATGTCCGTGCCTGAACATGTTTTGATTACCGGAGGAGCAGGGTACATCGGGTCTCTGTTGACAGGGGAATTGCTGCGCTGCGGGTACCGCGTCACCGTGGTGGACGACCTGCTTTACGGCGGCGAATCCCTGCTGGCGTACTTTCCCCATCCCGATTTCCACTTTGCCAAAGCCAACGTGTGGGAGCCGCGCGCTATTCTGCAATCCGTGCCGGCCTCCTGGCCGCCTCCCGATGCGGTCGTGCATCTGGCCGCGATTGCCGGCTTCCCGGCCTGCCAGGCGGTAGGGCGGCAGGTGGCCTGGCGTTACAACGTGGAATCTGTGCAGCGCACCTTCGAGCAGGCCGAAAAATTGGGAACGCGGCGCTTCGTCTACGCCTCGACTTACAGCGTCTACGGTCTTTCCCCCGACGGCGCGCCGGTGACCGAAGAATCGCCTCTCACGCCGCAATCCCTGTACGCCGAGACGAAAATCGCCGCCGAGCGTTTCCTGCTGGGACAGGGCGCTGCGGCCTCCTGTGCGCCGGTGATTTTCCGCATTGCCACCCTGTATGGCATCTCCCCGCGGACGCGCTTCGATATGATTGTCAACCAGTTCGTGCTGGAGGCTTACTTGCGCCGGGAACTGTTGATTTACCAGCGCGGCTACTCGCGCTCCTACCTGCACTTGCAGGATGGGGTGCGCGGCCTGCTGCTGGGACTGGAAGCGCCGGATGAAAAAATCCGCGCCCAAGTCTACAACCTGGGCACCGCCTCCGGCAATTACACCAAAGATGAAGTGGTTTCCCGCATCCTCAAACGCTTGCCGGAGACGACCGTCCATTACAAGGACATGACCTTTGGCGGCGACATGCGCGACATCAGCGTGTCTTTCGAGAAAATCCGGCGGAAACTTGGTTTTGAGGCCCGCTTCACGCTGGATGACGGCATCCGCGATGTGCTCCACGCCCTGCGGATGGGCCTCATCCAGAACCCCCAGGAGCCGCGCTACCGCAACGCCCGTTTCATTGTACGATGACAGACCGTGGACGACGGACCACAGACCACGGACTACCCGACCAACCGACTAACAGACCACCCCCAGCTACCAAGGAGGTTTCCCTTATGCCCAAAAAAGCCCTCATCAGCGGAATTACCGGCCAGGACGGTTCTTATCTGGCCGAATTGCTGCTCTCCAAAGGATATGAAGTCCACGGCATTATGCGCCGTTCCAGCACCTTTAACACGCGGCGCATTGACCATCTCTACCGCGACCCCCACGGAAACGGGGAGGCGGTGCGCCTTTACCTGCATTACGGCGACCTGACCAGTTCCGGCAGCCTGGAAAACATCATCCACGAGATACAGCCGGATGAAATCTACAACCTGGGGGCGCAGAGTCATGTGCGGGTCAGTTTCGATATGCCGGAGTACACCGGCAACGTAACCGGACTGGGCGTCATCCGCATTCTGGAGGCTATCCGCCGGGCCGGGGTGAAAACGCGCTTTTACCAGGCTTCCACCAGCGAACTCTACGGGAGCGCCAAACCCCCGCAAAGCGAATCCACCCCTTTCCAACCGCAGAGTCCCTATGCAGCCGCGAAGGCCTACGGGTTCTGGGTCACGCAGAATTACCGCAACGCCTACGATATGTTCGCCTGCAACGGTATTCTCTTCAACCACGAATCCCCCCGCCGCGGCGAGACCTTCGTCACCCGCAAAATTACGCGGGCGGTCGCGGCCATCGTGGCCGGCAGGCAGAAACACCTCTACATGGGCAACCTGGATTCCCGCCGCGATTGGGGCTATGCGCCGGAGTACGTCGAGGCCATGTGGATGATGCTCCAGCACGACGAGCCGATGGATGTGGTGATTGGCACCGGCGAGGCCCACACGGTACGCGAGTTCCTGGAGGAAGCCTTCGGTTACGTGGGGCTAGACTATCAAGATTACGTTCGCATTGACCCTAAATATTTCCGTCCCACCGAGGTGGATTACCTGCTGGCCGACCCCACCAAAGCCCGCGAGACCCTGGGCTGGGAGCCGAAAGTGCGTTTCCACGAATTGGTGCGTATCATGGTGGATGCCGACATGGAACTTCTGGGGCTGACCCCTCCCGGCGAGGGCAAGCGCATTCTGGACGAAAAATTCGGCCACTGGCACGATTGGAAGGACCAGGTCGTGAGCATGGAGAAGGAAGTAAAGAATGCGGAATGATGATTGTGGATTGTAGATTGACGATTGGCGATTTTAGATTGATTGCTGGCAACTGACGGCTGAGACCTGACCCCTGACAAGGAGAAACGAGCATGGAGAAGAAGTACCCCGACCCCAAGGAATTCTGGGCTGGCAAGCGTGTTTGTGTGACGGGCGGCGCCGGTTTTCTTGGTTCTTTCGTGCAAGAGGTGCTGCGGGAGCGCGGCGCGACCGATATTTTTATCCCCACCATTGAGAAGTACGACCTGACCCAACTGGAGGACATCCGCCGGATGTTGGACGACTCGCAGCCCGACCTCATCATCCACCTGGCGGCGCTGGCGGGCGGCATCGGCGCCAATCGCGCCCGCCCGGCGGAGTTCTTCTACAAGAACCTGATGATGGGCGTTCCGCTGATGCACGAAGCCTGGGCGCGCGGGGTAGGGAAATTCGTCGCCATCGGGACGATTTGCGCGTATCCCAAGTACACGCCCGTCCCCTTCAAGGAAGAGAACCTGTGGGACGGCTACCCCGAAGAGACCAATGCACCGTACGGCCTGGCGAAGAAGATGCTCCTGGTGCAGGCGCAGGCGTACCGTGCCCAGTACGGTTTCAACGCCATTTACTTGCTGCCGGTCAACCTGTACGGGCCGCGCGATAACTTTGACCTGGAGACCTCCCACGTCATCCCGGCTCTCATTCGCAAGATGATAGAGGCGCAGGAGCGCGGCGACAAGCAGGTGGTCTTGTGGGGCGACGGTTCTCCGACGCGGGAATTCTTCTATGCCGGGGATGCGGCCCGCGGCATCGTGCTGGCTGCCGAGCGCTACAACGGCCCCGAACCCGTCAATCTGGGGTCGGGCATGGAAATCAGCATCAAGGACCTGGCCGAATTGATTGCCCGCCTGACCGGCTTCGAGGGTGAAATTGTCTGGGATACCAGTAAGCCCAACGGGCAGCCCCGCCGCCGCCTGGACGTGACCCGCGCCAAAGAGTATTTCGATTTCCAGGCTGAAATGCCCTTCGAAGAGGGCCTTCGCCGCACAATTGCCTGGTTCCGCCAGAACCGGTGAATTGGTACTCGGTACGTGGTACTGGGTACGTGGTACTGGGTACGTGACGCCTGACACTTATGAACGAACCCGTCATCCTCAAACCATCCCGCGGCTGGGTTGCCCTCAACCTGAAAGACCTGTGGCAGTACCGTGAACTGGTCTTCTTTCTGACGTGGCGCGACGTCTTGGTGCGTTACAAACAGACCGTGTTGGGGGCGGCCTGGGCGATTTTGCAGCCCCTCATCAACATGGTCGTGCTGACGGTCATCTTCGGCAACCTGGCGGGGATGTCCTCCGAGGGCTTCCCCCGCCCGGTCTTCACCTTTTCGGCTTTGCTGCCCTGGGGCTTGTTCTCCAAAGCGATGAGCGACGCGGGGCGTTCCATGCTTGCCAGCCGGGCAATGATTACAAAAGTCTATTTCCCGCGGCTGATTGTGCCCCTCTCGAAGGTGCTGGGCGGGCTGGTGGATTTCGTGATTGCATTCGCCGTCCTGCTGGCGATGATGGCCTACTACGGCATCATGCCCACCGCGGCGGTGTGGACGCTGCCCCTTTTCCTTCTCCTGGCTATCGTCACTGCGCTGGGAATTGGCCTGTGGCTTTCCGCTCTCAACGTGATGTACCGCGACATCGGATACATCCTCCCTTTTCTGACTCAGTTATGGCTCCTGATTACGCCGGTAGCCTACTCCGCTACCGAGGTACCTGCCAAATGGCAACTGGTGTACGCCCTCAACCCCATGGCGGGCGTGGTGGAGGGTTTTCGCTGGGCCTTGCTGGGGACGCGTCAACCGGAGAGTTTGCCGCTGGCGGTTTCGAGCGGGATTGCCGTGCTGCTTTTCATCACCGGCCTGTATTACTTCCGACGCATGGAGCGCGTCTTTGCCGATATGGTGTGAGGTGCGATGTACCAGGTGCGGAGTGCGGGGGCACGTGCCGCACGTCGCACACCGCACGTTTTGTGGCTTATGAGCGATATTGCTGTTCGAGTTGTCAATCTGGGAAAGATGTACACCATCGGCGCGGCGCCGGACCGTTACCGCACGTTGCGTGATACGCTGGTAAATTTTGTGCGCGAGCCGATTCGCCGCTTGCGGTATGGCGCGGGGAGCGGCAAAGAGACCTTCTGGGCTTTGCAGGATATCTCCTTTGAGGTCAGGCAAGGGCAGGTGTTGGGCGTCATCGGGCACAACGGGGCGGGGAAGAGTACCCTCCTCAAGGTGCTCTCGCGGGTCACGGAACCCACCGCGGGGTACGCAGAAATTCACGGGCGGGTAGGCTCTCTGTTGGAGGTCGGCACTGGCTTTCATCCCGAACTGACCGGCAGAGAGAACATCTACCTCAACGGCGCCATCCTGGGGATGCGCCGGGCCGAGATTGACCGTAAATTCGATGAAATCGTGGATTTCTCCGGTGTGGAGAAATTCATCGATACCCCCGTCAAGCGCTATTCCAGCGGTATGTACCTGCGGCTGGCCTTTGCCGTGGCCGCCCACCTAGAGCCGGAAATCCTGGTGGTGGACGAGGTGTTGGCCGTGGGCGATGCCGAGTTTCAGCGCAAGTGTCTGGGCAAAATGAGCGATGTGGCCCAGTCGGGACGCACGGTGCTTTTCGTCAGTCACAACATGTCGGCCATCCTGCGTCTGACGGAGGAGACCATCGTGCTGGAGCACGGTCAACTGGCCTTGCGCGCCCCTTCCCCTCAGGCGGTGGATTATTATCTCTCCTCCGGTTTCGCCGAGAGCGGAGAGCGCATCTGGCAGGAGAACTTCAAAAAAGGCAACCCCTTCCGCCCTCTGGCGCTGCGCCTGCGCGACGGGCAGGGACGCATCACCAATGCCCTGCGCTCCATCGAACCGCTCACCCTGGAATTCGAGTATGAACTTTCTGAGCCGGTGCAGGGGCTGCGGGTGGGCATCTACCTTTCCACCATGCAGGGCGAGACCATTTTTACCTCCTTCGATACGGACGACCCCGCTCGTTACGAGGCCTTCGGCGTGCGCCCCGCGGGGCGCTTCGTCAGTCGCTGCGTCATTCCGGCGGATTTCTTCAACGAAGGCCGCTACGTCATCGGTCTCAACGCCAGCACCTACCGCGTCCGCCGCTACTTTCAAGAGGACCGCGCTATCGTCTTCACGATTGACCCCGCCGGCGCGCCGGGCATGCAGTGGCCCGAAGTGCGCCTCGGCCCCATCCGCCCCCGGTTGGAGTGGACGATTCAGACCGTGGAAGGTGGACGGTAGACGATGGACGGTAGACCGTGGACCGTAGACGATAGGCCGTGCGGAGTGCGAAGTGCGGCGCATCCCCTTGACTATGGACCACCGACCACGGACGACCGACCAGGCGACTACCCGACCATACGACTAACCGACTAAGCGACAAACCGCCCCCCTGCCGCCTCTATACGTTCGCACTCGGTCATCGGCGGCGACCGGGCGACTACCCGACCACCTGACCACCTCGACCAGTCCGACCAATCAGACCAATCAGACCAATCAGACCAATTCGACCAATCCGACTACCCGACTACCCTTGCTCAAATCCACCCTCAAAACTCTGCTGGGCGAAATGCCCCTTACTGCCGAGACGTACTGGGCTTTGCGGCAGCGCAAACATCCCACCGGCGGCGTGAACCTGGAGAAGGTGCGCCGTGCGCTTCCCCGTTGGCGAGCGCAGGCGGCGGCCTCTCCCTTGCGCCAGGAAGCGGGACGGCGCGTCCTGCTCTTTTCCATGCTCAACTACTGGACTGAGCACGCCGCCTTGCTGGGGCTGGCGCTGGCCGGACTGGGGCACCGCGTCACGTTGGCCTACCTGCCCTACGCCAACTGGCAGAAACCCCTCGACCGATTCGACCGCCGCCGTCAGGATGCCTACACGCGGAGCGTATTGCAGGCCGCCGAACCGTTGATGGAAGTCGTCTCTTTCCTGCCGGAAATTTCCGCTGCCTTGCCGGATTCGCTCCAGCGTGAACTGGATACCCTCACCCTGCAGGACGCGCAGTACACCCTTCAGGTGGAGGAGGTGGACCTGGAAAGTTCTCTCTACCGATTGCGGAGCATCCGCAACCGCCACGCGGCGCAGGCCGCCTGGGCTTACATCGGGCACAGCCGTCCGGACGTGCTCATCGTCCCTAACGGGAGCATTCTGGAGTTTGGGGCGGTGTACCGCGTGGCCCGATACCTGGGCATCCCTGCCGTGACCTACGAATTCGGAGAACAACGGGAGCGCATCTGGTTCGCCCAGAACGGCGAAGTCATGCAGCAGGAGACCGATGAGATGTGGGCCGCCCTGGGCGACATTCCTCTCACGGAGGCGGAGACGCGGCGGGTACGGGAACTTTTCACCGCCCGGCAGAAAGGCTCGCTGTGGGAGAACTTCGCCCGCCGCTGGCAGGGCGTCCCTTCGGAGGGGGGGGAGCGCGCCCGTTCCGCCCTGGGACTGGATTCCCGCCCGGTGGCGCTGCTGGCTGCCAACGTGATTGGCGACAGCCTCACCCTGGGGCGGCAGGTTTTTTCCAGGAGCATGACGGAATGGCTGCGCCGCACGGTGCGTTACTTCGTCGAAAAGCCGCAGGCGCAACTGGTCGTGCGCATCCATCCCGGAGAGCAGTACACCCAGGGGCCTTCGGTGGCCGACGTGGTGCGCGCCGCCCTGCCCTCCCTGCCGGAACACGTTCATCTGGTGGAGGCCCGTGACCCGGTCAACACCTACGATTTGGTGCAGATTGCCGACCTGGGGCTGGTTTACACCACCACGGTAGGCATGGAGATGGCGATGAGCGGCGTCCCCGTGATTGTGGCAGGAAAGACGCATTACCGCGGCAAGGGCTTCACGCTCGACCCCGACACCTGGGATGCCTACTTCGGGCAACTGGCCTCCGTCCTGGCTGCCCCGCAGGATTACCGCCCTGCGCAAGAGCAAGTGGAACTGGCCTGGCGCTACGCGTCGCGCTTTTTCTTCGATTACCCCATGCCCTTCCCGTGGCACTTGCTTCACATGGAAGAAGACATCTCCGCCTGGCCGTTGGAGCGTTTCTTCGGCGAGGAAGGCCAATCCCGTTTTGCGGAAACCTTTGCTTGCCTGACGGGCGAGCCGCGGGAGTGGACGGTGGATGGTGGACGATAGACGGTGGACGGTAGACCACGGACGATGGACCACGGACTACCCAACCAATGCACCGATGAACTAATGCAACCGATGAACCAATGAACCAAAAATCCCAGGTACGCGCTTTCTACGACCAGGTTGGCTGGCAGGAAGTGAGCGAAGGCGTGTACCAAAACGCCAAATACGAAGACCTGCGTCCCGTTTCTCGTGAGTACATCGAGAAGTGCCACCTGCGCGTCAAGCGGCACCTGCCCCCTGAGGGCAAATACCTGCTGGATGCCGGTTCCGGCCCCATCCAATACCCCGCCTACCTGACCTATTCGGAGGGCTACCGCTACCGCGTGTGCGCCGACATCTCCATTGTGGCCTTGCAGGAGGCCCGCAAACGGATTGGGGAGCGCGGCCTGTTCGTGGTGGCGGATGTCGCTAATCTGCCCTTCAAAGATGAGGCTTTCGACGGTGTGGTATCCTTGCATACCATTCACCATCTGCCGCGCCAGGAGCATCCCAAAGCCTACGGAGAGTTGTACCGCACCCTCAAACCCGGGGGGAGCGGCGTAGCCGTCAACGGGTGGGGGTGGGCGCGGCTTTCCCGTTGGGTGAACCTGCCTATTCGGGTGCGGAAAACCGCCCGAAAGGGAGTGCGTACCCTGGTGCGTATCCTGAAAAGACGGCAATCTCCCAAAAAAGCGGGACGCGCCGCGGCGCAGGCGGAACTCAAGGTCGCGTATGCCGACAAATACGATTACCGCTGGCTGCTGACGCATATCGGGACGGAAATCCCGCTGGAAATCCGCGTCTGGCGCAGTGTGAATACCAGCGCCCTGCGTTTCTACATCCACCCCTGGCTGGGCGGACGGGGCGTATTGCGGGCGCTCTTCTGGCTGGAAGAACGCTTTCCCCATTTCTTCGGGAAGCACGGCGCATATCCCCTGGTGATTTTTCGGAAAGATGCCTGAGGAGTTTCTATGAATTGGAAGGATAAAGTCGTACTTGTAACCGGCGGCACCGGTTCGTTTGGCAAGAAATTCATCCGCGCTATGCTGGACGAGCAGCACCCGGCCAAAATTATCGTCTACAGCCGGGACGAACTCAAACAGCACGAGATGCGCCAGAAGGGATTCAACCATCCCTCGCTGCGCTATTTCATCGGCGATGTGCGCGATAAGGAACGTCTCTACCGTGCCATGCAGGGCGTGGACGTGGTGGTGCATGCCGCCGCCCTTAAACAGGTGCCGGCCTGTGAGTACAACCCGATGGAAGCGGTCAAGACCAACATCCTGGGGAGCGGCAATGTGGTGGATGCCGCCCTGGATGCGGGCGTGGAACGTGTCCTGGCGCTCAGCACCGACAAGGCCGTCAACCCCGTCAACCTGTATGGGGCCACCAAACTGGCCGCCGAGAAACTGGTCGTGCAATCCAACGCCTACGCGGCGGGCAAGGCGACGCGCTTCAGTTGCGTGCGCTACGGCAACGTGGTGGGCAGCCGCGGCTCGGTGGTGCCCGTCTTCCTGCGGCAGCGCGAAAACGGCGTGTTGACGGTGACCGATGAGCGCATGACGCGCTTCTGGCTCTCGCTGGAACAGGGCGTGCGCTTCGTCATCCGCTGTATCGAGCAGATGCAGGGCGGCGAGGTCTTCGTGCCCAAAATCCCCAGCACGACGATTGTAGACCTGGCGCGCGCCATCGCCCCGGATGCGGAAATCAGAACCATCGGCATCCGTCCCGGCGAGAAGTTGCACGAAGTGCTGGTCTCGCGGGATGAATCCCGCTCTACGGTGGAACTGGACGACATGTTCGTGGTGCTGCCGGTGGAGGCTTTCTGGTTTGGCGGCGACTGGGCGCAGCGCGGCAAGCCCGTCCCCGATGGATTCCGCTATTCCAGCGCCGAGAACCCCGAATGGTTGAGCATCGAGCAGATTCGGGCTTTGGTAGCCCCCTTCGAGGCAGATTATCGCAATGGAACCCTGGAAGGGTAGGAAGTGTGAAAGTCGGCAAGTTTGAAAGTGTGCAGCCGATGCAACCGATGAACCGATGCAACAAATGCAACTAATGAACCAATGAAACTTCTCATCACCGGGGCAAGCGGACTGCTGGGACTGAACCTGGCCCTGGAAACCGCCTCCGCCCATCGGGTGACGGGAGTTGTCCATCGTACCCGCCTGCAGGGGACGCCGTTCCCGGTGGTGCAGGCCGACCTGACCCGTCCCGGAGCGGTTGACCGCCTGTTGCGGGAGACCGACCCCGATTGGGTCATCCATACCGCTGCGCTGGCGAATTTGGAAGACTGCGAGCGCAATCCGGAACTGGCGCAGCGCCTGAATAGCGAAGTTCCCGCGATTCTGGCACGCGCGTGTCGGAAGGGCGGAGCGCGCCTGCTACACGTTTCCACCGATGCGGTCTTCGATGGTACGAAGGGCAATTACACCGAAACCGATACCCCCAATCCCCTGAGCGTGTACGCCCGCACCAAACTGGCGGGAGAGCGCGTCGTCCTGGCGGAATATCCCCAGGCGATTGTGGCGCGCGTCAACCTGTTTGGCTTCAGCCTCAGCGGCAAGCGCAGCCTGGCGGAATTCTTCCTCTACAACCTGCTGGCAGGGCGTCCCCTCAAAGGCTTCACGGATGTGTACTTTTGCCCCCTGTTGGTCAACACCATTGCCGGCATCTTTGTCGAGATGCTGGAGAAAGACCTGCACGGGCTGTACCACGTCTTTGCCGCCGAGTGCCTGAGCAAGTATGATTTTGGCGTGCGTATTGCTCGCCGTTTCGGGCTGGACGCCGGTCTGATTGCTCCCGTCAGCGTGCAGGAGGCCGGATTGACTGCCCGCCGCGCTCCCAACCTCACCATGAATACCCACAAAGTTTCCACACATCTGGGGCATGCTCTCCCCGCTTTCTCCCCCATGCTGGAGCGGTTTTACACACTTTATCAACAGGGTTATCCACAGGTTTTGAAGGGGTTGGCGAGGCGGTAGTTGGAGATTGGGAAATTGGTAATCCGGGGGCTGGGCAGATTGTCTGGGCGCCATCACCATTCCAGCGTTCCCGCGATTCAGTCTGTACATCCACGCACTTCTTCCCCCTGATTATGTCCCATCTCCCCACCTCATCACCTCATCATCTCCCCCTCGGAGGTTCCCATGTATCCCTATCCCTCTCCTGAAATCGAAATTGCCGGACGCAAAATTGGTCTCAACCACCCCACCTACTTCATCGCCGACATTGCCGCCAATCACGACGGCGACCTGGAACGCGCCAAAATGCTCATCCGGCTGGCTGCTGAGGCCGGTGCGGATGCCGCCAAGTTCCAGAATTTCCGTGCCCCGAAAATCGTCTCCGATTACGGCTTCAAGTCGCTGGGCGGACAACTCTCGCATCAGGCCTCCTGGAAGAAGAGCGTCTTCGAAGTCTATCAGGACGCCTCCATTCCCTTCGAGTGGACGCCCATCCTCAAGGAAGCGTGTGACAAGGCCGGTATCCACTACTTTTCCTCGCCCTACGATTACGATGCCATCGAGCATCTCGACCCTTACGTGCCCGCCTACAAGGCCGGTTCCGGGTTGATGTCCTGGCCGCAGGCGCTGGTGCGTATGGCTGAGAAAGGCAAGCCCATCCTGATTGCGACCGGCGCGGCGGATATCAGCGACGTGGTGCGCGCCATGCGGATGGTACAGCAGGTCAATGACGAGATTGTGCTCATGCAGTGCAACACCAATTACACCGCCAGTCCGGAGAACTACGACCACCTCAACCTGCGCGTCTTGCAGACCTACGCGGCCATGTTCCCCAATGCCGTGCTGGGGCTATCCGACCACACCCACAGTCCCGCTCCCATCGTGGGCGCGGTGGCACTGGGGGCGCGGGTCATCGAGCGGCACTTCACCGACGACAACAACCGCGAAGGTCCAGACCACAAATTCGCCATGAACCCCGAAGCCTGGGCCGAGATGGTGGCGCAAGTCCGCACCCTGGAACGTGCCCTCGGCTCTCCCGACAAGCGCGTTGCCGGCAACGAACAGGAGACCTACCTGCTGCAACGCCGTTGTTTGCGCGCTGCCCGCGACATCAAGGCCGGCGAGACCTTCACCGCCGGGATGCTCGAACCCCTGCGCCCCAACGTCCCCGGCGCAATCCAGCCCTGGGAGATGGAGCAGGTGATTGGCAGGAAGGCCCGCACGGATATGCCGTATGGGAAGGAGATTCGCTGGGAAAATCTGGAATAAGTGGCCACGTCTCAAGTCTCATGTATCACGTATCAAGTGTCATGTATCATGTATCAAGTGAGAGGAGGCGGTGATGACATTGGTGAAGCGGTTTGAAGATTTGCGTGCCTGGCAAGAGGCGCGGCGTCTTACGACCGAAGTGTACCGTTTGACTACACAAGGTCAATTTGCCCGCGATTTTGGCCTGCGTGACCAGTTGCAACGAGCCGCCGTCTCGGTGATGGCAAACATTGCTGAGGGCTTCGATTGTGAGTCCCCGGCAGAGTTTGCCCGTTTTTTGGAAATTGCCCGCCGCTCTACGGTAGAAGTCCAATCTCTGCTCTACGTGGCGTTGGATGTCGGTTATCTGGACAAAGAGACCTTCAATGAATTCTACGCCCTGGCGAAAAAGGTAAAAGCCCTGACCGGTGGCCTACGCTCCGCCCAGTATAAACGCCCCTCCCGAAAACGCCCCACCTGACACCTGGCACTTGGCACCTGACACTTGACACGTATCCTCTACTTCTCCCGCGACTACACCCCCCACGACCATCGCTTCCTGACTGCCCTGGCGGAGAGCGGCCATGAAGTCGGCTATTTGCGCCTGGAAGACCGCGGTCTGGGAAGGGAAGACCGCCCCGTGCCCGCCGGCGTGACCCTGCTCCCCTGGGCCGGGGGGCGGACTCCCTTCGGGTGGGCTGCCGTACCCCGTTTAACGCGCTCCCTCCGCAAGGTCGTCCGCTCCTTCTCCCCGGATGTCATCCACGCCGGGCCGATTCAAAGCGCTGCCTTTCTGGTTGCCCTGGCGGGCTTGTCCCGCAAACTGGTCGCCGTCTCCTGGGGCTACGACCTGTTGATGGACGCCCCGCGTTCCCGCTGGATGCGTTTCGTTACCCGGTACACTCTGCGGCGCAGCGCGGCCTTCGTAGGCGATTGCGATACCATCCGGCAACTGGCCGTCTCTTACGGGATGAACCCGGAGCGTATCGTCACCTTCCCCTGGGGCGTGGATTTGCGCCATTTCCGCCCCGCGCCGAAGAGCGCAGAGAAAACCTTTACCTTGCTTTCGACCCGCGGCTGGGCGCCCATCTACGGCGTGGACGTGCTGGCGCGTGCTTTCGTCCGTTTTGCCCGGCAGCGCCCCGAAGTTCGGCTGGTGATGCTCGGCAACGGCCCGCTGGCTGCTGACTTGCGCCAGATTTTCCTGCGCGGCGGCGTCATGGAGCAGGTCTCCTTTCCCGGCCTGGTGCGTTATGCCGACCTGCCGCGTTTCTACCGCATGGCCGACCTGTACCTCAGCGCCTCGCACAGCGACGGCTCCTCCATCTCGCTGCTCGAAGCGATGGCCTGCGGCGTTCCCGCCCTGGTCTCGGACATCCCCGGCAACCGAGAGTGGGTCACGCCCGGCGAGAACGGCTGGTGGTTCCGCGACGGCGATGCGACCGACCTGAGCGAGAAGATGCTGTGCGCCTTCGATGCCCGAACTCGCCTGCCGGAAATGGGCCGCGCCGCCCGTCATATCGCCGAATCCCGCGCCGACTGGCGCAAGAACTTCCCCAAACTCTTCGAGGCCTATCGGATGGTCGGGTAGTCGGTTAGTCTGATAGTCGCCTGGTTGGTTAGTCGGGTAGTTGCATGGTCGCTTAGTCTGTCAGTCAGTTCTCCATTCTCCATTCTCCATTCATCATTCATTATTCCTCATTCTGCATTCCTCATGACCCTCGCCATCATTCAAGCCCGGATGTCCTCCTCCCGCCTGCCGGGGAAAGTGCTCCTCGACCTCGGCGGGCAGCCCATGCTCGTTCGCGTCGTGGAGCGCACGCGGCGCGCTGCCAGTCTGGACGAGGTCGTCGTCGCCACCACCACCGACCCCAGCGACGACCCCGTGGCGGAACTATGCGCCCGGCGCGGCTATCCCTGCTACCGCGGCAGTCTGTTCGACGTCCTCGACCGCTACTATCAGGCCGCTTTGCGTTTTCGGGCGCGGCGCATCGTGCGCATCACCGCCGACTGTCCGGTGATGGATGCCGAAGTCGTGGATGCCGCCGTCAAGGCGCTGCGCGTTTTCGATGCCGATTTCGTTGCCAGCCGCTTCCCGCCCCCCTGGGGGCGCACTTATCCCATCGGTCTGGACGTGGAAGTATGCACTTTCGCAGCCCTGGAGCGCGCCTGGAAGGAGGCCGACCAACCTTACCAGCGCGAACACGTCATGCCCTACCTGTACGAGGACATGCAGCCCGCCGGTGCCCCCTTCCGCCACCCCGATTTCCCTCTCACCCATGCCACCCTGACCCCCTGGGAATCGCCGCGCGGCTTCCGCATCCTGCGCATGGACCATGACCCGGATTACGGGCGTTACCGCTGGACGGTGGATACCCCGCCCGATTTGGAAGTTCTGCGCCGCATCTACGCCAATTTTGGCAACCGGGATGATTTCTCATGGCGCAATGTGGTTGCCCTCTACCGCGCCCGCCCCGAACTGGCCGCAATCAACGCCGCCGTGCAGCACAAATCCCTCACCGACGTGGACGAGAGATTGTGAGTATCAAGTGCCAAGTGTCAAGTGTCAAGTGTCCGACACCCGGCACCTGACACGTGATACCTGACACCTGATACCTGACACCTGATACGTGACACGTGATACGTCATACCTGACACATGCCCCTGACCCTCTTCACTGCCCCGAAACCCTTCACCAACCCGCACATTGCCACCATCCAGCGCAACGCCATTCGCAACTGGCTGAGCCTGGAAGGCGTGGACGTGCTGCTGGTAGGCGATGAACCCGGCCTGGAAGAAGCCGCCGCCGAACTGGGCGTGCCGCTCCTGAAGGACGTGGCGCGCAACGCCTGGGACACGCCGCTCATCCCCTCCATCTTTGCTCTGGCGCGGGAGCACAGTGATTCCGCCCTGCTGGCTTACGTCAACGCCGATATGCTCTTCCTGCCCGATTTCGTCCAGGGCGCGTTCGCAGTGGCCGCCCAGGCGGAAAATTTCCTGTTGGTAGGGCAACGCTGGGATTTGGATGTCACCGAACCGCTGGATTTCTCTCCGGGATGGGAAACCCGCCTGCGGGCGCGTGCCCAGGCCGAAGGGCGCCTGCATCCCCCGGCGGGCAGCGATTACTTCGTCTTCCCGCGCATGGCCTTCAGGGAGATGCCCGATTTTGCCATCGGGCGCGCCGGCTGGGATAACTGGATGATTTACCGCGCCCGCACCCTGGGCTGGCCGGTCGTGGATGGCACGCCTTCCATCCTGGCGGTTCATCAGAACCACGATTACAGCCACCTGCCGGGCGGCAAACCGCATTACGATTTGGAAGAATCGCACCACAACGTGCGTCTGGCTGGCGGACACAAACACATGTACACCCTGTTCGAGACCACGCATTGGCTGTCTTCTGAAAAACTACACCCCGTCCCCGTGACGCTTCCGCGAGTGTTACGTCGCATGGAATTGGCGTTATTGCCGCAAAGCGGCAAAGCGCAAGGCGTGCGGCGCGTATGTTTGCGTCAGGTACGCCGCCTGCGCCGGAGAATCAGCCAGGGAAAATCCTCATGAGAGTTGGAAGCAACCCCGCACGACAAAAACAATCCCCCTATACCCCCGCCGAAGTCACCATGGTGTTGTTGACGTATATCCCCGACTTGAGCGGGTATTTCCAACAGCGCCTGGATATCCTCAAAGTGGTGCTGCAGAGCATCGTACGCCACACTCGCGTGCCGCACGACTTGCTGGTCTTCGATAATGCCAGTTGCCCGGAAGCCCAGGCGTACCTGCGTGAGGCCTATGCCAGTGGACAGATAGATTATCTGGTACTCTCGCAGCGCAACGTGGGGAAAATTGGCGCGCTGCAACTGGCCTTTGCCATGGCACCCGGAAAATACATCGCCTATAGCGATGACGACATTCTGTTTTACCCTGGGTGGTTGCAGGCGCACCTGCAAGTGTTGAAAACGTTCCCACAGGTTGGCATGGTGAGCGGTGTACCGGTGCGCAATGCTGGCTTCCATGCACATGCAACTATAGATGCCTGGCTGAAGAATGCACCGCCTGGGGTGGATATCTGCCGGGAACGCGTCATCCCCGATGACTGGGAGGTGGATTGGGCAGTGAGCACTGGACGAGACCCTCAAAAGCACCTGGCGGATACGAAAAACGTACAGGATGTGCTCCTCAGCAAAGACGGGGTGCTGGCCATTGGGCATGCCAACCACTTCCAGTTCGTTGCCCCGAAGGATGTCTTGCTCAGGGCAATGCCCTCTGGTTGGACGGGCAAATTGATGGGGCACATGATTGAACTGGATGAGGCCATTGACGCTCAGGGCTACGTGCGCCTCTCCACAGTCGAGCGGTACACCCGGCATATTGGGAATGTGCTTTCTCCCGCCCTGCTGGCTGAATTGCAGCAGATGGGGCTGCACCCGGATGCGCCTTTGCCTTTGCGTATCACGCGCCGGCATTGGTTGACCCGTATTCCCGGTATGCGCCGCATCATCAAAGCCGTGTATGACCGCCTGTTTTACATTTTGCACCCTGTACGATGAACACCCACGGAGAAATTCATGCCCGTCGATGAAATTTTGCCGGAATTGAGAGACCGTCCCGTTTTCATTTGCGGACACCCCAAAGCGGGAACAAGCCTGTTGCGTGCCTTGCTGGATTCTCACCCCCAACTGGTCGTGTATCCCGAAGAGACTCTCTTCTTTCGGCGCTACCTGCCTCTGGTAGAAGGGCAGGCGCCCACTGTATGGGTTGCCACCGCCCTGGAGAGCCTGCTCCACATCTTTACCTGGAATACCGAGACACCTCCAGCAAATCAGGATGGATACCTTGACCGTGATTACACCTGGATAGGGTATGAGAACGTCAAAGGGGCATTCCTGAAACTTGTGGACACCATGCCGTTACGTCACCCGGGTGACGTGCTGAGCGCGGCCATGCTGGCCTTTGGGCAGGCGATGGAACATCTCAATCCGAATACGCGTGCCTGGGTAGAGAAAACGCCGTATAACGAACGCTTTGCCGCCCAAATCTTTGCCTGGTGGCCTGAGGCGCGCTGTATCCATGTGGTGCGCGACCCCAGAGACAATTACGCCTCCTACCAGCGGAAACACGCCGATTGGGACGAGGCGACCTTCGCTTTGCGGTGGGCAAAATCCACCCGCTTGGGAATGCAAAACGAAGCGCATTTCGGCAAAACGCGCTATCGTGTCGTGCGGTACGAAGACCTGGTGCGTGCTCCAGCGCAGGTGATGGCCGACATAGCCGATTTTCTGGGGGTAGCGATGCACCCAAATCTGCTGATGCCCACCAGGGCTGGCCGCTCCTGGCAGGGCAATTCCATGTTTGCCGACCGCTTTCAAGCCATAAGCACGCGCCCCGTAGGGCGCTGGCGGGAACGTCTTTCTCCCGACGAGGCGGCATTGGTGGAATGGATGACTGCTCGCTGGATGGACGCGCTGCGCTACCCTCGCGAGATGTCTTACCCCTGGCGAATTCGCCTGCGCGGATGGTATTGGCAGGTACGGATGGGGTTGTACGCCTGGAAGCAAGGCATGCGCAAAGGAGAGGCCTGATGCCGGGAAGCCGTATGCAAACGCTTTGGAAGCATCTCCAGGCTGCCTGGATTGGTCTGCGCTATGGGCCGATGGGCTTGCAGGCCACCCAGGCCAGCGACGATTGGCCGCGCCTGACCCCCGAAGACCTGGCCGAAGCGAAATCTTTCTTCCCCATGCCCAAGTTCTTCATCTTCGGGCATGCCCGCTCCGGCACGACGCTGCTGACCCGGTTGGTGCGCGTCCATCCGCAGGTGCATTGCAATTACCAGGCGCACTTCTTCACCCGCCGTCCCTTCCTGCGCTCCCTGACTGCCGACCCGGACGTACGCGAATGGCTGGCGCGTCGCAGCAACCGCTGGAATCAGGGACGCGACCTGTCCCCGTTGGTGCTGCGCGTTACCGCCGATTACATCATGGAGCGCGAAGCGCGGGCGTTGGGCAAATCCATCGTGGGCGATAAAAGCCCCAATTCGCTGGTGGATGAAGCCGGGGTGCGCGCCCTGAATGCTATCTACCCCGACGCGCGCCTGTTGTTCATCGTGCGCGATGGGCGGGATGTGATGGTTTCGCACCGCATTCAGTCCTTCATCGACAGCCCGCAAAAACTCAGCCCGCGGGATTTGGAAATTCGCCGTCAGTTTGCAGAGTCTCCTGAGGACTTTTTTGCCCACCGCAAATCGCTCTTTACGGCGCGGGGGGTGCGTCACGCCGCACGTGCTTGGGCGCACAACGTCACCGCCACGCATGCTCTGGCGCAGGAACTGCTTGGCGAGCGCTATCTGGCGCTGCGCTACGAAGACATCCTGGCTGACCCGTGGAAAAGGGTGCGCCGCATCTGGGATTTCCTGGGTGCGGATACAACTCTTCCGGAACTCCCTGCTCTGCTGGATGCCGAGATGCACCGCAACCCGGATGCCGACTGGCAAAAGCAAAAGGCGGATGCGATTGCTGCCAACATCCGCAAAGGGCGGCGCGGCTCGTGGCGTGAACTTTTCACCCCGCGCGATGTGCAAATCTTTCAAGAAGAAGCCGGTCAGGCCTTGATAGACTGGAATTATGAGACTTCCCTG
>JANTFR010000036.1 GCA_024763355.1 Anaerolineales bacterium
CGCAAACCACCGTTGACCCGACTCTAGCGGTCGCGATGGCTTGAAATTGTGTCTTATTTTTTAGAAGCGTTTTTCCATTTCACGCTGAACCAGAACAATTGGCCGATACCTTCAATGCCGGAATTACATCTTATGCAGATTTAGAAAACACAGCCGGACTCCAGCAAGTGATCGATAACCTGGCTGAAGCCCGGCAGCGTGCCATCGAAATTAATATCACTTTACTCCAGGGGGATGGTTCTACCTCCGCGATTGTAGCCAGCACGCTGCCAGAGAATATCGATGTGACTTCTGCTGCTGAACACGCGGCATTATTACAGGTACTCAGTTCCTCAGAACCCGTAATCCGGATTCTGGCGAAAAAAGATCAAGCCGTGCCAACTACCCCAGAAACAAGCCCTGCACCTGCGGGCAATAACACTTCCGCCTTGCAAGACAATGGCGCATCTGGTGCCCCGGATACAACCACCCGGGCAACGCGTTATTTGAATGTTACCGCGCCTTTGCGGATCAAAGGCCAGACTGCCGGGGCGGTGGATATCAAGGTATCTCTATTGGATCTGGATCAACAAATCGGACAGGCGCGTTCCCGCCTGTACCTGATTTTGCTGGGCGAAACGCTCCTGGCCTCCCTGGTATTGGGGCTGATGTTGCATCTCAGTATCTTGCGCCCGCTAGAAGGGATGAATCTGAAAATGATTCAGATCGCCGGGGGAGAGTATGGGCAAAGGTTGGATTCCGCCAGGCGGAAAGATGAGATCGGGCAAACTTCGCAGGTCTTTAACTATATGAGCGAGCGGTTACAGCGCCTGCAACAGCAGGTACAGATTTATCTCAACCCTTTGGCTGCGGAAGCGGCCTATCGCCAGACGTTGCAAGCGGACCAAACCAGTTCGGCGGAAATCCGGCAGTTGACCGTACTATTTGTCGATATTGTTAATTTCACCGGATTCAGCGAGCACCTGGGGACCAGCAAAACCGTCGCTTTTCTGAATTATTACCTGGACTTGATCGCCTCAGAACTGGTCAAAGTTGATGGGCGCATCAACAAATTTGTCGCTGATGAAGCGGTGTGTATTTTTGATGGCCCGCAGCATGCCCAAAGAGCAATCCATGCCGCCCGTGCCATTCTGCGCGTACTGCAAAACAGCCCCTCCGATTTTCCCCCGGCTAAAGTGCGGATTGGGATCAACAGCGGCGAGTGTATTGTGGCAGATGTGGGCAGCATTTCGATCCGCCAGTTCGAGCGCACTATCATCGGAGACACAGTGAACGTCGCCCAACGCTTGATGACGGTGGCCCAACCGAACACGATTGTGCTGTCAGAAATGACGGAAACCATGCTCGCTCCCGAGAGCTGCCAGATGATTCCCCTCGGTAGCCTGGAACTCAAGGGAAAATCCACCAAAATCAGCGCTTACCAACTGCAATTCCAGTAATTTATCCATCCACTTAAACCAGGATTCACCTTGAAATGTTTAAATGGGCGCACCCTGTTAAATTATGAGAGAACTATTACCGTATCCTTGCCGTCTTCTTGCTTTCGCTTTCTAAAATACAGTCATGCTCAAAGAAACCGGGCAGCTTCATTTCTTCTCCTCCTTAGTTCGGGCGCCGGACTTGTCCGGCGCCCGGGTGCGAACACATTACTGGAGAGATGCATGATGAAAAACACATCCAGTGTAGGGGCCGTGATCCCCGCTTTCAACGAAGCAGACAATCTAAGCCGTGTTCTCGAAAGTGTTTGTGCAACCCCCTGGTTCGCCCAAATCATTGTTGTTGATGATGGCTCGTCGGATGATACGATGGCCATCGCGCAACGATATGCCAGCCGCGATGACCGTCTGATTGCCCTTCATTTGCCACAAAACCAGGGCAAAGCCGGCGCCATGCTGGCCGGAGTGCGGGCGCTGCACGCGGATTTCGTCCTTTTTCTGGACGCTGATCTGATCGGAGTACATCCAGGCCATCTGAAGGCGCTTTGCCAACCTGTAGCAGATAGAAGCTACGAAATGAGCATCGCTGTTTTCCGGCACGGCGGCGTGCTTACGGATGCATCTCACCTGCTGGCCCCGAATCTGACCGGGCAACGTTGCTTGCGGCGTTTAGATGCCGAGAGAATCTTGACACCACTGAAAAATTCTTGTTATGGCGTGGAGACCGGATTGACTATTTACGCCAAACGCCAAAATTGGCAAATTCGAAAAGTGGTCTGGCGAGGCGTCACGCATCGCATGAAGGAGCAAAAGCGCAAAGGTGTTGGCGGTATAGTCAGCCGTTGGCAGATGTATCGCCAGATTGCTACAGTATGGGCAGATTTTGGAAGGGAAACGTTTGTTCAATGGCGACTGGCCCCAAAAAGGAAACGCATCTCTTGAATTTACAAGGTGTCCACTTGCAAGTTTCACGATTATTGAAAGAGAACCATCAATGTTATTCAGGCGTCAACTCAAACAGAATGTTCACTCAACATCCCATGAATTGCATCTTTTGCCTGATTCACAGTTACGTATTTTGATCCTGGCTCCACACCCGGATGATGAAACCCTGGCTGCGGGTGGGTTGATCGCCTCAGCAATGGACGTGCATCCCGCGCCCCTGATTCGGGTTATCGTGGCTACCAATGGTGATGCGTCTTACCTGACGGCGATCAGTGGGGGGATGCATTCCATAAGCCACAGCAATTTTCGACGCTTGGCTGTCATACGCCAGCAAGAAAGTTTGAGCGCCCTAATCTTCCTGGGACTCAAAGCTCAACAGATTCGCTTTTGGGGGTTTCCCGACCGTGGGTTGGATGCAATCTGGCAGCGCGATTGGATGACCGAGGTTCCCTATAGTTCTCCAACAACCGGTTTTGACCATGCTGAGCAGGCCTTGAACAGCCCTATTTTGCCCTATACCGGAGCAAGCTTGATGCGGCTGCTCCAAAAGGAACTCTCGGAATTTCGACCGACAACCGTGATTCTACCGCATCCCGAAGATGCGCACTCCGACCACCGTGCCCTAGCGCGCTTTACCCTATTGGCAGCAACACTTGATCGGCAACGAATGCAATCAACGCGGCTCGAACTGCTAGCGTACCGGATGTGGCAGCGCGGCGGTTTGTGGATGAAAGAGGCCCGGGCGATTCCCAAAAAACATCCTGGGGAAACGAATGAAGAATCCCGGCCAAACACAAAAACTCTGGATCTCACGACAGATGTATTTACCAAGAAGGCGTTGGCATTGGAATGTTATGCCAGCCAGAGATGGGCAGCCAACCGGCCCATCCGGGAGGCCGTTAGAAATCATACCGAAATCTTTTACCCAATGAAACCCTATTCGTTCATCGCTCCTCCAGTTGGATAACATGAAATCTTCAATGAAACGATTTTTCCCTTTGCTGGTTGTTCTGCTTCTAGCCGTATTCCTCTTTCACCGGGGAGTGCACTGGAACGAACTGCAAACTGTTCTACAACAGGCACAATGGAGTTGGTTGCTGCTGGCGGTTGCCTTTCAAGCAGCGTCCTACGCCGCGGTAACATGGCTCAATGAGATCTTGTTGCGACATTATGGCGCCACTGTGCCATTTACCAGGCAGTATGTCATCCAGCTTGCGATGGCGTTTATCGAGTCAGTCGTCCCGTCGGCTACCATCAGTGGCACTGTATTGCGAGCACGCTTGCTAAAATCGGACGGCGTTGCACCGGATGTGGCCACGGTGACAACATTGGTTGAAATGGCACTGGTAACGGCAAGTGTTGTGCTGTTAGCCCTGCCAGTTGCCGGACTGACAATCTTGCAAAGTATACAGGGGATCAACCTATCTCATCAAACAGTTATTTTATGGATTATGGCCGGTGTTGCTTTGGGTCTGCTGGTGATCTGGCAGTGGCGGCAGCGCGGTTTTATCCGCATCCGGAGGTGGGGGGTCAAGCGCGTCTCACTCTTCTGGGATGAGCTGGTTCTTCCGCGCTGGCATCGGCAATTCGGCAATTGGCCCAGTAAGCGTATCCGTCAGCGCGGGCGCAATTTGGCCGCGAAAGTGCTACCCTTGCTGAGAGAGCAACCCTACGCTATCGGTATCAGTCTGCTGGGCCGAGCTGGTTTCGAAGTGTTAGGGCTGGGAATGTGTTTCCTGGCCCTGGGGCAGACGTTACCCTGGACATCCCTATTGGTTGTTTACGCTCTCACGCTGGCGACTAACGCTTTGGGAGCTATCCCTGGTGCGGTGGGACTGGCAGAACTCTCATTGACTGCTTTGTATACCCGTCTGGGGATTTCCCCAGAAACCGCGCTTGCCATTGCGCTGTCTTACCGCTTGACAGATTATTGGCTGCCGCGGGTGTTTGGTGGTGTTGCCTGGTTGTGGCTGGAACGGGAGTTTCCCAGACGTATCCAGGAAGGTGGTCGATGCCCCGCTGGTTCCGATTAGCTTTTTCACGACAGCGATGAATATCCACTTTTGTGGTAGGCTTTCGAGCGGATTTGGTAGATTAGAAAAAGCTAATATTCATCTTGACTTCCTCAACGACAGGATGTGAATTTTCGACACCCTGCTGCTCGGCTTCCCGCAAAGCGTCCACGGGGAAGCGCTGCTGGCCCCCACCGGCGTGGACCTGGCGGACGCGCTGACGCTGGTCTATCCCGGCGCACTGGCGCATCTGAGCAGCAGCATGGGGCTGGAGAAGCCGCAGGAAGCCTGGCTGCTGGGCAAAGCCGGGACGATCCACGTTCACGCACCCTTCTTCCACCCCGAAACCGTCACGTTGACCCGCCGCGGCGCGCCGCCGGAGACGCGCACCTTCCCCTGCTCCGACAACGGCTACGGCTACGAGATCGCCGAAGTGCACGCCTGCCTGCGGCAGGGGCTGACCGAAAGCCCGCGCATGCCGCTAGACGAATCTCGCCGCCTGCTGGCGCTGATGGATGACCTGCGTGCCCGCTGGGGCGTGCGTTACCCGGGAGAGGGCTGACCACCAAGGGGGAGCGTAAAACGCTGTGCCAGAGAAGTCGCATGAGGACAGGATGCTTTTGCCACCAGGAAAAGAAAATCGTCCGGATTCACACCGGGCGATTCGCGATGAATACCTGGGGATATCCAGAGTTGAGAACCTATCCGAAAATTCGAAAAGGCGTCGGTTGAGGCTCTCGAAACCAGCGCTGGGCTTCGAGAACCTCAACCCTCTGCGCATTTTTCGGATAGGTACTTAATGCAAAACGCCCCCCTTTTTGGGGGACGTCAGAAGAATTTGTGGGCGCGGAGGGGCTCGAACCCCCGGCCTCACGGATGTGAACCGTGCGCTCTAACCAGCTGAGCTACGCGCCCGTGCTCTTTCGGAGTGCGCCGCAGATTATACCCGATGGGGGAGATACAGGCAAGAGTTTAACGCAGATTACGCCCTCCGCAAAAGCAGCAAGCGGGGAGGAACTGTTTCTTCCAGGCCGGCAGCGCGCAGGACCTCTCCGGCGGCCTCTTCGTGGGCGGTAGTGGGGAGTTCCAGGGCGAGTTGCCGGAGGGCTGTTTCGTAGGAGGCCAGGGCGGCGTGCAGCCAGTGCAGGGGCGCGTCTCCGCGCAGGTCGGCGGGCTGACAGGCCAGGTAGGCTTGATGGCGCCCTCCGAGACCCGCAATCCGCAGGTAGCCGCTTTCCCGTCCGCCGCGGAAACACAGCCAATGCCGGGCGTAGCCTTTCCAGGCGTGCCGGAACCAGGGTTTGTTCAGCAGGGCCTCCGCCGCCCAGGCCGCGCCGGATTTGATAGCCCGCATCTGCCAGCGCTCGTAGGCGGGCAGGGTCTCGGCGGGGGAGAGTTCGTCTACGCGGAAGGCGGTTTTAACGGAAGGTATCGGGGGCAGGGCATCCGCTATCCAGCGGCGGGAACGCCAGGGACGGAATTTCAGGGCGCGGGAAAAGGCCAGAGCCGGCGTATTCTGCAGGGAAACGGTAGCCGCCAAAAAGGGCAGTCCGTCTTGCCGGGCGGCGGCAGCCGCCCGTTCCACAAGCAGATTCCCCACCCCCTGACGGCGGTGTTCCGGCTCTACACCCAGGGCTTCTATCATCAACGCCTTTCCCCGCGGGCGGGCGAAGAGATAGCCAAGCGGACGCGTCCCCGCGCGAGCAACCCAGCCGTAGGAACGCTGCCGGTAACTGATGGGCAGGATGAAGGCGCGCAGGAGTATGCGGCGCGACGGGGACATGGCCGCGAAATCTGGCTCTACAGGGGGTAGATAGGCGAAATCGCGCCCCGCGGCCCACCAGGCGTCTTTCCAGGTGGCGGGAAAAATATGGATATCCGTCATGGGGAAAAGTATACCCTCATCTTTGACGCTTTGCCACGCCTGGGCTATACTATACGACGCAAGGAAACGGTTTCAGGAGGTCCCGTCAAATGACTTCCTTCCTTTTTCTACCCTTCTACAAGCCAAGACAGGAGGTTTTCCCATGGCCGAGAAGTTCAAATTGACGTATGCCACCATGTTCAACCCTCCGGAGGAGTTGCACACTCGCTTCGAGGAGGCTTTGGCGGAATGGAAAGACAATCTGGGCCAGGAGTACGGCCTTATCATCAACGGCGAAGACCGCTTCATTGATGAGAAATTCGAGAAGCGGTCGCCGGTGAATACCGATATGGTGCTGGGTGTCTTCCAAAAAGGCGGGGCGAAGGAAGCGCACGAGGCACTGGCCGCGGCCCGCAAGGCTTTCCCCGTATGGAGCAGGATGCCCTGGCAGGAGCGCGTCGCCCTGTTGCGCAAGGCCGCCGACCTGATTGATGAGCGCATCTTCAAGATTGGGGCGGCCATGGCCCTGGAAGTGGGCAAGAACCGCATGGAATCCCTCGGCGACGTGGCGGAGACTGCCGACCTGGTGCGCTACTCCTGCTACCAGATGGAGAAGAACAACGGCTACATCGTGGAGATGGGCAAGGACCCGCTGGTGGGCTATGAAGCGACCAACATCTCGGTGCTGCGCCCTTACGGAGTGTGGCTGGTCATCAGCCCCTTCAACTTCCCCACGGCGCTGACCGGCGGCCCCACGGGGGCGGCCCTGGTGACGGGCAATACCGTGGTGGTGAAACCCGCTACCGATACGCCCTGGACGGTGCGCCTGTTGATTGAGTGCTTCCGCGACGCTGGCCTGCCGGAGGGCGTCATCAACTACGTGACCGGGCCGGGCCGCACGCTGGGGCAGGCGTTGATTGACAGCCCCGAAGTGGACGGCGTGACCTTCACCGGCTCCTTCGATGTCGGCATGGGCATTTACAAGGATTTTGCCCAGGGCAAGTATGTGCGCCCCGTTATTCTGGAACTGGGCGGCAAGAACCCCGCTATCGTCTCCCGCCATGCCAATCTGGAGCGCGCCGCGCTGGGTATCGTGCGCTCTGCTTTCGGTCTGCAAGGGCAGAAATGCTCGGCTTGCTCCCGCGTGTACGTCGAAGAACCGGTTTATGATGAACTCGTCAGCCGCCTGGTCTCTCTGACCAACAAGTTGAAGGTTGGCGACCCCACCTTGCGGGATGTGTACATGGGGCCGGTCATCAACAAGGGCGCATTGGAAGATTACAAAGGTTTCGTGCAGGAACTCAAGGAAGCGGGCGGAACTTTCCTGACGGGCGGCAAAGTGCTCACCGAAGGGGAATACGCCAAGGGCTTCTATGCCACGCCGACCTTCGTAGCCGACGTCCCCTGGGAGCATCGTCTGTGGCGTTATGAGATGTTCGTGCCGATTACGATGGTAACCAAGGTCGCCAACCTGGAAGAGGCCATGAAAGAGGCCAACAACGTGAACTACGGGCTGACGGCGGGCTTCTACGGCACGGAAGAAGAGGCTCAATGGTTCTTTGAGAACATCGAGGCCGGCGTGACCTACGCCAACCGTCCGCAGGGCGCTACCACCGGCGCATGGCCCGGCTTCCAGCCTTTTGGCGGATGGAAAGGTTCTGGCGCCAGCGGCAAGAATGCCGGCGGGCATTACTACCTGCCGCTCTACATGCACGAGCAAATTCGCACGCTGATTCGGTAATCCTTTTCTTCAAGACCTCACACAAGACCTCACAGGTCTCCCAGACCTGTGAGGTCTGTTCTCAAAACGATGCGTTACAAATTCGGGCGATTTCTGCTCATCATCGGGCTGATAGGGGTGTTCCTCTTCCTGGCAACGGATAGCGCCGGTGACCCGGTGTATTCCCTGTTCTTGCTGGGGATGCCCCTGGTGATTATCGGCGGGACGTTGATGTACCGCTTCCGGCCTCAACCGCAGCAGAGCACCCGTTTTCGGCTTTTCAAACGGAAGAAAAAAGAATAGAGACGAAAGCCGCGGCGCGGCTGAATTCCCTCGTCTCACCCTGCCATGAGCAAAGTTATGTCTCTCTCCGAAGCCATCGCGCGATACGTGCACGATGGCGATGTGTTATATGCGGCCGGTTTTACCCACCTGATTCCTTTTGCCGCGGGGCACGAAATCATCCGTCAGAAGCGCCGCGACCTGGTGCTGGCGCGTGCTACCCCCGATTTGATTTATGACCAGATGGTGGCGGCAAGCTGCGCCCGCAAGGTTATCTTCTCGTACATGGGCAACCCCGGGGTCGGCTCCCTGCGGGTGGTGCGGAAGGCCATCGAGGAAGGCCGCCTGGAATGGGAAGAATACTCTCACTTTGCGATGATTTCCCGTTTACAGGCTGGGGCATCCGGTTTGCCTTTCATGCCCATGAATCCTACCGCGGTGGATGACCTGGCGCGCGTCAATCCGCAGTACCGCCGCCTCACCGACCCCTATTCGGGCGGGGAGGTGACCGTCGTGCCGGCGCTTAACCCCGATGTCGCCATTGTCCACGTGCAGCGCGCCGACGAGAACGGCAATGCCCATATCTGGGGCATCATCGGCGAGCAGCGGGAGGCGGCCTTTGCCGCCGAGCGCGTCATTCTCACCGCGGAGGAAATCGTGCCGGAGGCGGTCATTCACTCCGACCCCAACCGCACCCTCATCCCCGGCATGATTGTGGATGCCGTCTGCCACGTGCCCTACGCGGCGCACCCCTCCTACACGCAGGGCTACTACGACCGGGATAACCAGTTCTACATCGCCTGGGATGCCATCAGCAAAGACCCCGCCAGACTGCAATCCTATCTGGACGAATGGGTTTACGGGGTGGCCGACCGCGCCGAATACTGGCAAAAGCTGGGGCACGAAGTCCATGCCCGCCTGCGCGCCGGAGAACGTCTCAGCGCACAGGTCAACTACGGCGCGTATTAGTCCACGAATGTCCACGAATGGACACGAATGGACACGAATGGACACGAATGTCCACGAATGTCCACGAATGTCCACGAATAAACACGAATAGCACGAATGGACACGAATGTCCACGAATAAACACGAATGGACACGAATAGCACGAATAGCACGAATAGCACGAATAAACATCCGTGTACATCTGCGTCCCATGAATAGAGCCAGCCGATGAACATTCCCTGCCTGCACTTTGGAGAGGGCGGTCTGCCGCTGCACTTTGCCCATGCCAACGGCTACCCTCCGGCGGCCTATACACATCTGCTGGAGGCCCTGGGTGAGCGCTATCGTGTCTGCGCCATGGAGGCCCGCCCCTTGTGGCCGAATGCATCCCATGCCGTGCTTACTGATTGGCGTCCCCTGTCAGGCGACCTGATAACTTTTTTGGAGGAGCACTGCCCCGGGGAAGCGGTGGTGGGGATGGGTCACTCCGTAGGAGGCAACGCCACCCTGCGGGCGGCGCTCTACCGCCCGGATTTGTTCCGCTCTCTCGTGCTGGTAGACCCGGTGCTTTTCCCCCCCTTGATGGGGGCCTGGTGGAACCTGACGTATCTGCTGGGTTTGGGGTATCGCCTGCACCCCCTGGCGCGAGGAGCGCTGCGCCGTCGCCGAAAATTCGAGAGCAAGCAGGCTATGTTCGAGAACTACCGTCGCAAACGCGTCTTCAGCCGTTTGGATGACGCGGCCATGTGGGCTTACGTGAATGCTTTGGCCGAACCAGACCCATCCGGAGATGGCTTTCGCCTGCGGTACTCTCCCGAATGGGAAGCGCGGATTTACGTCACCGGCCTGCGCGCCGACGGTGAAATCTGGCGTAAACTCTCCCGCCTGCGCCTGCCGGTGCTGGTCATCCGCGGGGCGCAAACCGATACCTTTTGGGAGAAAACCGCCGCCCGCTTCCAGCGCAAAGTGCCCCATGCCGAAATCGTCACCCTGCCGGACAGCACCCACCTCCTTCCGCTAGAGCGCCCGGCCGAAGTCGCCCGCCTGGTGCGGGAGTTCGTGGGGCGGATGGGAGACGGCGGACGATAGACTGTGGACGACGGACGAAAGACGACAGACCGCGGACGATAGACCACAGAGCATGACGACCCACCGACGACCACTTCGACCACTTTTGACCAACTGACCAATCAGACCACTTCGACCAATCAAACCAACCGACCAATCAGACCACTTCGACCAATCAGACTAACCGACCAATGAACCCCTCCTACACCTCCTCCGAACTGCTGACCGTCAACGCCGCCCGTCTGTTGCGGGATGGCGATGTCGTTTTCGTGGGCGTGGGGCTGCCCAACCTGGCCTGCAACCTGGCGCGGCGCACCCACGCCCCCAATCTGGTGATGATTTACGAGGCGGGCGTCATCGGGGCGCGGCCCTCCCGCTTGCCGCTGTCCATCGGAGACCCCACCCTGGTGAGCGGAGCAACTTCCGTGTGCAGCATGTACGATATTTTCGCCCTCTATTTGCAGCGCGGTAATGTGGATGTGGGCTTTCTGGGTGGAGCGCAAATTGACCGCTTTGGCAACATCAACGCCACGGTCATCGGGGACGATTATTTCCACCCCAAAGTGCGCCTGCCCGGCTCCGGCGGTGCGGAACTGATTGCTGCCTGGGCTAACCGCTGCTATGTGCTTACCCGTCACCAGAAGCGCCGTTTCCCGGAGAAGGTGGACTTTCGCACCTCCGCCGGTTTTCTGAGTGGAAAATCACAACGCGATGCCTCAGGTGTGCGCGGCGGCGGGCCGCAGGCTATTGTCACCGATTTGGGGGTTATGGAACCCGACGAGACTGGCGAACTGGTGCTCACTGCCCTGCATCCCGACAGGAGCGTGGAAGAAGTGCGCGCTAACACCGGTTGGGATATCAAAATCGCCCCCGATTTGCGCCTTACCGAGCCGCCTTCCGCCGACGAATTGCGTATTCTGCACGAGAAACTCGACCCGGATGGTATCTATCTGAAGTGAGAGGGCAGGACTCTGTTGCCATGCCCTCTCTGTGGTTGTCGGTCAGGAATTTTGGGAGCGACGCACGTGGGCCATCCACCACGTCTCCAGCCGGTAGTGCAGGTCGTCCATCCCCTCTTGGATTTGTACGGCGGGGTCTTGAACGCGCCAGGAACTATTGTTCTGCTCGGCAATCGCGTGCAGGAAACCGCTGAAGCGGAACCAGAAGATGAGCATGCGGTAGAGTGGCAGAAAAGGCAAGGCCCAAAGTGTCTCTTGAATCCGATGGCGGCCTTCGGAATCCACACCTGTCCAGGCGACGGCTATCCAGAGGATATCAATGCTCAGGTAGAACAGGTACATGATTAAGAAGGCGACCACCAGGAGGGAAAGAGAATAGCCGAAAGCAACCAGCGCGGGGGTGAAGAAAGTCCATAAGAAGCGCGGAAAGGCCAGGGTGTGGTCAATCAACAAAACACGGGCGGGGTTGAAACCTCTCAACTGCCAGGGGGGGCGCTTCATCAATTCGGCGTGTCGTGCGCTAACTTCGACCTGGCCGCGCTGCCAGCGTACCCGTTGAGCGTACAAAGCGGAAAGCGATTCAATGGGGTGGACATACGCGATAGCCGCACATACACAACTGACATGCTGGTCGCGCAGACGTTCATAAATATCAAAAGTCAAATCGGTGTCTTCGGTAACCGTTTCTTGCGAATAAAGGTATGTTTGTAACAGCGTTTCCCGGCGAAAGACAGAAAACGCGCCCGAAAGAGTGTACAAGTTGTGCAGGATGCTTTGGTATTGACGGCCTACCTGAAAAGCGGATATGTATTCCTGAAATTCGGCAGCAGCCAAAAGGATGCGCATGCGTGTGGATTTTTTGGGGGGAGGCAGCACGCGAATGGCTCCGGTAACCGCTCCCAGGGTGGGGTCGCTTTCCAGGGCTTCCACTATTGTGCGAATGGCATTTGGGGAGAGTACCACGTCGCTGTCCACATTGAAGATGTACTTTCCCTTCATAAGATGGATGCCGGCATTGAGCGCCCATGCTTTGCCTTTGTTGATGATGCTATGCCAACTCATGTGGAGCGGCAAGCGGCTTTGTAGATGGGCGAAAACCCTGAAGGTGTGGTCTGTAGAGCCGTTGTTTACGACCAGGACTTCGATTTTGTCCAGAGGGTAATCCTGCCGGGAAAGGGAGCGCAAACAGGCAGCCAGAGTGTTTTCGCTGTTGTGGGCGGGAATGATGACGGAGACGCGAGGATAAAAAGTGAGAGCGGATGGGGGGTGTCGGCGTTGACGAAAGCGCGCAATGGCTACGCCGGCAAGGCTGAAGAGCGCCGAAATACCATCCACCACCAGGGGAACAATCAGCCACACTCCCCAAAAGAAAGCAAACTCGAAGAAACGGCTCATGTGCTTTGTGGAGGATGTCCCAACGTTTTCAGGGTTGGAACAGTAATCAGTACCCAATAGAGACCAATGGTCAGGGCGAAGAAGAAGATTTTCCCCACGTATGTGTGTGCAAGTACCAGGGCGTCTTTACCGAATGAGTGCAGCAGGATGACAATCAGAAGGAGCCTGAGGACATTGGCAACCCAACTGACAGTGACTCCGAATGCTACAGAGCCGGCTTTCCTCCGCCACGACCAGCCAGGGTAGAAAAGAACCAGGCTGACCAAAACACAGATTTCCAATAATCCGGATGACTCGACCCCGATTTTGAGCATCGTCCATCCCATCGCCTGCCCGACGCGTTGAACGACGACCAGGACAAGAAGAACGTCAGGAGCGCGCTCGAAGATGCGGGTAGGAATTCCGATGTGTTGGGTGATGGTATGCACTGTCCAGGCGGTGGAATAGGAAAGCAGCGGTTCTATGTTGAAGAGAGAGCGTGTCACCCAAACCATCAGGTAAGCCATGCCGACAACACTGACGAGGTAAAAAAGCAGCCAGATGCGATAGGCGCGGAAAAAGAGGATGCTCCCTATCCACAATGCTGTGAGCAGCAGTCCTATCCAAATCAAGGCTCCGTCCTTGCTCTCTTGCGTATATAAGTGAACCAGAGCACTCCGGCCAGCACCAGAACTCCGAGCAGAACGGGGCCGAGTGCATCTGCGGGCGTCCAGGTTACGATGTCGGTTGAGTCGGAGATGGCATCGAAGAATACAAACGTTTGTACGCTGCTCAGGTACATATCCACAGTCTGACCAGCCTGGATACCCAGTGTGTAAAAAGGCAACCCCCATTCCACTTTGCGACCTCCCTCTTGTATACTCTCGCCGGTGTCACCATAGGTTACAAGCCACAGGCCGTTTCCGTCGCCGTCGTACACGATTGCGCTGACATCGGAGCCATTGGACTGAGGAAGGTAGTCTATTCTCACGATGCGGTCTACATCGGTCAAATAGCCATCTCGATTGGTGTCCATCACCAGTAGGAGGCGCAGCCGGTTTGTGCCGGAGCGGCGCTCCGCCATGAAGTAGGCCACATCCTCATTAGGATTGGTCGCGAAGCAAAAATTGGTCAGGTCGGTATTAGCCCCATATGTCTGGTCGCCGACGGGGTCGGAGATGCAGGGTTGCCCTATCCAATCATCGAATAAACTGTCGAGTACGATTATGCCACTGGTCTGAGCGCGAACCGTGTTTGGGTTTCCCAGCGAGGCCAGTAGCAGTAAAACGCTTCCCAGCAGGATGATGCCCAGGTAACGGAAGCGAGGTTTCATGCGTGGGGCCTCCTCTTGTGGAAGAACTGTATGCCGGTCAGGGTCATCCAAGCCAGGATAGCCAGGGCGGAGACGCCGATTCCGGCCTGGTAAATACCGGTGTGATGCACGCGAATTTCCACCCTGTGGTGGCCGGCAGGGGCGTCAAAGGCGAGCAGGTTTTCGAAGGATTGCGGGGGGATTTTGGCCCCGTCAACTGATATAGTCATTCCTTCGTGGTAAGCCACCGGCACGAAGAGCAAAGCGGAAGAAGGCAGGCTGTATTCGAATTGGTAACCGGTGTGGGATGCCCGGTAGTTTTTCAGGGAAATGGGAGAGGCAGAGGTAGATGCTCTGACTTTCAGGTGTAAGATTTCCGAGAGCATACGGATGGCTTCGGAGTCGTTTGTGGTTACGGCGTGGTAGGGTAAGTTCGCTCCGATGAACCAGACATGCCCTTCGCCATATGTATTGTACCCTACCATCGTTGCTTCTTCCCCCAGGTAGTCATAGGTCACTACTTTAGTTTGCAGCCCCTGTGGAGTATGGGTGTGCCAGAGCCGTTCCTGTGTTCCGAAGGGACGAAGAGCGTATTCTGCTCCGTCTCCCTGGGCACGAATGGGCTCTGGAGGCAGAATGATTTGTTCTGCCCAAACCCCGAGGAAACGAGGAATGCGAGAGACAGGGTCTTCTCTGGAGTTAGTGAGGTCAATAATGAAGGTAGTACCCGTTTTGGCGGCTTGTTGGACGAGAGACTCTGCTTGAAGTCGGTCGTGCCACTGGAATCCGGAAAGTACAACCGTTGAATAGCGGGTCAAAGTGTCCAGGTCGTAGTCGTCCACATTGGGAGATGTGCCGACAATAATTTGAGGATATAGATAAGAGAAATTGCGTGCCCCACGGCCGATGCCGAGAATATTTTGCCCGATGACAGCCGCCCGTGGCAGACCATCTTTGTGGTAAAGGGCGACTTTGTCGCTCTCGTAAGCGACGTCGTATCCGGCGGAGAGCAATCCGGATGCGATGGCGGGGGCCGAATCCAGACTTTTCAACAGGACGACATCATCTGTGCCAAAAAGTGCTAGACGGTCGAGAACGTACTGTTTCTTGTTATACAAAATGGCGTCTTCTAAGGCGGAAATGGTAGTAGCCGCGCGGGCTCCGTAGTATGACCAACCATAAATTTGTTCCCTGCCTCCTGCCTCGGTAAAGAAGTAGGATGGGGCGGGGCCAAGCCTCCCCTCATCAAGCGTCGCTTCTCTCCATCCTGGCAAAGTGGCAAGGCGGTGGGCAATATTCAGTACATCCTGGTTGGGCGGACTTAATCGTATCAATCGTAATGAGGGACTGTTGTCCAGAGCGATGAGAAGAATGACGCTTATCAAGAGCCATTGATAACGGCTTTCCCAAGCGTGTACCTGCCACAGGAGGGCCAGTAAGAGGGTAAAACTGGCGATTCCCAGGAAGCGATAGGGCATCATTAAGGAACTCAATGGCAATGCATTATACAGGGCGTTAAATCCAGATGTGTTAATCAGGATGCCAAATGCTCCGGTAGCGGTCAAAGCAAGGGTGTATGCGGAACGCCCTTTGGGGAGGATGATGGCGATGATTGGTAATACCATCAGGACAGCACCGACGTAGAGCGCCTCTATATTGTGCTGACGTAGCCACGGGTTGAGTAATTCGCTCCACGGGAAAGTGATACGCGACCAGTAGGAAGTATCCATTTCCGTAATGCCGCCCGTGAAACTGGGAAGAAGCCACCATCCTGACAGCATGATGCCTATCGCAATGCTGGCTGGAACCAGAGAGGCACGGCGTAGTGTGGTGGCCTTTCCAAGCCAGAGGATGCCGACAAAGATTGTGATTGTCACAGCGTAAATAGCGGCCAGCATCGCGTGGGAAAGTACCACAAGTGCCATACTAATAATAAGACCCGCCTGACTCCACAAGGGGGAATCATCTTCTTGTATTCGCAGGACGAAGTAGATGAGCAGGGGAATCAAAGCCGTTGTCACCATGCGTGGGTAATTGCCTTCGGCAAAGGCTACCCGAATATTGTCAGGCAAAAAGAGGAACAGTGTACCTCCGCCAATAGCGGCAGTCCATCCAATCCAGCGGTGATATAGGAGCCAGGAGAGTCCCCCTATCCAGGCGCACAGAGCGATTAGCCAACTGGTGCCTCCGATAAGGGATGTCTGGAATAGTGCGCTCAGCAGGACGATGGCGTAGTAAGGTAGGGGCGGGTAGTAACGTAAAACTTGAGCACCAAAATACCAGTAAGGAAAGAACTCAGGATATATAACTCCTTGGGAAAATTCTTCCTGAACGTAGGCCGCCTTCATTACATGACTCAATCCGTCGGAGGCCCAGGGATATAACCCATTCGTATGGGACAACACTTTGGAGTAAATGGCTGCTGTTGCCAGGGTTATCCACAAGATGCCGACCAGGAACAGAAGCCAGTCGTTTCGTTTCATGAAATGCGCCGCCGTTGAAGTGTGATGAATGCGAACATGCCGAGATGTTTCATCCAGCGCTCCATGTGGGATTCTAACCGTCTCCACAGAGCGTATGAACAAGCCGGAGCAAGTGCACGCATAGACATGCCGCCGGAGAGCAGATATCGAAAAGGCATCATGGGCCGAATCAACTGGATTTCCCATTCTGGAAAGAGTGTTTCAAAGCGCGCCCGGTCCCGATGAAACAGTATCCAGGGAAGGGCGCCATTTGCATCGGAGAGGGCTCTGTTGCCGGGTAACGCCCACTTCTCTACGTTGGGCTGAAAGGGCTCATGGTGAAGATAGGTGTAAACCAGCCGAGACCATGGAGTGTTCCATGGTTCTATCATCGCTATACTTCCTCCAGGACGAATGCAACGCGTCGCTTCGCTGAAAAACGCTTGTGGTGAGGGGATATGATGCAGGGTATTGACCATCAAAATGCCCCCCAGCGATGTGTCTCGGAAGGGCAGCCTTGTTCCATCCAGAATGATGTGAACATTGCTTAGATGCAGGATATCCGAAGTGATAACATCAGGCACTACTTCTGCTAAAAATCCGCCGCCGGAGCCTATTTCCAACAATGGGCCGGAGGAAGGCAGCACTTTTTTCAGGGTAGCGTACCACTCTTCGTAGATTTGGCGCAAGAATGGTTTGCTCAGGACGATATCGCGCCGCCGTGCAGTCAGGAGCGGATCGTCTAGGTCAAAATTGGCCGTTTCTGGCAATGCGAACCATTGTTTGACCAGATGCAGGGTTTTCATACGAATTTTATCCTGGCCGCGGCAAATAGCACCATCCGCAAGAGAAGCATCCCATGTTTCCAGCGTTGAATATTTGTTGTGCCGTAGGTGCGTTCTCGATACCGAATGGGTAAATCCACAATTTTGAGGCCGAGTTTGGCTGCTCCAAACAGCAAGTCGAAGTCACCAAAAGGGTCGAATTCGCCGAAATAATGGCGATTGGCCGCAATGCGGAGGTAATCATCCTTCCAGAGCACTTTGGTTCCGCATAGCGTATCTTTAATTGACTGTCCCAGAAGCCAGGAAAATGCCAGACTGAAAAATTTATTGCCCAACAAGTTGAGAAATTTCATGGCCTGTTTTTCCATGGGGTATACCAGACGCACCCCGTTGATGAATTCCCCCTTTCTTTCGCACAATGCTTTGTAAAAACGAGGCAGGTATTCGGGAGGTACGGTCAAATCCGCATCCAGAATCATGAGTATGTCCCCGGTGGCCTTTTCGAATCCCAGCCGGACGGCATCTCCTTTCCCGATACCGCTCTGCCGGTGCAGTTGGGTGTGTTTTTCTGGATGAAGCGCCATCTCCTGTTCAATGGCGGTATACGTATCGTCTGATGAACCCCCTTCGACAAAAACAATTTCGGTTTCCCGACCCATCTTGGGGATGCGTTCGAAAATTTGATGAATGTTGCCGGCCTCATTGCGAGCCGGCACAATTACCGAAACTTTGGGTTCTGCGTTGTTGTGTAGAGATGCGATAGGAGACGGACGCGCTAGGATAAAGTTGGTCAATGCCAGGTGCCGAAAAGGCCAGAAACGTACCGCCCCTTTGTTGAACAAAGCCGCGAGAAGTCGTATGCCTGTTGGCAAGATAAATTCTGTCCAGGAACGAATGACCTCGAATTGGGACAGGGAAAGCAGGTTGTAGATATCATCTACCGTCAACCAGTTCTGCGTCAGTGTAGGTTGGGCCAGCCCCATCCGTTGTGCCAAAGTGAGCGGTATCTCCCATAGGCGACTGTAGATGTTAATGATGAGACGTGTGTCCGGTCTGGACATTGCATGCACCTCTTCCAAAATGCCTTGTACGTCCCATACGTCATTAAACAAATCGGAGAAAATAATGACATCAAAGGTTCCTGTCAGCGGGATGTTGTGGGCGTCCGCCTGGAGAAAATGCAGTTCTGGATGGCGCCGATGGGCCAATTGGAGCATGTTGCGTGACAAGTCGAGCCCGACGCCGAAGGATGGTTTCAGCGAGGCCAGTAAATCTCCTCCTCCGCAACCAATCTCTAGAATTCTTCTGCCGGGAGGTACCGCGAATTTATAAACTTCTGCCAGACGCTTCTGGTAGTAGCGTGCCCATCGGGAGCGTTCATTTCCCGCCGCGGCTACCGCGTCCCAATGCTTCATGCGGGCCTGATGGTAGGATACACTCCCGGCCCCCAAGATGGAACGTTGAGAATGTGTTTGTGATGTGTCAGGCATGCTTGTCTCTACTCCATTTCGCGCCATTGTGCAGTGCCCTCCTCCGGTTTCCCCCATGCCTTTTTTAAAACGACCCCAGGCATCCTGGGCCTTCCTCAAAGGCGGTTAAAAACTTAAACATGTGCCATTTCTAGAATTAGACTCTGAAAACTTATAGTGGTCAGGAATACCTTGAGCAGTAATCGTGTCATTGCGAAGGAGCGATAGCGTATGAAGCAATCTCCTGGTTTGAGAGGGGGATTGCTTCGCTC
>JANTFR010000037.1 GCA_024763355.1 Anaerolineales bacterium
CGTGGATAGGGGTCTTCCTGGGCGCGCTGGCCGTGGGCGCGCTCAAACCCACCAACACCTGGGACTGGCCGACTTACCTGGCGCTGGCGGTTGTCGCGCTGGGGGTGTATGCGTTTGCCCCCTCCCTCACCCCCGGCCCCTCTCCCGCAGGGAGAGGGGAGAAGGGGAGGGGGAGAAAATGGCTTCCTCTCCTCCTCTTTCTCTTCCTCGTCCTCACCCTCTACCGCCCCTACGACCTGTGGTTCGGCTCCAGCTACAACAAGGTGGACTGGTGGTTCGGTCCCAAGACACCCATCTCGGCCTACTTCGTCCATTGGGGCGGCTTCCTGTTTGTGATTGTCTCCTGGATGGCTTACGAGAGTTACCACTGGATGGCGACCACGCCCCTCTCGGCGCTGGGCAAGCTCCACCCGTACCGCAGCCGCATTTACGGGGCGCTGGCTGCATTGGGGGCGCTGATGCTCCTTTTGGGGCTGCCCGTTCCGGGGGTGGATACGCCCCCTCTGCGGGACGCGGTTCCCATCGCGTGGGTGGTCATCCCCCTGGGGACGTGGGTGCTGGCGCTGCTCTTCAATTCCCGATTGACGACTCCCAAACGGGTGGCGCTCTTCTTCACCGGGACGGCGCTGGCCCTCACGCTGGTGGTGGAAATCATCGTCCTGCGGGGCGACATCGGGCGCATGAACACGGTCTTCAAGTTCTATTACCAGGGCTGGACGCTGCTGGCGCTTAGCGCGGCGGCCTCCCTGTACTGGTTCTTCACCGAAGCATTGCCCCGCTGGAAGGGGAGCGGCGCGCTGGCCTGGCAGGCCGTCCTGCTGCTGCTGGTTGCCGGGATGAGCCTTTACCCCATCCTGGGCGGGACGGCCAAGTTCAAAGACCGCATGACCGCCGACGCCCCCCGCACGCTGGACGGGATGGCGTACATGCCTTACGCCGAATACTACGACCAGAACGGCCCCTACCCCCTGCGCCCCGATTACGAAGCCATCCGCTGGATGCAGGAACACGTGGAGGGTTCGCCCGTCATCGCGGAGGGGAACACCCCCGAATACCGTTGGGGGACGCGCTACACGATTTACACCGGACTGCCCGGCGTGGTGGGCTGGAACTGGCATCAGCGTCAGCAGCGGGGCGGGGTAGTGCCCGCCGACTGGGTGACCAATCGTATCGGGGAAGTGACCCTGTTTTACAGCGTGGAAGACCCCCAGGCAGCCTGCGATTTTCTCCGCAAATACGAAGTGCGCTACTTTGTAGTGGGCGCCCTGGAGCGCGCCTACTACCCTGAGGCGGGTCTCGCCAAATTCACCGCTCCCGAGGGCGGCTGCTGGCAGCCGGTCTTCCAATACGAGGGGACGACGGTGTACGCGGTGGAGAATCCGTAGGATGCAAATCCTGATTGCCCTGACGTATTACCGCCCCCATTACTCCGGGCTGACGATTTACACCGAGCGCATGGCGAAGGCGCTGGCGCGGCGCGGCCATCGCGTTACCGTACTGACCTCGCGCTTCGACCCCGCCTTGCCGGCGCGGGAGATGCGGGACGGCGTGGAGGTCATTCGTCCGCGGGTGCTGATGCGTATCAGCAAGGGGGTCATCATGCCCTCCATGCCCCTGTGGGCCGCCCGGCTGGTGCGGCAGGCGGATGTGGTCAACGTCCACGTCCCCCAATTGGATGCCGCGCTGATTGCATCTCTGGGGCGCGCTTTTGGCAAGCCGGTGGTGATGACCTATCACTGCGACCTGCGCCTGCCTAAGGGCATCATCCACTATCTCGCCAACCAGGGTTCGCACATTGCCAACCACATCACGGCCCGCGCCGCCACTGCCATCGTCACCAACACCCGGGATTACGCCGAGCACTCCGCCTTCCTGCGCCGCTACCTGGACAAGGTACACGTCATCCCGCCCGCCGTGGAGATAGCGGAAGCGGACGAGGCCGCTCTGGAGGCTTTCCGGCGCAAGCACAATCTGCGCCCCGGTCAGCCCGTCATCGGGATGCTGGCGCGGCTGGCGACCGAAAAGGGGGTGGAGTACCTCGTCCAGGCCATGCCGCGCGTTCTGGAGCGCTTTCCCGAAGCGCGGGTACTCTACGCGGGGCACTATCGAAACGTGGTGGGAGAAGAAACTTACGCCCGCAAACTGGCCCCCATGATTGCCCGTCTGGGCGAACACTGGACGTTTTTAGGCGTGCTGCCAAATGAAGAGGTGGGCGCTTTCTTCCGCGCCTGCGATGTAACCGTCCTGCCCAGTTTGAACAGCACCGAATCCTTCGGCATGGTGCAGGTGGAATCGATGGCCTGCGGCACGCCCGTCGTGGCTTCCGACATTCCGGGCGTGCGCCAGCCGGTTGCCCTGACGGGGATGGGCTGCACCGTCCCGGCGGGGAACGCGCCCGCCCTGGCAGAGGCACTCATCGAAGTGCTGGAAGACCCCTCCCGCTACCGCGGCGACCCCCAAAACGTCCGCCTGCGCTTTTCGCCCGATACGATAGGCGGCGAGTACGAAGCGCTGTTCGAGGCGTTGCGAAGGTCTGCGTAGCCGAGACTTCGGATGTCTTGAAGACATCCGAAGTCTGATTTCTGACGCTCATGGCAGCCGATAAATTCGCGTTTCCCCCTGCTCGAAGACCAATTCCATATTCTGGCGGAACTTGCGTTCGTTGACGCGGTAAGCCTGCCGCTCCAGCGCGCCGACGAAGACGTAGCGTACGCCGTATTGCCGCAAAATCGTTTCCGCTTCGGCCCAGCTGGGGGTTTCGTACAGGCGGCGGATGTCCGTCTCGCGGCTGCCCTGCTCCACCGCGCCGCCGCGCCATTGGCTCTCGTGCCCCGGCCAGCCCAGCACGGTCGGATGCCCGCTGTAAGTGGCGACGCGGGCAAAGGCGGAGTAACTGCCGCCCACGGCCTCGGCTACCGTTCCCGGCGGGGCGCTCTCCAGCCAATGGATAGCGGCCATGTCGTCAGGGGATTGCCGCTCCAGATAGGCTCCGCCGTCCAGATTCCAGCCCAGCGGGGGATGAAAGCCCTCCGTGCGGGTGTAGAACCCCAAAAGGGGATAGAGCAGGCCGCCCCCCAATGTGAGCAACAACCCCAGGGAGGCCGCGCCTTTCCAGCGGGAATCCGCTTCCCGCAAGAGAACCGCAATCCCGTAAGCCGCGGCCAGCGAAAACAGCAGCCACCCCTGGAAGTAGAACTTGAAAATGGTGTTCATCCGCCACCCGAACTGGTCGCGCAGGAAGACGAATTCGGGAACCAGGACGAGAGCCGCGCCGAAGAAGGCCAGCAAGAGGGGGAAAAGGCATCGGCGGGGAAGACGGCGGGGGACGGCGAGCAGCGCCGTGATGGGCACGAGCAAGGCCAGGAGGGTCAGCCAGCCGCCGGGAGCGCGCAGCCGGCGGGTGAAGGCCGCGGTCAGCGCGGCGCCCAGGGAGGGGGCGTCCATGCCGCCCAGGAAGACATCCCGCACGGCGGGCAGCATCCCGGCCAGCGCCCCGCTCAGGAGGGCAAAGAGAAAACCGGCAAGAAGCAATCCGCCGCCGAGCAGCAGGCCGCGCTTCAGCGGGGGGCGCTCCCGCCAGGTCAGATAACTCAGCCAGAGGAAAAGCGGAACGAAGAGCGTCCCGAACATGACCCACAGGTGCGCCCCGCGGGTGACGTAGACCAGGTTGGGAACCGGCCCACCGGCCTGGGAGGAAAATCCCAGGTAGAAGGGCAGGTAGAGCAGGCCGCCCGCCGCGCCCAGCGCCGCCCCCAGGGAAAGGAAGTCGCCGAGGTGCGCCCACTCCCAGCCGTGAAAGTGCGCCTGCCGCAGGACGTAAGCAGCGGCAAAAAGGCCGACGTACACGGGGAAATCCCAGAGATTGAGGAAAGCCATCCCGCCGAGGAGGAGGGCCGCCAGCCCGAAAGAAAGCGGAGAGATGTGCCACAGACGGCGTCCCCCGGCAGTGATGCGCCCGCGCCCTCCGCCGCGGTAGAGATTGAGAGATAGCCCCGCGGCCAGGAGAGCAAAGGGCATCGCCAGGACGTGAGGGTGCAGGTCGCCCAGGACGTAGGAGAAGGCCGGGAACTCGTCGATGATTTCCTTCGGCGCGCCGCTCAGGGAGTAATCCTGCAGGACGCGGGAGGCGCGCCACCACCACCAGAAGCGCGTCGGCGTCCAGGAGGGCGGAGCCTGCGGGGGGGTGACCAGGTCGCGGATGTCCAGCCAGGCCCAGAAGGGAGAGGTGCCATCGGGACGCCAGAAAAGGCCGCGGGCGTGGAGGACTTCCAGCAGGGCTTCGAGGTTGCCGGTGAGAAGGAGAAAGAGGGGGGCGAGGAGGGGGATTCCTGCCCCATCCCCCACCCCTTCGCCCCTCCCCATAAGGGGGGGGGGTTGGGGGTGGGGGAACAAATCGTAAACCACACCGTAGGCGCCCGCAGCGCTGAGGGCGAAAACGGCGCTCAGGCCCAGGTTGAAGGCCACCGGGCCGGCGGTGGCGGTCGCTTTGGCGAGCATGGCAACCAGGACGTAGCCGAAATAGTAGTACGAGATGGCGTAGCCGGAGAGCCAGGGGTCGTGCGGGGGAAAGGCCGGCGAGTGCAGGATGGCGTTGATAAAGGCCAGTTCCATCGGCTTTTCGGTACCCACGATGTCGGGATTCGCCGCCCGCACGAGGGTCATAAAGATGAAGGCGGCGGCAAAGAGCGCTTCGACGGTGAGCACCATCCGCCAGCGGATTTCCAGCCAGCGCCACAGGGGACGCTTCCCGCGCAGGGATTTTCTCCCCAGGGCAAAACTGAGGGAGGCCAGAAGCACCCAGGCCAGCCATACGCCGCCGGGAGTGTTGTAGAGCACGCCCAGAGAGGCCAGAATCCAGAAAAGGTAGCCCCACAGGAGCAAACCGAGGGTGCGGCTGAGGGCATAGCCCCGGTCGGCCAGCCCCGGCAGGAGGCGGTAGGCCAGCGGGAAGGTCATCCAGCCGGTGAGGGTGAGGAGGAGGTACCAGATGAGAGGGGAGAGCATGGGGATGTGTCAGGTATCAAGTATCACGTGTCACGTGCCACGTACCATGTACCAATCTATCTTCGCACCGCTCTGCGCCATAGACCGGCCAGGGTTTCGCCGTCACGCAGGAGGGCGTAGGAGCCAATCAACATGGTGGTAGCAAAATGGAGCAGGTGGAGGAGGACGGCGCAGGCCAGGGCAGGTTCCAGGGGGACGCCGAGGAGGGAGAAGGCCCCCACCACGGCGGCCTCGAAGACGCCCAGGGAGGCCGGGGCGGAGGGCAGGGCCACTCCCGCGGCAGCCGCGCCCAGGATGAAAGCGCCGCTCCACCAGGGCAGGGAGGGGGCGAAGAGCCGGGCCGCCAGGGTGTATTCCACGATGGCGAGACCCCACGTGAGGAGCATCCCGCCAAAGGCGAGCAGGAAAGCGCGGGGACGGGTGAGGAGGGCGAATCCATCCAGGGTGGATTCCAGGCGGGACCAGAGGGCATCCCGCAAGAGGGGCCAGCGAGAAAGGGCGCGGTGCAGCCGCGGGGTCCAGCGGGAACGGTGCTGCGCCAAAAGGTAGAGCAACATCAGGGCCGCGCTAACCGCTACAAGGGTGGTCAGTGCCGCGGGCGCAGCCCAATCCGCCGCCAGCGCCAGGGGGAGGGTGCTCAACAAAACGGCGGCGGCCAGCGCCAAATCGAAGGCGCGTTCTATCACAATCGTGGAGGCAACGAAGAAGGTTCCCAAACCGCTGCGCTCCCCCAGCAGGAGAGCGCGCCCCACCTCGCCGGCGCGCAGGGGAAAGACGTTGTTGAGCAGGTAGCCCTCATTGAGGGCCAGCAGGACGCGCCCGAAGGAGACCTTCCCGCCGAGCATGACGCGCCAGGCGGCGACGCGGGTCAGCATGGAGACGAGGAACAGTACCCACAGCAGGCCGACGGCGGCGGGAGAGAGTTCCCGCCAGGCGCGCCACACTTTTGGCCAGTCGGCCAGGCGGGCCAGCGCTACCAGCGCCAGCAGACTGACCGCCACGCCGGGCAGCCAGGCCAGGAGCCGGGAAGCGCGCCGGTTCAATCGTCCCCCAGCCGCAAAACCGCCAGAAAAGCCTCCTGCGGGATTTCCACCTGCCCAACCATCTTCATGCGCTTCTTGCCTTTTTTCTGCTTTTCGAGCAGTTTGCGCTTGCGGGTCACGTCGCCGCCGTAACACTTGGCGAGCACATCCTTGCGGAGCGCCTTGACGTTGGCGCGGCTGATGATGCGCCCTCCGGCGGCGGCCTGAATGGGCACGGTGAACAACTGGCGGGGGATGAGTTTCTTGAGTTTGGAGACCAGTTTTTGCCCCTTGTGGTAGGCGTCGTCGCGGTGAACGATGGCGGCCAGGGCATCCACGGGTTCGCCGTTGACCAGGATGTTGAGACGCACCAGGTCGTCGGGGCGGTACTCGACAAACTGGTAATCGAGGGAAGCGTAGCCGCGGGTGCGGGATTTCAACTGGTCGAAGAAATCCACGATGATTTCAGAGAGGGGGATTTCAAATTGCAACTGGACGCGGTTTGGGGTGGGATACTCCTGCCCAATGAAGATGCCGCGCCTTTTGGTGACCAGGTCCATGACCGCCCCGTAGTACTCGGTGGGCGTGAAGACCTGAATCTTCATCCAGGGTTCACGGATTTCGGCAATCTCGGCCTCGTCGGGCAGGTCGGCGGGGGAATCGATACGGATGACTTCGCCGTTCCGTTTGAGGACTTCGTACTCCACAGAGGGCGCGGTGACGATGATATCCAGGTCGTACTCGCGTTCCAGGCGTTCCTGCACGATTTCCATGTGGAACATGCCCAAAAAGCCGCAGCGAAAGCCAAAATTGAGGGCCTGGGAGGTCTCCGGCTCGAAGACCAGGGCAGCGTCGTTGAGTTGCAGTTTTTCGAGGGCTTCTTTCAGGTCTTCGTAGTCTTCGCCCTCCACGGGGTAGATGCCGGCAAAGACCATCGGCTTGGGATGCCGGTAGCCGGGCAAGGGTTCAGGGGCGGGACGTTTGGCCTGGGTGAACGTATCTCCGACGCGGCACTCGTGGACGGTCTTGAGGCCGGTTGCCACGTAGCCCACTTCTCCGGCGGAGAGGGTTTTCACGGGGCGCATGTCGGGGGCGAAGACGCCGATTTCCACGGGGCGCAGGTCGGTGTCGGTCGCCATCAGGCGCAGGATGTCGTCGGAACGGATTGAGCCATCGAAAACGCGCACGTAAGCCACCACGCCCTTGTAGGAATCGTAGTGCGAATCGAAAATCAGGGCGCGCAAGGGGGCGTCCGGGTCTCCCTGGGGCGGCGGGACCTGCCGGACGACAGCCTCCAGGACGGCCTCCACGTTGCGGCCTTCTTTGGCCGAGATGCGGAGGACATCTTCGGCGGGAGTTCCCAGCAGGTTTTCGATTTCTTCGGCCACCACTTCTGGCTGCGCGGCGGGCAGGTCAATCTTGTTGATGACGGCGATAATTTCCAGGTCGGCTTCGAGGGCCAGGTAGAGGTTGGCGAGGGTCTGGGCTTCGATGCCCTGGGAGGCATCCACGACCAGCAGGGCGCCCTCACAAGCGTAGAGGGCGCGGCTGACCTCGTAGCCGAAGTCCACATGACCGGGGGTGTCAATCAGGTTGAGTTCGTAGGTGCCTCCGTCCTGGGCGGTATAGTTCATCCGCACGGCGGAGGCCTTGATGGTGACGCCCTTTTCGCGTTCCAGGTCCATGTCGTCCAGCACCTGGGCGGTCATATCCCGCTCGGAGATGGTGCCGGTAAGTTGGAGCATCCGGTCGGCGAGAGTGGATTTGCCGTGGTCAATGTGGGCGATGATGGAAAAGTTGCGGATGGTGTCGAGGGTCATAGCGTCCGCAAGTATAACATTGGTTCATCGGTGCATTGGTTCATCGGTTGCATTGGTTGCATTGGTTGCATCGGTGGCCGTCGCACGGTTTACGGTTCACGGTCTGCCCCACACTTTGCATGTCGCACGGCCCATCGTCACTACTCCTCGACGCGCACGAGCAGATACAATCCAAGCACCCCTGCACCGAGTATCGCCAGGGCAGGACCAACTCCTAACATGTCTGCCAGATAGCCGAGGACCGGAGCAAAGACAGCGGCCAGGACCGTCTTGACTTGCGATTCTACCGAGAGGCCGGAGGCCATCACCCGACTGGCAATCTGGTCGCTAATGTAAGAGACATTCATCGGACGGCGCAAGTTATGGAGAATGTAGAACCCGAGGAAGATGAGAATGGGAAGGGCAGTGAACTGTGCCCAGGTCGCCGCGCCGGCAAGGAAGAGCAACCCTGCTCCAGCAAGAAAACTCAAATTAATGGCGCGTCCCAGAGAGCGAAAGCGATGGCTGAAACGGTCGGCGCTGCGTGATGCGTAACTGGTGGAGAGATAAATCAGGAAGTACACCACACCAATCACAATCGCACTACGACGCTTGTCGCTCAGGGCCAGAAAAATCGGCAGGGAAAGTGCGAAACTCTCCACAATCGGCTGGAGGTAGTCTTTGGTGGATTTAAAGAGGGCATCGAAGCCGGCGCTGTTGAAGATGGCTTTGAGGGCTCGCGGTTCTGCAAAAAGATGCAGGAAGTCCCGGGTGGTGGATTTCATTTGCTCCCAGATGCTGCCCACGTCCCCGGGCCGCAATTCACCGTCCAGCTCGGGCGGATAGGTCAGCAGATTGAAGAAATCCAGCACATAGGGGATGATGGCAACCAGGAACATGGTACGGTAGTGCCCGGTGACAAAGACCAGTCCGGCGGCAATCAGGGCGTTGATGGCCGAACCGAACTGCGAGGCGGAGCGGGTGCGTCCGTAGTAGGAGACCTTCTCGCTTTCGCGCCCCGTGAGGTGCAGATATTCAAGGATGAGCGCCTTGTGCGTCCCGCTGCGGAAGGCCTCCCCGAAGGCGAAAAAGACCATCGCCAGGGCGTACCAACCGAACCCCGCCAAAAAGTAAAACACCAGAAAGGAGACGATGTAGGCCCCGAAGGCCATCAACATGGATTTGCGCCGTCCAAAGGTGTCGGCAAACACGCCGGTCGGTATCTCCAGGATATTGGTCGCCACGTCGCGCACGGCGTAGAGCGTACCGATTTGCAAGAAGGACAGCCCTGCCTCGCGGAAAATGAGGATGAGGAAGGGGTCGAAGAAGCGCAGGTTTTTGAGGAACCCGTAGAGCGCAAAGCGGGGGAACATGCGGTCTTTTTGGTTCATTGGTTCGTTAGTTGCATTGGTTGCATTAGTTGCATTGGTTCATTGGTTCATTGGTTGCATTGGTTCGGTGGTTGCATCGGTCGTCGTCGCACGCCCGCACGTCGCACGCCGCACGCCGCAGGGTCAACGGGCTCCTCCCCCCAGGGCGGTCTCAATCCAGGCAGCGAGGGTCTCGGGGGAAACGGGGTCGCTTTCCAGGGAGAGCCAGGCCAGAAATTCGACGTTCCCTTTGGGGCCGAGTACGGGGGAGCGGTGCAGGCCCCGGACGGCAAAACCGGTCTCCTGGGCGAAGCGGAGGGTTTCGGTCAAGACGCGGCGGTGAATCTCCGGGTCGCGAATCACCCCCTTGCCGCGGGAAACGTCCCGTCGGCCGGCCTCGAACTGGGGTTTGATGAGGACGATGGCTTCCCCCTCCCCTTTTTCCCCTCCCCCCGCGGGGGAGGGGCCGGGGGTAGGGGCCTTACGCAACCATCGCCGCACCACCGGCAGCAATACTTTAATCGAGATGAAAGAAGCGTCAATCGTGACCAGCGAAACCGGCTCCGGCAAGGATTCGAGATAGCGGGCGTTGGTCTTTTCCATCACCACGACGCGGGGGTCGTTGCGCAGTTTCCAGGCCAGGATGCCTTTGCCCACGTCAATGGCATAGACCTTCGCCGCGCCGTGCTGCAAGAGACAGTCGGTAAAGCCCCCCGTGGATGCGCCTACGTCGGCGCACACCCGTCCTGCGACCTGCACGGGGAAGACATCCAGGGCGGCCTGCAATTTCTCGCCGCCGCGGGAGACGAAACGCGGGCCGCTCGCCACATCAACACGGGCGGAGGCATCCACTTTGGTGGCCGGCTTGATGGCAACCTGTCCGTTCACGCGCACCTGTCCGGCCATGACGAGGGCCTGGGCCTTGGAACGGCTGGGAGCCAGTCCGCGGGAGACGAGGAGGAGGTCGAGACGGGTTTTGGACATGGGGTTTCGTTTCAGGTTCGGTATTTTGTTATCAGAGACGTGTTTTCGTTGTACCCCGCGCACATATCCCGAAGAGGACACGTCCCGCAACGCGGTTGCGCGTGATTCAAGCAGAATTGTGTCCCCACGTAAATCAGGCCATCGTCAAAATCTGCGGCGGAAAATTTGCTTCCCAAAAGGTAAGCGTGCTGGATTCGCTGAATTTCCACTTTTCGAGGTGCGGTGCGATGCGTTTTCAAATGCTCCAGACAAATTTCTCGATAGGCTGCCAACACAGGCTTGTCCAGTTCCCGTTCTGCTCCTATCCCCCGGATGTTCGTCACCCGCAAGTAAATCGTTGCCCCTTTCCCCCGCCCCAGCTGCAACACAGATCTGTGCTGATAAGCGGATTCCGAGGCCCAATGTAGCAAATACCCGGTGCGCCATAACACTCGCCCGGCATTGGAATCATAAGGCACTTCGTAGGACAACTTTCCCCAGGCCGTGTCAGTCCGGCGGGTCAAGGAAAACCCCGAGACCAGCCATTTAGCAAAAAGATGAGATGCTTTGTTTCCAATGGCCTTGCCCAGCCCGTAACGCGGATGACTTTTGACCGCTTCGGCCATTTGTTCCGCCGAAGCGTATTGCTCCAGATAATCCAGCAACAAGGTCGGAGAGAGTTCGGTATTGGAATTTTTTCGCAAGGCATCTTTTTCCAACAAGTAAGGTAGTGCCAAAGGAACGCCCCAGCGGAAAATGGCGTAACCCAATACTTGCCGGGAATTATCCATGAACAGGTTGTAACGCGCTGCATTGGATTGATTTTCTTGCGCCCAGACTGCGGCCCGCACCTTTCGCACCGCCTCATGTTCTGCAAGGATACTATCAATGGACAGTCCGATTTCCTGAAAAAATGCGACCGGCTTGTGAAGGATGCGCGTCTCACGACGATACAAAGCGTTCACAACTCCAATCAGCATCCGCCGAAGACCGGTGATATCCGGCCCTTGGTCAAGGACGGCATTAAGAAGCAGAAAGCGCGTCAAAATTTCCCGACGAGTACCCGCGCCATCCCGCACATCCAGGCGCGTCTCCTGCAAACGACCATCTGCGTCGAAATAGTGAGCAAAAGGTTCTACGGCGCGCAAATCCGGCAGCGAGGGATGTTTCCTCCCTACCTCAGCAATGCGTTGTATCAAAGCTGCAACATCAGTTGCCATAGGTATCTTCCGGTTTCTCAAACAAAGCCATTTGGGGGTGTTTCTTGCGAATTTTCTTTCCGGCGATAGGCGTATCCAGAGACACTTTGTCGAAAACGGCGATGAGCTGCTCTTCGCGCAAGGAAAGCGGCTCTTGAACGCGCTTCTCGGCCAGCGCAACGTATTTCTCGATGACTTCGTAACCAACGTATGCTCTTTCCAGGTGGTGGGCTACCTTCAAAGTCTGCCCGGAACCTGTAAAGGGGTCCAGCACCACCTCACCGGGGTAGGAATACAATGAAATCAGGCGGTAAGGAATTTCTTCAGGGTAAGGAGCGGGATGGTCAATGATGTTTGGTGGAACCGGGGCAATATGCCAGATACTGTTGGCAATATCCATCGTAAAAACGCGGTTGATGGGATAGCGGGCGCGTTCCTTCTCCTCCGTGGTACGGCCTTCGTAAATTTTCGGGCCGGGTTTGCGGAAAATCAGGATGTATTCATTCATGATGTTGGGATAGAAATAGCCCGGAAACGGCTTCTGGATGCTCACGCCAGCCCGTTTGACCCCCGCCGTACACTTATGCCAGATGATGTCCTGATGGAATTCCCACCCCCGGCGCGTCAGACGCCCCGTGAAATCAAAAGGCACGGGGTACAGACGGCCTTCCAGAAGTACCGTTCCAATTACCACGGCGCAGTAACCGCCGGGCTTCGTGACCCGCAGCACCTCGTCGAAAATGCCGTCCAGCCAGGTGAGATACTCCTCATATCCCCCAAAACCGGCATCGTAGGCCCGGGTACGATAATTCTGAGAGCTGTCGTCTGCGTGACGGTCGTAATCAATCGCGTTCCAATAAGGCGGCGAGGTGACCGTCAGAGCCACGCTGCCGTCGGGCAATTCGGGCATATGTTCACAGGTATGGGAGTAGATGACATTCACAAGGCGGGGTGCTCCCTTCTGGGGGTAAAGTGGTTGTAGTTTTATCGGATTGCCCGGCAAGCTTATAGCTGAATCAATCATTTGGTCAAGAGCTACGCCCTGATATAATCTCCCTCATGCAAACAGCACGTGCTCTCTTGCGCAGTATGCGCCCCAAACAGTGGGTCAAGAACGGCCTGCTCTTTGCCGCCCTGTTCTTCGACCGCAAATTCGACCTCAAATACCTGCCCGATGTACTCGTCACGGTGGGAGGTTTCCTCGTCTTCTGTATGCTTGCCAGCACGGTGTATCTCCTCAACGACCTGCACGATATCGATGCCGACCGCCGGCACCCGCGGAAGCGCCTCCGCCCGCTCCCTTCGGGCGCGCTACCCGTGCGCCTCGCCGTGACCGCTGCCGTCATCCTGCCCCTGATTGCCCTGCCGGCTGCCTGGGCTCTCGACCCCGACCGCGGCTTCTTTCTTACCGCCCTGACCTATCTGCTCGGCAATCTGGCGTACTCCCTGTGGCTCAAACACATCCCGCTGCTGGACGTGCTCCTCCTGGCCGGTTTCTACGTCCTGCGTGTCGGGGCCGGGGTCAGTCTCATCACTGTGACGCGCTTCTCCCCCTGGCTGTACCTGTTCACCACCTTCTTGGCCCTCTACCTGGGACTGGGCAAACGCCGCGCCGAACTGGTCGCTATGAACAACCACAACAACGTCACCCGCCGCGTCCTGCTGGGCTACACTGTTCCCTTTCTCGACCAGTTGCTGATACTCGATTCGGCCATGGCCTTGATGACTTACAGCCTCTACACCTTCTCGGCCCCCAACCTGCCCGACAACCACGCCATGATGCTGACCATCCCCTTCGTGCTGTACGGCGTATTCCGCTATTTATACCTCGTACAGGTCAAAGGGATAGGCGAAGCTCCCGAAGAAGTCCTTTTTGAAGACCGCCCCATGCAACTGGCAATCGCCCTGTGGGGCATCAGCGTCCTCTTGATTTTCTACATCTTCTAACCCCGCAACTTCGCAACCTCACATGCCCGCATTCACCGCCACCGCCCCCGGAAAAATCATCCTGACAGGAGAACACGCCGTCGTGTACGGCCAGCCCGCCATTGCCGTGCCCGTCACGCAAGTGCAGGCGCGCGCTATTGTCACGCCGAAGCCTGGAGGGAGGGAATTCAGAGTGACCGCGCCCGCCGCGGGGGTGGATTCCCCCTGGGATTCTCTGCCCCCCGAAAACCCGTTACGCGCCGCCCTTGAGGGGGTTTGCCGTACCCTGGGAGTGCGCCGCATCCCGCCGGGCCGCCTCAAAATCGTCTCCACCATCCCCGTCGCCGCCGGACTGGGGTCGGGCGCGGCGGTCTCCGTGGCGCTCATCCGCGCTGTGAGCGCCTTCCTGGGCGCGCCCCTCCCCGATGAACAGGTCAACGCCCTGGCCTACGAAGTGGAGAAAATCCATCACGGCACCCCCTCCGGGATAGACAACACCACCATCACCTACGCCCGTCCGGTGTACTTCGTCAAGGGGCAGCCGGTAGAGACCTTTCGGGTCGGCGCGCCCTTCACGCTGGTGATTGGCGATACCGGCATCCCCGCCCCCACGAAGGAGGCCGTCGGCGACGTGCGCCGCGGCTGGCAGGCCGAGCCGGAACGCTACGAGCGCATCTTCGCCGCCCTGGGGAGTTTGAGCCGCACGGCGCGGCAGGTCATCGAGGCCGGACATCCGGAACGCCTGGGGCCGCTGATGAACGAGGCCCACGATTGGCTATGCGAAATGGGCGTCTCGCACCCCAAACTGGACGCCCTGGTGGAGGCCGCCCGCCAGGCTGGGGCGCTGGGCGCAAAACTTTCCGGCGGAGGCCGCGGCGGGAACATGATTGCTCTCGTGCAGGAAGGGAAGGCGGAAGCCGTTTCTTTGGCTATACGCAAGGCGGGGGCAAAACGGGTGTGGGTGAGTGAGGTGGGAAGGTGATTTTCATCAAGATTGGCGGCTCGCTGATTACCGACAAAACCACCCCCTCCACCCCCCGCCCCGAAGTGATTGCCCGCCTGGCGGAGGAAATTGCCGCTGCCCGTCGGGAACGTCCCGGCCTGCGTCTGGTGCTCGGCCACGGCTCCGGCTCTTTTGGGCACGCTGTGGCTGGCAAACACGGCACGCGGGAAGGGGTTCACACCCCGCAGGGATGGCGCGGTTTCGCCGAAGTGTGGCAGGCGGCCCGCAGCCTCAATTGTCTGGTGATGGAAACTGTCCAGGCCGCGGGGCTGCCCGCCGTGGCCTTTCCGCTTTCCGCCGCCGCCACCGTGGAGGCGGGGCGCATCACCGCCTGGAACCTGTACCCCTTGCAAAGCGCTCTCGAAAACGGCCTGCTCCCCGTCGTCTACGGAGACGTGGCTTTCGACCGGGAGCGGGGCGGCACGATTCTCTCCACGGAGGAGATATTCGCTTACCTGAGCACCCACCTGGAGCCGCGCCGCATCCTGATTGCCGGCATCGAACCCGGCGTGTGGGCTGATTACCCCGCCTGTACGCGCCTCGTCCCCGAACTCACCCCCGCCGACTTAGAACGCCAACGCGCCGCGCTGCGCGGTTCCTCCGCCACCGACGTGACCGGCGGGATGCTCTCCAAGGTGACCGGTATGCTCTCCCTGCTCGAAGCACAGCCCGCCCTGGAAGAAGTGTGCATCTTCAGTGGAGAACACCCCGGCAATCTGCGCGCCGCTCTGCTGGGCGCTTCTCCCGGCACAATTTTGCGCCGCGCCCGCCGGAACGCGATATAATGGCAGACCGTGGACAATGGACCGCGGACGACAAACGACGGACTACCCACCACAGTCTCATCTCAATTTACCAACAACCCCAATCCAAGCGACTACCCGACCATGTACTACACCCGTCAGCAACTCGAAGAATTTGAAGATAAGATGCTGGCCCCTTACGGGCTGCGCAGCAAGGACAGCAAGGGGCGCGCTTACCCTGAGGATGAACCGGCCTACCGCACCGCTTTCCAACGCGACCGGGACCGCATCCTGCATACCACCGCTTTTCGGCGTCTGGAGTACAAAACCCAGGTTTTCATCAACTACGAGGGCGATTACTACCGCACCCGTCTCACTCACACCCTCGAAGTCGCCCAGATTGGTCGCACGATTGCCCGCGCCCTGGGCGCTAACGAAGACCTCATCGAGGCCATCTGCCTGGCGCACGACCTGGGACACCCTCCCTTCGGGCATTCCGGCGAGGTAGCGCTCAACCGCCTGATGAAAGACCACGGCGGTTTCGACCACAACAAACAATCCCTGCGCATCGTCACCAAACTGGAACGCCGCTACCCGGACTTCCCCGGCCTGAACCTGACCTGGGAGGTGCGAGAAGGCATCGTCAAGCACGAGACCGAGTACGATATTTCCGATGCAAGCGATTACAACCCCGACCTGCGCGGCCACCTGGAAGCCCAGATTGCCAACGTAGCCGATGAACTGGCCTACACTTCCCACGACCTGGATGACGGCCTGCGCTCCGGAATGATTACCCCCGACATGCTCTCCGGCATCACCCTTTGGGAAATCCTGGCCGAGCATGTCAAGTGGCATAACAATCACCTGCCCGAACTGGTGCGCCACCGCATCATCCGGCGGCTGGTAGGCATCATGGTCAGCGATGTGGTGGAGGCCACCGAGGTGCGCCTGCGCGACAGCGGAGTGCAATCGGTAGAGGCCTTGCAGCGCCTGCCCTACAACGTGATTGGGTTCAGCGAGGAAATGCATCAGCGCCATCGGGAACTCAAGGATTTCCTCTACAAAAATCTCTATCGGCACTACCGGGTGGTGCGGATGGCCGTCAAGGCCGAGCGCATCATCAGTGACCTGTTCCACGCCTACTGCAAAGAACCGGCTACCCTGCCTCCGCAAACTCAGGAGCAAATCAAAGAACGCGGCCTGGAGCGCGCCGTGTGCGATTACATCGCCGGGATGACCGACCGTTACGCCATCGAGGAGCATCACAAGGTCTTTCGGGCCGGTACGCTGCCGTAAAACCCCATTTTGCCCTCATCAAATATCCATCAATAGAGGTACACACAGCCCATATGAACGATTCAGCATCCATTTACCTGACCGCCGAAGGCGCCGAAAAGTTACGCCAGGAACTGGCCCATTTGGAAACCGTCAAACGGGAGGAGATTGCCCAACGCCTGCGTTCCGCCATCCAGATGGGCGACCTTTCGGAAAACGCCGACTACCACAAAGCCAAGGAAGACCAGGCCTTCCTCGAAGGGCGCATTCAAGAACTCAAGTACACCCTGCAAAACGCCCAACTCATCGAGGAAAGCAACAACGGCAAACGGGATGTGGTGGACATCGGCGCGACCGTCACCATTCAAGAGGAAGGCTACGACCCGGAAACGTATCGGGTGGTAGGGGTAAAAGAAGCCAACCCGCGGGAGGGAAAAATCTCCCACCAATCTCCTATCGGGAAAGCCTTGATGGGAAAGCGAATCGGCGAGGAGGTGGTGGTGCAAACCCCAGGGGGAGAGATGCGGTTCAAGGTGCTGGATATCCAGTAAAAGCGGAATCAAAAAGGCGGCTGCCAGGTGGGACAGCCGCCTTCAAGTTAGCGTGGTTTTGGGGAAACGGGAGCCGCTTAAAGGGCGTCAGGCCTCCGGTTTCTGCCAGATGGCGAGTTCAATCGTCATGCGCTCAAAGAAACTTTCGTCAGGCAAGGCCCCTTCTCCATAGGACATATTCACCACACGGGCAATCATCCGCAAAGTGGCAGTTTCCAGCACAGTTTGGGTTCCCGGAGCGGCCAATATCGGTTCTCCCTTGGCGGAGAGACGCTGGCGCATATCTTCATCGGTAAAAGCGTGCTGGCTCATGAGTACTTTGGTCACGGTCTGGATATCGTTTTTATCGAAAATCCAGACTTCAAAGGCCGTGACGCGTTTCGGGTCGCCCACCCCGATGGATTCAGAGATGCCAACGCCGCACTCGCCGAGGAATTCACCCGAAGGAGCGTCAATGCTGAAGGAGTCATCAAACAGGTCATCTCCCAGCATGTAGGTGGTCATAAACTGGGCCACGGGCGGCTCTTCGCCCAAGGCGGCGAAGTCGGTGGTCTCTGCCTGTTCAGTAGCCTGCTGCGCTTGCTGGGCGGCGGTCATCGGGCCGGAGGGTTTCTTGCCGCGGGAGCGCAGGTACAACACGCCTACCACAGCCGCCCCCAGAATGACAACCAAAATGCAGAGAAGCGGAAGGAGACTCCCCAAGGCGCTTTTCTTGGGAGTTTCCCCTTCTTGCGTTCCCTCTGTGGGGGCTACGGAAACACTTACCGCTTGCTCAAAAGCCGTGATAGCACCCGAAGGCAAAGTCCCAGGGTTGGCTTTAATTTTCTCCAGGATGGCCTGCCCCGTCGAGCCGAGTTCATCCCAACGCTGCCGGGCCTGGACGGCATCGCCATCCTGAGCAAAAGCAAGGATAGCATTGCGGAGATAAACTTCCTGATAGCCGGGATGCAGGTTTTCTGGAGCAGCGTTCTCCCATGTCACGGGGAACAATCCCCACCCCAAAACTATCCAGCCAAACAAAGCACCGACAACAAAGCCTACGATGCCGGCAAAGAGGGGATTTTCCAAGCGTTCACGGATGATTTCCATAAGTCTTTCTCCACGGGTGAAGGATGAGTAGCGACGTTGCAACACGCAATGCAACGCGAATAAGGTGGTCTTCAGTCAATTCCCAGCAAAACAAAATCTGCCGCACAAAAAGCGTGGCCTGCTCTTTGTTATTTTAGACGAGAGTAGGAAAATATGCAACCACTTTTACAAAGTGTGCGCGCACGTCGCTAAAACAGATGAACAGGAGAGCATGCTCTCTATCCTTGCACGTTGCAAGTCCTGTGCCAAAGTCATCATTCAGATGACATTTATTCGCTTTCCGGCTCCCCGTCAGACACCTGCGTAAGGGGAAAAGTTCGCTTGCAGACCGTACATTGGGCGGTATCTTTACGAACAATGACCAGCAAACCACCGCAATCGGGGCAAGGAGTAGCGATGGGACGCTGCCAGGAAACAAAGTCGCATTCCGGATAGTTGGCGCAGGCGTAGAAGGTGCGCCCGCGGCGGGATTTGCGCTTCACCAGTTCTCCGCCGTCTTTTGGACACTTGACCCCGATTTTCTCCAGCCAGGGTTCCGTGTAACGGCATTTTGGGAAGTTGCTGCAACTGATGAATTTCCCGAAGCGCCCGTAACGCAGGACGAGGGGATGCCCACATTCGGGACAGTCGCGTCCGATGGGTTCCGGCTCGGCTTTAACTTCAGGCATCTCCTTCTGGGCGATTTCCACTTTGCGGGAGAAAGGCTCGTAGAAGCGGCGCACAACCTCCGGCCAGCGCTCCTTCCCGGCGGCAACGCGGTCTAGAGCATCTTCCATCTGGGCGGTGAAGGCGGGAGCAATTTCATCCGAGAAATACTGCATGAGCAGGTCGTTGACAACCATGCCCGTTTCGGTGGGGACGAGGCGCTTCTGTTCGCGCCGCACGTAGCCGCGCTGCTGAAGGGTGCTCA
>JANTFR010000038.1 GCA_024763355.1 Anaerolineales bacterium
GGACACTGCTATCCAGCACGGTAACCGTTGCGAGGTAGTCGCGGGCATAGGATTTTCCCGTGATGGTGATGCCTGCTGTGTTGGTCAGAATGGTCTGGCGAGTTGGGGTGTAGATGACGCTGTAAACCGCGTCGAAGGCCTCGATTTGTTCGTCCACAGCGGTATCCTGCCCTTCGGTACAGTGGCCAAAGGCATCGCAGGCTCTCATGTAGTTGGGAGCGGGCTGCCAGCCCGGCACCGTACAGCGTTCGGTGTACTCGTAAAGGCGTGTCGTATCGGTAAAAACCGAGGCGTACCAGGGCGAGACCTCGTTATAGAACGTGGCGGTAATCGCTGTTGTGGTCGGGGCGAGGTCATCACAGGGACACTCGAAGTCCAGGTTGGTTCCTTGCGTAGAGGTAATCACCAGATTGAAATCCCGCGCCCAGCAGGTGTAGGTGGTGGCGGGGTTGAAGACCGGCAGCCCGGCGACCGTGCTGCTCTGGTCACGGTTTTCGACCACCTGAATATCCACCTGCGGCCCGGCGGTGTCAATCATTCCCTGCCAGACCGGCCAGCGGTTATCCGGCGCAGCGTTGGCGTAAACATCCCGCGGGCGGAGGTTGATTTGGTAAAGGCCGTCCAGCGTATTGGGGAGGGTGTAAGCCCAGGTAGTGTTCAGCACCCCTTGGCCGGAAGCGGCGAGGGTTGCGTCCGCGTAAACGCTCCAAACCTCGGAAGGGGCCAGGGCGCGGTCATAGACCCGGACTTCGTCCATCCCGCCGAGGAAGAAGTCGCCGGGGGCACTGCCGTTCCATGCCTGCCCGAGGCTGAAAGTTCCCTGGGGGTCGGGGCGCACAGCGGTGGTAAAGGTGGCCTCGGACTGACCGTTTACATAGAGCACGCCGTTTCCGTTCTCGTCAATCGAGACCAGGACGTGATACCAGAGGTTGCCCGGGTGGGAAACGCCGCTGGCAGAGACGCTTCCGTCCTCGTATTGGAAGGTCAGGTTCCCGCCGCTGGCTCGCACGCGCAGCATGTTGCGGTTGCCGCCATCGGCATCGTTGAAGGCCAGCAAAGCCGCATCCCGGACGGCCGGGGCAAACCATCCGCCAAAAGCCAGTCCCTTCGTATCGGTGATGGCTGCGGAAATCGCATCGTCGCGCAGGTAATCGTTGCTGCCGTCAAAGGAAAGCCCCGCCCCCCAGATGCCCTCCTGCCCGGCAGTGGGACAGTTGCCTCCTGAGCATTCGGGGGAGGCGCCCCCTACGCCATTGGCAAAGACAGCGGCCCCTTCCGGTTCCTCAAAGTGGAAGATGCCCACCGTCCCGCTGAGAGACTCCATCGCTGCGGGGATGATACTGACCTGCGAACCATCCAGCCCGATGCTGATGACGCCGGTTTCGGTGAGGTTCCCGCCGATTTGCAGGGTGGTGGTGATGGTGCCGGTCAGGCCGGTTTGGGCGGTAATGTCGTTCAAGCCGGCTTCTGGCGGAGCGGTATCCACGCCTACGGTGACCAGAGCGAGCAGTTCGGTAGTGTTTCCTACCTTATCGCGGGTTTGCACCGAGAGCGTGTAGGTCCCGGTAGGGTCAGCTTCGGTGAGGGGGTAGTCTATCGTCCAGGTTCCATTGTCGAGGTCGGCCACCAACAGGGGCAAGGTATCACTGACGGGGTCGGTATCGGTCAGTTTGACCCGCACCTCTGCCACACCGCTGCCGGGACTGCCGTCAATCTGAGGGTCGGCAACCGTTCCACTAAGCGGAAGCAGCCAGGAATTCCCCGGCTGTCGTGCCGCCTGGACGATTTCGCCCTCTCCAATGCCGGTTGCGGCCTGGGGCGGCGTGTCGTCCACCAGGATGGTGTAGGTCGTCGACGGTGATTCGCGGTGCCCCACATTGTCAACCGCGCGAAACTGGAGCAGGTAACGACTCTCATCAACGCTCGGCTCGAAGGTCGGGCACCAGGCCGTGCCGTTCTGTGAATCCGCACAGGGGGGAACAGAGGTCCAGGTGTAGGTTGCCCCGTTGTCGGTGCTGACGCCCATTTCCACCAGCGTGACAAAGGTGGTGGCGTCGCTGGCGTTCACCAGCAGCATGACGTTCCGGTTGGGGCGGTAGGTCGCATCCGAAACCAGTTCGGAGAGCGGGTCTTCGTTGTCCAGCGTCACCTCGACGTGCTGGCGGTCCTCCACCCATTTGGCCTGCAAGCGGAAGGTCTGGCGGATTTCGCGCCGAGAGAGGGCGCGGGTATAGAGGGTGACGTGGTCCAGCCGCCCGTTAGCGGGGTAACTGCTGTGGTTCCAGGGCGCGATGCCCAGGAAAAGCGGCAGCGTATTGCTTCCGATGGGGTTGTCCCCGGCGGAAATGTGTCCAACCTCGTTACCGTTGATGTAGCCCACCAGTTCGCCATTGCGCTTCCAGGTAATGGCGAGGTGCGTCCAGTACCCGGCGGTCACCTGTCCCCACTGGCCGCTGTAACGCTCCCCGGTGCTGTCCCAGATTTCGGGATAGAGTTGCCCGTCCTTGATGCCGAGGATGAAGCCGTCCCCGGTGCTGCTCTTGCCGACCAGTTTCTGGTCGGGGTCGGTGTCTTCGAGTTTGACCCACAGCATGAGAGTCATCTCGTCACCGGGGTTGAGGGCGGCGCTGTCGGGCACCTGGATGTAGTCGTTCTCGCCATCGAAAACCGCGGCAAGTCCCATTTGCCCCTTCGCGCCTGCCGCGGGACAGTGCGTGCCGTTGCAGGCTCCGTCGTGCCCGTTGCCGGTCTGGTCGGCGAAGGCGGTGATTTGCCCGCCTTCTTCGTCCAGGGACAGGAGCATCTCCGGCGGACGGATGTAGAGCGTCTGGATTTCGGCGGTAGTCAGCGCTTTGCGGTACACCTCCACCTCATCCAGCAGGCCATCCAGGGGTTCACCAGCCTTGCTCAGGGTAATCGTATTGCCCCCGACCAATGCCCCGCTGACCGGCTGGCTGGTCACTTCGCTGCCGTCCAGATACAGGCGCATGGCCGCGCCGTCGTAGGTGCCAACCACGTGATACCAGACGCCAGTTTGCAGGTTCGTGACCGCGCGCAGGTGGTGAAATGTGCCGTCCGCGGTGCGGATGTAGAAGTGCAGGTCGCCGTCAGGGTCATCGTCGTAGCGGATGACCGCTTTCTCCTCTCCAACGGTGACGAAGCGCATGATGCCGCCGGGGGTACTGTTCAGTTTGACCCAGGCCGCCACGGTAAGCGTATCCAGGTCGGCGGTGTTGGCATCTTCAATGGTCACATAATCGTCTACGCCATCGAAGCGCAGGGCCATCTCGTCCCGCCCGGCGACGCCGGCTGTAGGGCAGGCGGCTCCGGAGCAGGAACCGTTGTGTTGGCCGGTGGCATCGGCAAAGTCGCTGGCTCCGGGGGCGTCGTTCAACGGCAAATGAACAACGCGCGTTCCGGCAGCGTACAGGTCCGCGATTTCGTCCGGGGAAAAGGCGGTTTTGTAGATGGCGACCTCGTCCACTTTGCCGGCAAAGGGGGAAGAATCGACCTCGTTCGTCCAGAACAGCGCCATGTGAACATCGTTGTTCTCGAAGTGGGCATAATCCTCGGCCTGGTGCAGTCGCGGCCCGTTGATTGCGATATCCCGGATGACATTGTTATCGAAACAACCCCCGTACATTTTCAGATTAGCGGAAGCGATGTAGTTCCGCTCAATGTTGAGGGGGTAACTATCTCCCTCTCCTATACCGGACTCACTCCACACGGTTTGCCTGTCACCGCCGTCGAGCGACAAATCAAGCCTCGCCTGGGGAGTGCCCACATAACACCACCCTGTTTGCAGTACATCCACCCGCTCCAGATTTAAGCCGATGTTCTCCGAAACGCGTCCGATATCAAAGCCTTCTCCTGCGGCGGGAGATAACCCGGCGACGTTGAACTGCTCCACCTCTTGCCCGTTTACATAGACGAACCAGGTGTCGCCGTCAAAACTGGCCGCCACATGATTCCAGGCATCCGGGGTGAGGACGTCGTTCGCGGTGACGAAGGCCGTGTTTTGGTTGAGGCGCAGCATCAGACGGCGGCCTGTGCGCAGCAAGGCGGGGTAATCGGCTGCGCCGAGAATCCCTTGCGGCCAGGGCAGCGGGGCGGGGTCCCAACTAACAGCGGCGATGGCATCGCCAGTCTTCTCGAAGTATTCCACCGTAACCGTGTGCCAGCCGGCATCCACCGGGCGGGTCACTTCGACCGTACGTTCTCTCGCAACCCGCCAGTCGTCGAGCAGTTGGTCGTCGTCCAGCCAGACGCGCATCCCGTCGTCCATGGTGAACGTGAAGGTATGGTTTCCGCCGCGGAACAGGAAAGTCCCTGTCCAGCGCACGGAGAAATAATCCGGACCAATTCCCGATGGTCCACCCCAGTGCCAGTGGTCGATGGGAAAATCCTCGCAACCGTATTGCGTCTGGCGGTCAACACGCAGGTAGCGGTTGTTGAAATACTCTGTACGGAAGGGGCAATCGGAGAGGGAATCAGCATTTCCTTCGGGATAAACCCAGGCGGAGAGGGTGAAATCGGTACTTTCCAGGTTCAAATGGGATGCATCGGGGACGGTGAGGTAATCATCCCCCGTGAAACGGACCGCGTTCAGGGTGATGCCTTCCTCCCCGGAGTCGGGGCAGGTATTCCCCTGGCAGGTGCCATTATCCCCGAAATCGGAATCATCCTCGAAGGTATCCGCGTTCACGTTTTCGTCAAACGGAAGGTGGAGAACCGGGTTGTTGAACAATTCCTGCACTTCCTGCCCACTCAGCGCCCGCGGATATACCACAATCTCATCCAACCGTCCTTTGAAGAAGTTGGATGGGGTATCACCGTCCCACTCCTGGCCCAGGCTGAAGCGGCCATCCGCATTCGGACGGGCGCTGACATCGAAACGAGCCTCTTCTTGCCCGTTGATGTAGAGGTAGCCGTTGTCCGTATCGCCTTCGCGGATGACGACCATGACGTGATACCACTGTTCCGCAGGGAAGGTGTGTGCCGTGCTGGTGCTGCTATCTCCGCGGGAATAAAAATGGAATTTGGTTTCCGAGGGGCGATACTCCAACAGATAACGGTTGTTCCCATCTTCGGTGTGGAAGGAGATAAAATCGCCGTTTTCACTCATTCCGCTTTCGGGATACACCCAGCCGCCGAAAGAGAGCGCCGGAACGCCGGCCAGCGCGTTGGAGACGGAATCGGCAGTAACGTAGTCATCCACGCCGTCAAAAGATACGCCGTTGCCGTAGCGTCCGGTGGTCAGGGCAGGGCAATGCGGGGCAGTGCAATCACCATCGCGGGGAGGCTGGGCGCCAGATGCATCATCCAGGATGGTATCGGCATCACTGAAGTGGTAAAGGGCCTCCGCATACCCGGAATCCTCACGCCAATCGGTAATCAGCGCGTCGGCCTCCTGAGTAAGGGTGTACACGTTTGAAGCCGCCGTACCCACCGGTACGATGCCGGTCAGGGTGATGGCCTCTTGCGGGTTGAGTACGAAGTCCTGCGGCGGGAGTTCCGTAAACGCCGTCGGGAAATTGGTGCTGAGCAGCCCCTGGGCATACCGGCCAAAGAGTTCATTCTTGACGGTGGCCTGGTAATACAGGTCGTCGCCAGGATGCACGGACAAATCGTCTGGATTATGCTGTCCGGCGGCGATTTGCTGGATTTCTGCAGGAGTGAGCGCCCGCGTGAAGAGCGTCACCTCGTCAATGCGGCCATCCACCGGCCAGGAAGCCGCGTCCCAGGGGGCGATACCAATCCGCAAGGGGTTGGTGTTACTCCCGATAGGGGCGCTGCCGACGGCGATGTGCCCGACTTCCACGCCATTGATATAGCCAATCATCTGCCCGCCGCGCTGCCAGGTGAGGGCGAGATGTGTCCAGGTCTGGAGGGGGATGCTGCCCCACTGGCTGCTGTAGCGCGTCCCGTTTGCATCCCAGATTTCCGGGTAGAGTTGTCCATTTTGTATACCAAGAATGTAACCATCCCCGGTGGTACTCTTGCCGAGGATTTTTTGGTCGGCAGCGGGGTCGTTCAGGTACACCCAGACGGCCAGGGTCAGGGCATCATCGGGGTTGATGGTCTCGCTGTGGTTGATTTCCAGATAGTCGTCCGTGCCATCGAACTGCGGGGCGTTGAGGTATTGGCCGTAGTGACCGGCAACGGGGCAATGTGCGCTCTCACATCTGGCATTGTTGAGGAAGCCGGAATCATCCCCGAAAGCGGTTGCGCCGGCGGTCTCGTCCAGGCGCAGCAACAGGCGGGGGGCATTCGGTTCGTTGACCTGCGTTTCCAGAGAAAGAATGTTGGGGTCGGAGAAAGCGCGCGGGTTGAAGCCGTAGGTCTTTTCCTGAAAATCAGAGAAACCATCGCCGTCGCCATCCATCGTCAGAGGGTCGGAGGTGACCCAGGTAGTGAGTTGGCTGCCGTCGGCGGCAAAATCGTAAACAAATTCCCAACCAGTGACTTCTTCCTGGTCGGTCAGACCGTCGTAGTCGCTGTCCACCCGCAAGGGGTCGGTCCCCAGGATGGACTCCTGGTAATCGGTCAGGCCGTCGTCGTCCGAGTCGGTATCCAGAGGGTCGCTGCCGTTCTCCTGTTCCGGGAAGTCGGATAGCCCGTCGAGGTCGCTGTCCCAGGCGGAGTCGTCGGGGTCGCTGCCGCCCGCGGCGGCGACGCGAAGTCCGTCCCCGTCGGCATCGGCCAGCCGCGGGAAAGAGGGGGAGGTATCCTGACTCCAGGCGAGGGCGTAGCCGCCGTCTTTGGCGGTCAGCGCGATGAAATCATCAAAAGTAGCGGGGAAAATGTCATAGTACATATCCTCGCCCAGATTGATGTGGCTGGTGCCGCGCATTGTGCGCACATAGCAAACCGGGATCACCGGGAACCCCGTAAAGATAAAGAGGGGGTTAGGCATCAACCAGCATTCCTGGGCGGGAGCGGCGAAGGCATCGTTGAGATAGATGTGCGCCGGACGGTTGATGCCAGCGGTATCCAGCGGCGTATCCAGCGAAGCGCTGTCATCGAAATTGAAGTAGTTGCCGTCGGAGTCCCACTGTCCGGAAATATCACCGCGGTCCAAACCGGCGTGATGATTTCTTTCGCTGGCCTCCAGGTAATCTGCAAAGGTGGTAGACCTGGTGTTTTTATCGCTGTACTGCCATTTGTAGAGTACCGCCATCCAACTGGTTTTTATCTCGTTATAGGTCAGGGCACGGATACGCTGCCGGGTGTTCACCGTGGTTATCAGAGTATTGCCTTCCGCCATTCCCAGTCGGACGTCGTCGAAGGTTTGCTCGAAATCGGTAACTGACAGGCGGTCATCAGCATCCAGGGTAACCATAATGTTCTGATTGAAAATCACCTTTCGGATGCCTTTGGCAACGTAACCGCTGATTCCCTGGCAGATAAAATCTTCAGGGTCTGCATTGGTAGCATGACACACAAGCATGAAAATGACATCCAGCAAGAAGATGATAGTGGCCACGATTTGTCCCACGATGGGGATGGCGGCAATCGCCATCAGAATCACCATCGTCAGGATAGAAGAAATCACCGTAGCCAGCCCGGCGGTGAATGCCAGGCTGTCCCAGCGTTCACCGGATGCCCCCCAGGCAATCAGGAAAGCAGCCACCATCACCACTGCGGCAACTACGATAGCGATACCGAAGGCTTTTGCGCTGTATTTGAAACCTTGGGACTTCATGGCATTGGCGAGTTTGGCCCCGTAACCGGAGCCTTCCGCCGCTTTGACCGCCTTGACCACCGAGCGAATCGTATACAGCGTATCGAGCACGGCGGTGTAAAGCATAACTGCATCCAGGGTGAGCAGAGCGGCTCGGCTTTGACCGCCCTGATAAAGCGCCAGTGCCGCAATCATCGCCCCCAGGGCAACTGCCGCACCGGCCATTGCCGCGCCGAGTTTTAATTTCTTCCAGTTGGTCGTCTGCCACCAATCCTTCAATTGCAATAACGCCCCTCCTTCATTCCCCAGGGACTTAAAAAACGTGACCGGGCTGGTGAACAACTGCTTGTTGCCGTATTTGATTAGTTTGGCAAATGTATTGGCAAATGTATACGTTTGCCGGGCGATGACGCCGCCACTTTTGTCGAAGTCCACCCCGTTAATCCACTCCGCCATATCGCCGTCGCCAGGCTCGCCATCGTAGGTTCCCACCAGCGAATCGCCCACCTGGACGACGCGCATCACTCCGGCAAAGAGGTTCAGGTAGATTGTCTGTGCCAGGACAATCTGCCCCCGTAAAATGTCTTCGTAGTCTGCTTCGTCCTTGTACTCATCAAAGGCATCCTTGAGATGCACTTCCATCTTGTCCATGTACTCTTCGATAGGGTAGTTCTCCCATTTACCGGTGTCGCTGTTGTAGCGGTAAGGCGCCCAACTGAGAAAGGCGCGTGCAGTTTGGGGAACGGATTCCGCATCCAGACTGACCTGCAGCAGATTGTCCTGTTGGGTGACCAGTCCGGTGTCCGACAAATTGACGCTGCGGTACTGCGCTTCCTGGGCGAAGAGCAGCGTGGGCGCGTCAGCGCCCTGGTCACGATAGGCAGTGAAGGTGTCGGAGAGAATCTCCTGCGTCTCGGTCAGCATTACGTGGACGAAGTAATCTTCATGGTCGTAGGCAAACGTCACCACCTGGGTAGCGGTAATCGGGATACCCCAGCGCTCCGTGTCACTGGTTGCGCCATTGACGCGGTTATCCCAACGGGCGTGGATTTCTCCCACGGTGATATCGCGCACTCCGTCGTCATCTTCATCGCGCCCGGTGAGGAAGGTTTGGTCCAGGCCGTGCGCCAGCGCCCAGAGCCAGTCGTCGTACTGACGGGCTTCGTCCGAGGGTTCTTTGCTGGGGTCCTCGTAGGCAATGGCAACTTGCAGGCCGTGGTCTTCGCGCACCGAGAGACCGGTCAGATACCAGGATTCATCGTAGCCGCGCACCACCTGGGGGATGTCGGTTTCCCATTGGGCGTCCGTGCAGGCTTCGGCTGTCCCGGCGTTCTCCCCGGGGTCGCACTGGTCGGTGAGCATCTGCACCAACCAGACCACCCGCACCTGCTGGGTGTTGCCCCAATCGGTGTTCCCTTCTCCATCGGTGTTCTCCGGCCAGTAGAGCATCCGCCCGCCAAAGGCTGTCCGGTCGTCGCCGGTCTCATCCTGCACGAGATTGAGCGGCACATAGAGCACCAGGTCACCGTCATCGTTGAGCGGGCGCACGGCAATGCCGTAATCCGAAAGTTTGTCCGCGTCCAGCCAGTCTTCCAGGGGAGTGTCGGCGGTACGGGCAGGCGCGCCATCCCGTACGGGCAGGTTCGCATAGTGCCCGTCCTTGTAGGGGGTTTGAATCTCCAACATGGGGATGAGGCGCATGTCCCCGTTGGAGGCGTTGGCCGCCGGGTCGTCCAAATCGGCGTAGGTGGAATCATTATCGTGCTTGCGCATAATCTGGCCGCGCTCATCGCCACTAGGCCAGTCGAGAACGTTCATCGCCTGCCAGAGATGGTCGGGGTTTGCAGGGCGAATCTGGAAATCAACGAAAACCGGCAAATCCGACTGGAGCGCATCTACCTGGAGTTCCAGCGGGTTCTCTCCATCAAAGGGAGCGCCATCCCCCTGGGAAACGGTGCGATAGGGCGAAATATCCACCCGGTCGGGAACACCGTCATCATCGTTGTCGCGGTCGAAGATGTCGGGCGTGCCATCCTCGTCGGTGTCATCGCAGGCGTTGTCTTCGGGGGAAAGTTCACCCTCCTCCACAGCCTTCACGGCGCATTCGGAGCCATCAGCCAGCCCGTCGTTGTTCGTATCCGGGTTGGCGGGATTGCTGTACCACCATTGGTTGTTGTACCAAAATCCGGCTACTTCGGCGTTATCGGTGATGAAATCGCCATCAGTGTCCTTCTCGTCGGGATTGGTGCCCAAGCGGACTTCTTGAGCATAGGTCAGACCATCGCCGTCGGCATCCGAATCGGGGTCAGGGTCGTCCTCCGCGGCCGTTGCAGCCTGGGCTAATTCCGGGACGGCAGGCAGGCCAGTCGATACTTTTTCTCCACTGCCCGGCTGCTGATGCGGGTTCCAGTTGTTGCCGTATAAATCGGCCTGAATCGCTTGGGCCGCTTGCTCTTCGGATGCACCCTGTTGGCGCGTTGTCTCTCTAGCAATTTGTTTCTGTGAAAAAGCGTGAACCTGTGCCCCTTGCAACAGCGGAGTCAGCACCATCGAAATGATGACCACGACCACAATTGCCGCATAGACGCGCTCCGAGCGGCTATTGAGGACCAATAACGCCAATAGTCCCACCACGGAAAACGAGAGTAAGGCGCCGGGCGCGGCGGCTTTGCGCTTGAAGTCTGAAACGAACGCCATGACCTTTTCACGCGGAGACCGGAGCGCCGCGGTCTGACAGTTGAAACCGGCAAAATCGGTGACCATCTCCACCTCGATGCGCTCTCCGTTGGCTTGCTGTGGGTACTGCAGGTGAACGCGCAAGCGCGCCGGAAGCCCCTCCGCGTCCAGCCAGACTTCGCCATCCCCCACAGCACTGCGGAACTGTTCAGGTGCATTCAGATACATACCGGGGGGCAGTTCCCCAGCAGCGCGCAGTTGCTCTTCTATCTGGAGGCGCAAATAATCGGCCAGCGCCGGACCGCTGATGTCGAAGATGTAGTGTGCCGGCTCACTGGCGGAAGCCCGCACCACATTGCGGGCAGAAACTAAAAACGCCGAGGCGTCATTCCCCGGCGCAATGCCTGAAGTAAAATTATCGATTTTTTGCCACTGTCCGCCCCCCTGCCGCCCCATAGCGACCCCGTCTTGCACGCGCACCTCAGCCGCCTGAGTGGTATCCGAGAGCCGCCCGCCATTTTGCCACATGCGGATATGCAGCGTATCCGCGTTTAAATCGGTTTGTCCCTCCAGGTAGACCGTCTCCACTCTGGGGCCGCTGCCGACATTTGCCAGCGCGGGCGCGGGGTGGGTGGTCTGTGCCAGACGGGTGCTGAAGTGGTACTTTCCCGCTTGTTGTGCTTGTTCCCAGGCATGTAAGATGGTAGTTTTTGACGATTCGTCCGCCGCGGCCAACGATGAAATCGGTGTCATGAGTGCGTTCAACGACAGAATTGTGATAAGAACGCTAAATACAAGAAAGGAGGCGCGCTTCACGGACTTCATATTCTGTTCTCCTCAAAAAAAATCAGGGCTTGCAAGTCTCTTCTGAGATAATGACACATCGCCGTTGATTGCGATTTCCACCCACCTATCTTACCAAAGGTTTTACACTAGCGGGCGTTTCCGCTGCGCCTACTCCCCATTCGTTAGTATAAACTTCTTTCTGTAAATCCCACTTGCCCCAAGGGAGTGGGTCCGGTGTATCCTTCAGGCGTGACACCAAAGAAAGGAAAGCACCATGACCCACCAAGAGAATTTCACCGTACCAACGGAATTTCAGAAAAGTGACCGTCTGAGAGCAGAAGGACTATCCCCGCCTTGAATCTACGGGTGGGTGCGCAACACCAGCGGCAGGTAGACCTGCACCCCGCCATACATCTCAATGTGTGCCTGTAACACACCGGCATCGCGATAAAAGTAGCGCCAGACAAAGCCGGACTCACGATTAGCCAGGCCTAAGAACAGCCATTCCTGCGCCAGGGCGCTGTGGCGCGCGCTGCACTGCCCATAGTCGGCCGCATCAGGGCGGGTCATCACCGCGTCGCGGAAGCCAAAGCCAGGCGCGTAGGCGCAGGCAAACGTAGCCGAAAGCGTTTGCAGGTTGGTGATAGCATCTGATGCCAGCGGCGTGATGAGCGCCAGGCCGGCCGCGTGGGGCGTCACCAGGCCGGGGCGGCTCTCTGGCGGGTCGGGGCTGGCAGCCGGCGGCGCCCCCTGCTGGACGTAGCCGCCCTCCTCCACATCGAAGCAATCCGAAAGTCCCCAGGCCGCATAGCCCTGGTCGCGGGCGTAGGCGATTTGCGTTTGGGTCGCCGGAAGGATGGTGTCGCGGCCATAGTCCGTATCCATTTCCCGGATAAAGAGCGCCGGCGCAGCGTAGGTAAAGTAGGAACCGTCCCAGGCCATCTGCGCCACCGCTATGCCGCCATAACTGCCGGAAGGGCCTTTCAGCGCATCCAGGCTCAGGCGGAACTCTTCGGCGTCCAGGTGCCCCAAGGCGCGGGCGACGAAGTTGATGAGGCGGTTCTCGTTGGAGTAAAAATCCGCTTCAGGGCCGCCCTGCGGGTTCTCTACCGCTCCCCAGGTGAAGCGATGCGTTGTCGGGTTGTACCAGAGGGTGAAATCCATATCGCGTAGAATGGCATCCGCCTTTTGCGCCAGCAAGGTGTGGCCGTGTACCTCAGCGTACTCTCGAATGGCAATGAGAGCAGCACCCAGCCAGGCATTATCAACGGAGGGCACAAGGTGATTGTCGCCCACATTCGCGCCCACGACCGGCGGGTCCCAGGAAATCCAGTACCACTGGTAAAAAACGCTGTTCTGGTAGGCGTTGGGGCCGTGGGGCTGGTAGGTCTGGGAGCCGGTTTGCCAGGCGCGCAGTTGGTCCAGAATTGTACCCACTTCCGCTGCGGTCTCGCTCCAGGTGGGGCTCCAGGGGCGGCCCAGGTCGTAGGCGGCGAGCCAGGAAAGGGCATACAGGCCGATTTCGGCCGGATTGACATAGTCGCCGCCGGGGAGCGTGGGCGACCACCAACTATAAGGCAAATGATGGGCCGTGGTCTGATCCGCGTGCAGATAGGCCCAGGTGTCTTGCGCCAGTCGGTCCAAATCCATCTGGGCAGCAACGCCAGGGGCGGGCGACGCGGTGCTCCAGACCGGCCCGCAGACCAAGGGAGCAATCAGGATTAGCGTTGTAATGGCTCTGAGTTTGTTCATCGCACGGCTACTCCTGTACTGAGATTGCATCCAGCCAGATAACGCCATCCGGCGTGCTGAACTGCTGGGCTTCAAGGGTAAAAATCAGTTCCTTCATCTGTGTCAGCGAATTCAATTGAAAGCGTTGCAAGGGAATGCTGAAACGTTGCCAGTTTTCAGTCAGTTTAATGGGCTGGTACACAAAGGCGATGTAGTCCGTACCGGTGGGCTTGAGTTCTATTTTGATGGTTGTGGCAACGGCATAGTCCACCCGCGCCCAAAAAGAGAGGGTGTTATAGGGTGCCAGGTTAGCATCCCGCAGTTTAATCCAGAGAGCAACCCAGCCGCTATCTGCCAGGTGGTACTCCAAACGAGCGACGCATCCACGTTGCGGCTCGGAGACGTAGGATTCCGTCAAGCGGCTGGGCAGGTTTGGGTCATAGGCCGCGCCCATTTCGCCCGCACCCTGCGCCAATCGCCCTGATTTGTCAACGGGCCGCACAAAAAAGTCTTTGTCACGCTCAAAACGGCTTGGGCTTCACCTGCGCGGCGGGTGTGGGGGAACCACCTTCGCCATAAGATTCCTCACAAAGCGCGTGCGGCTCTCGATTTGTCCGCAACTCAACCGCGTCAGGCGGAAGCCCTTGTTAGCCGCCGCTCACCGCTTCTTGAGTGAGATTCTGAAGTAGGCCATAACTCATCTCGGCCTCCCACCCCCGCTTCAGTAACTCCTCAAGACGACCGGTAGGTATATACGGTGGAGAAAACGCCAGTCGGAGATGCGCCCTCCGAAGCCGCCGTTTCTGTACGTGCGCTCCAGATAAGGCTTGGTGGCCACTCCGTTTGCGTAGTAGTAGATTGGTAGCATCACTGCGTCTGTCTCAACCAGGATCTCTTCCGCCTGTTTGTAGAGCGACTCGCGGATGGCTGGCTCGGCTGTCTGTGCTGCTTGGCTGAGCAGGCTGTCATAGGTGGGGTTGCTCCAGTTACCATAAGGTACACGCCACATGACACCATCATACAGGAAGTTGTAGGCATCATCATAATCGCGGCACCAACTCATCCGCCATATCTGAGGCGGGTCCGTTTGCAAGAGATTGAGGTAATCGCTCCAGTTCGCGTCCGATAGAGCAACAGTCACACCCAGGTTGTCTATCCAGTTCTGGCGGATATATTCGGCAATGGCTTGGTGACCAGCGGACGTGTTGTACATCAAAGTGATCTCTGGCAACCCCTGGCCATTGGGATAACCGGCGTCAGCCAGCCACTGTTGGGCCTGGGTTGGGTTATAGGGAATACCTATTCCTTCGGTGTAACCGTCCACATGGCCGAAGATGCCCGGCGGCGTGAAGGTAAGGGCGGGTTGGCGGGGATAGCCTAAGGCATCGTCAATTACCCCTTGCCGGTTCACAGCAGCGATGAACGCTTTACGCACTTGTACATCGTCGAAGGGTTCCTTGGTTGTATTGAAGCCGTAGTAGTAGGTGCAAAGACGCGGTGCCTGGTACATCCCCCAGGCAGTGGTATCGTCCACCATTGAGAAAAGCACTTGGTCAATCTGAACGTTGGCTATGTCGTAGTAATCGACGTTCTTCTGCAGGGTCATTGAGGTACCGTGTATCCAATCTGTCAGTCTATACGGGCCGTTAGTGACGATGTTGGCTGGTTCAGTCCAGTCGTCTGGATGTGCAGCAATAGTTGCGGCGGGCATTGCACGGGCTACCGGCAAGGCCACGATGCTGGGCAGATAAGCGGCTGCCTGATTCAAATCGAAGCGGATGTGGGTATTGTCTATGACAGTGATACCAACCTGATTAGAATCGGTGATAGAGCCATCGTTGTACGCCTCAGCGTTCTGAATCACGAAGAGCGGGTACTCCATCTCGGCGTTCGTGTCTGGGTCCAAACTGCGCAGGATGCCATAGCGCACGTCATAGGCTGTTACCGGATTGCCGTCAGTCCAAGTTATATCGCTGCGCAGCGTGAAGGTGAACACCTGAGCGTCTGATGACATCTCCCAGGATGTAGCTAACTCCGGTATGGGTTCACCCGTTTCATCATCCATCCGCACTAGGCCCAAGAAGAGTTGATTAACAACAAAGAACGATGGATCGTCGGTGGCTAATGCAGGGTCAATATTTGGATCGTCGGGGCCAAGGTTTAGGTTGAGAATGGGGGGGTACCGTTTGTCTGTGCTTGTACCTCGCTCAGATTGGCTTCCGCCCCCTGGGCGGCCACAACCCACCTCAAGATGAGTACCAGGCCCACAACAAGTACAAGTACGAAGAACTGTCGCTTTTTCATTATGCTGCTCCTTTCCGTTTGTCTGTATGTAAACTGCGCCCAACGTGAGTTTCAGCGGTGCGGCGTGTTAGCGGTCTCACAACGGTAAACTTGTGCCACAATTGCCAATTTTGCCGCCACCTCACCGCTACGAAGCTGCATCCGCTACAAACATGATTTGGCGCGAGACACTCGCCAACTGAAGCAGATGCACCTGGGATTGCCACGTGCCCCTGCCGCCGAATAGCGGGAAGCCCCTCTGCCGGATGCACCCGTCAACCGCGGCACGGAGACGGCCAGCATCAGGCGCAAACCAATGCCCCTGCCCGCCAACGCTTTAACGCGACCAGCCACGCGCCCTGCTGAGCAGACCGCCACGGCGGGGGAACAAGCCCGCACCCTGCCTGTTTGGGCACGGACACAGCCAGAACACCGCCCGCCTTACCCAAACGATGGCAGGCAAGACGCCCGACCGTACAAGTCCCCGGCGACCGTTTGGCATTGGGTGATGACTTCGCCCCAGGTGATGCCTTCCAGAGCGCAAACATCGCCGAGGAGCGATTCGTAGCAGCGGTCGCCGGTGGGCGGGCATTCGACGTCCAGCACGTTGAAATTGATGCCCCAGTCCACCGTGGTCCAGGTAGCGCCGTCAGTGGTAACGTACAGCCAGCCATTCCATTCCCCGACGTAGCCGTTTTGGGCGTCACGCATATGAATGGCGGTGTTTCGCCACTCCGTGCGCTGCACTTCTCAGGTCTGCCCGCCGTCGGTCGTGTGATAGACTTCGCCGTGGTCGCCGCTGCAACCCGAAGTCACCCAGCCTTCCGCGGGCGAGACGAAGAAGAGGTCGGTCAGGCCGCCGGTCTCGGTGTTGTTGCAGGGGTCGGCCACCGCCATCAGGTTGGCGCTGATATCCGTCCACTGCCCTTCGTCTTGTCCCCCCTCGGCGGCGGCCGGCGGCGCGGTGAGCAGGGCGAGCAATCCCGCCAGCAGGATGAACCCGCCCAGCAGGGAAAAGACAAGAGCCGTTGTACGGATTTTTGTGTTCATTTCCATTTCCTTTCCATTCAGTGGCAGTCACTTCGGAAGTGACTGCCACTGAATCAACGCATCACCAGCGGCAGGTAGATATCAAAGCCTTGTCCCTGTTCGATGGTGACGAGGTGGCTATCCGTAGCCAAACCGCCGCAGTTGGCTGCGGTGACGTAAATGCTGTGTTCACCGGCATAGCCGAAGATGTATGTAGCCGTGGCCGTGCCTTGCCCGCTATCCGGAGCCGGCCACCATTGGTAAGAGACGTTGGGGGTGGCATCGCCCGGCTGAGCCACAGCCGTGAAGGTGAGATGTTGATTGGTCTGTCCTGTGGCGGGCCCGTTGATAGCCACCCCAGTGACAGCCGTACAACTCCAAACTTCATCAGCCCCGATATCGGGTGCAGACCCGTTGGGGCGAGGTTGCTGGTCAATGTCCTCCGACACGCTACTAGGTATCCCCTGGTCCACACCGGGGGAAGCAGCCATCAGGTGGTAGTCGCTGTTGTCCGCGTCCACAAACATCGGCGCCTGCCATAGATTGACTGTACCGGTCACCAATGTCGAGGTATTGTCCACTTCCCAGTCCGTGTCATTCGCCCAGGCCCCATCGCCCCACAGGGTGCCCTCCATCGTCACCTGATTACTCCAGGCGTCCACATAAATGCCGGTGGCGTGGCTGACGATAATCGTGTTGGTGATGGCAACGCTGCTTGCGCTGTAGTCGCTTCGGGTGACGTAGATGCCGTTGACGCCGCCATTGCGCGTCAGCGTGTTGTGGCGCATCTTTACCGTGGAACCCTCGATGTAAACACCCCCGCCATAGGCCCCTGGGTTGTCGGCGATGATGTTGTTGGTTGCCGTGACGCTGTTGACGTCTCTCAGATACACGCCGCTCCCCTTGGAGGCATTGTTTTCGACGATCAGGTTGCCGTCCAGGTTGGCTGTCTCGGCAAAATACATGATCAAGCCGCCGCCGCCATACAAACCCGATTCATTGCCGATGAATTGGTTCGAGACCACATCGGCGGTTGTGAATCCGGTCAAATAGACGCCGCCTCCCTGGCTGCTAACCGCATTGTTCGTTGCCCGATTGGCGCGGAAGGTATTGCCGCGCAGGATGATTTGGGCAGCGTCGATGAGAGCGCCGCCGCCGCTCCCCTCATTCGCCGTATTGCTGATGATCTGGTTGTCTTCCAGGACAGCGTACCCTGCGCCCCCATTGTAGACGCCAACTCCCCCACTCCCATAAGTGGCGGTGTTGCTCACAATCCTGTTGTGGCGCAGTGTGACGTTGGCGCCAATGGCGAGCAAACCGCCTCCACTCGTTGCCGCATCGCCGCCGGTGATGGTAAGCCCTTCGAGGGCCACGGTGGTGTTCTCGGCGACGTAGAAAACCCGCCCCAAATTCAGAGCGTCCAATGTGGTGGGGTTGGCGTCCGGGTCGGAAGCGGTCCAGTTGTCGACCGCGTAGCCGCCGCGCACGGTCAGGTCCTTGTCCAGATAAACCTGCTGGCGGTCGAAATCGCCTACATCGGCCCCGACACAGGTGCCGGCTACTTTGACCACGTCGCCGGCGGAGGCGGCTTCAACTGCATCCTGGACCGTGAGGTATTCCGTCGCGTCGTTGTTGATGCGGACATGGCAGTCCTGCACGTAAGCGCTATCACGAGATTCATTTCTCGTTTCATTGGTTGTAACGGTGATCACATCCGTCATCTTCTGTCCCAACGGCGCGGCAGGCGACACTTGCTCTGCGATGGTCACGGTAATCCGCTCACCCGGCGAGATTGTACCGACCGTACATTCCACGCGGCCGCCGTATCCGCCGGCAGCGACGGCGCAACTGCCGGTCGAGGCGGAAGCGCTGAGGGGCTGTTGCCAGGGATCAAAGGTCTCGCTTACCGTGACATTGGTGGCATTTTGGACGCCAACAGCGGTGATGAGAATGTGTTTGGTGTAACTTTGACCTCGGTTCAGGGCAGAGGTCTGTGGTTCGATGGCGATGTCCAGGCCGACGTCGGCGTATTCATCCGCGCCCAGGTCGGGAGCCATGCCCATCGGACGCAGTTCGTCGTCCACATCGTGGTCCAGGTCGGTAAATACACCTTTGTCGTGGGCTGCCGAACCGGCGGACAGGTGAAAGTCATCGTCAGCCGGGGCCACAAAAGCGGGGTCGCCAGAATAATCGTGCGCGCTGGTCACCGTGCCTGCGCCGCTCCAG
>JANTFR010000039.1 GCA_024763355.1 Anaerolineales bacterium
CCGCGCTCTTTCTCTTCCGGCGCATTGTCAATCTGGTCGTAGGCTTTGTACTCCGCCTTCCCCATCATCGCCGCCACTTTCGTGATGGCCGCCGTCAGCGTCGTCTTCCCGTGGTCGATGTGCCCCATCGTCCCCACGTTCAGATGCGGTTTCGTACGCTCAAATTTCTGCTTTCCCATGGAATTTTCTCCTGTGAATTCTGTGTGCTACTGCGAGGCAGTCCCCATGATGGGAACTGCATGGAAGACTGAACAATCCTTATCAATTTATCCGATGATTTCTTTTGCCACGCTCTCGGAAACGCGGGCATAGTGGTCGAACTCCATAGAGAAGACCCCTCGCCCCTGGGTGCCGGAGCGCAAAGCGGTGGCGTAGCCGAACATCTCGGCCAGGGGGACCATCGCCTTTACTGCCTGGGCGTTGCCGGGACGCATTTCCATACCCAGAATTTCCCCGCGGCGGGCATTGAGTTGCCCGATGACGTCGCCGAGGAATTCCTCCGGAATGACAACCTCAACCTTCATAATCGGCTCCAGGAGTACGGGGCGTCCCATCCGCAAACCATCACGGAAGGCCATAGAGCCAGCCATCTTGAAGGCCATCTCGCTGGAATCAACCTCGTGGTAAGAGCCATCATACAGGCGCACAATGATGTCCACAACAGGGTAGCCCGCCAGAACGCCTGCATCGGCGGCCTCGCGAATTCCCTTCTCGACAGCGGGGATATACTCTCTGGGAATCGAGCCGCCCACGATTTTGTCCTCGAAGACGATGCCGGTTCCCGGTTCCGCTGGTTCCAGTTCGAGAACGACGTGCCCATACTGGCCGCGCCCCCCCGTCTGCTTGACGTAGCGCATTTCCGCTTTGGGAACGGGGCGGGTAATCGTCTCCCGATAGGCCACCTGGGGACGACCGATGCGGGCCTGGACGCGGAATTCGCGCAACATCCGGTCCACCAGCACCTCCAGGTGCAACTCACCCATCCCGGAGATAATCGTCTGGCCGGTGTTCTCGTCGGTACGCACCCGGAATGTAGGGTCTTCCTCGGAGAGTTTCCGCAGGGCCTCCGCCATTTTGGATTGGTCGGCCTTGGTCTTCGGCTCGATGGCAATCGAAATGACCGGCTCCGGGAAGGTGATGCTTTCCAGCACGATAGGGTTGGCCGCGTCGCAGAGCGTATCGCCTGTAAAGGTGTTGCGGAAGCCCAGGGAAGCGGCGATGTCGCCAGCACGTACCTCGTCAATATCCTCCCGGCGGTCAGCGTACATGCGAATCAAACGGCCAATCCGTTCCCGTTTGCCGGAGGTGGCGTTATAAATGGTAGCACCTTTAGTAATCTTCCCTGAATAGACCCGGAAGTAGGCCAGACGCCCCACATAAGGGTCAGTGACAATCTTGAAGACCAGGGCCGCGGTAGGCTCGTCGTCGGAGGCGTGCCGGATGACTTCCTCGCCGGTTTTGGGATGGATGCCGCGCACGGGCGGAATATCCACCGGGGAGGGGAGAAAGTCCACGACGGCATCCAGCAAAGGCTGGACGCCCTTGTTTTTCAGGGAGGTGCCGCAATATACGGGGGTGGCTTTCCCTGCGATGGTGGCAGCCCGCAAGGCGCGGCGCAAATCGTCTGCCCCGATGTGCTCCCCTTCCAGATACATCATCGTCAGGTCGTCGTCCAGTTCCGCAATTTGCTCAATCATGCGCTCGCGCATGTGCTCCACTTTCTCTTGCAGTTCGGCGGGAACTTCGGTGACGCGCGGCTCTTTGCCCAAGTCGTCCACCCAGATGATGGCCTTTTCCTCGAAAAGGTCCACCACCCCCTCGAAATCGGTCTCGCTGCCAATCGGGCACTGAACGGCAATGGGATTGGCTCCCAGGCGGCTGCGGATGGTTTCAATGGTGCGCTCGTAGGAAGCGCCCACCCGGTCCATCTTGTTCACAAAGCAGATACGCGGCACGTTGTAGCGGTCGGCCTGCCGCCAGACCGTCTCGCTTTGCGGTTCAACGCCTTGCACGGCATCGAAAATCACCACACCGCCATCGAGGACGCGCAAAGAGCGCTGCACTTCGGCAGTGAAGTCAATGTGCCCCGGCGTATCAATGATGTTGATTTGATAGCCGCGCCACTCAGCCGTCACCGCCGCCGAGACGATGGTAATGCCGCGCTCGCGTTCCTGTTCCATCCAGTCGGTCACCGTGGTGCCGTCATCAACGGAGCCGATACGGTGGGTTTTGCCCGTGTAAAACAGGATGCGCTCTGTGGTGGTGGTTTTTCCGGCATCGATATGGGCGATGACGCCTATGTTGCGATACCGTTCAAGGGGATACTCTCGTGCCATGCAATACCTGACCAGTGGTCGCGATTAGCGACGATAATGAGAAAAAGCCCGGTTGGCCTCGGCCATTTTGTGGGTTTCTTCGCGCTTGCGAATGGCGCTGCCGGTGTTATTGGCGGCATCCATCAGTTCGCCGGCCAGTTTCTCGGCAAAACTCTTGCCGCTGCGGGAGCGCACCGCGCCCAAAATCCAGCGGGTTGCCAAGGCAAACTGACGATGGCGCGGCACTTCCATCGGAATCTGATAGGTAGCGCCGCCCACACGACGGGGACGAACTTCCATCACGGGGGAAACGTTCTTCATGGCCTGTTCAAAGACCTCAAGAGGGTTCTTCTTGGTGCGCTCGGCAATCAAATCGAAGGCATCGTAAACGATGCGGGTGGCCGTGCTTTTCTTGCCGTCTTTCATCACGCGGTTGATGAAAGATTGTACCTGCACGCTGCCGTAGCGCGGGTCGGGGGGAACCTGCCGTTTTTCAGGGCGATAACGTCGAGCCATAATCAAACCATCCTGTACTTGTTGGACTACACAAAAATTCGCCGCTCCTGGAAAAAGAAAAGACGGCGAGAAAATCTATTATTTCTTGGGACGCTTGGCCCCGTATTTCGAGCGGGCCTGCTTACGGTCATTGACGCCACCCGTATCGAGGGTGCCGCGTACAATGTGGTAACGCACACCAGGCAGGTCCTTCACACGACCGCCGCGTACCATCACAACGGAGTGCTCTTGCAGATTGTGGCCCTCGCCTGGAATATAGGCGGTCACCTCGATGCCGTTGGTGAGGCGCACGCGAGCAATTTTCCGCAAGGCAGAATTAGGCTTCTTGGGCGTCATGGTACGCACAACCGTGCACACGCCACGCTTTTGCGGCGCGCCCTTGGGTTGGCGAATGCGGCGCTGCTTCATCGAGTTGAAAGTGTATTGCAGCGCGGGGGCCTTGCTTTTGGTTTTCTTGGGTTTGCGACCTTTACGTACTAATTGATTAATCGTGGGCACGTCTGCCTCCAGACAAAATTAGGGAACGGTTCGTTCTGTTTTTCCTTAGAGACGCCAGAAAACGTCCTTCACTTTCCATTAAGCGAGGCCATCAAAGATGGATTGATGGCCTCGCCACAGTCACGTAAGCAACGACATAGTCCTGCGAGCACGTTGCATCTATTTTGTCACTCTTTGACAACGAAAGAGCATTTTACCATGCGGAAAATACCGCGTCAAGGAAGATGAACGACGCATTACAAATCATCTCCCAGCCCCAGGAGGGCGGTGGATACTTTGGGCGGATGAGAGCGCGCTTCTTCTTTGCCGAAGCGGATGACATTGCCGGAGGCAGTGATGGCCTCAACAGCCAGTCCCAAACTCTGCAACTCTTTCACCAATACCTGGAATGAAGCGGGGATGCTCGGTTCTTCGATGGGTTCGCCCTTGACAATGGCTTCGTAGGCCTTGACACGCCCGGCGACATCATCCGACTTGATGGTGAGCATCTCCTGGAGCGTGTAAGCCGCCCCATAGGCTTCCAGCGCCCAGACTTCCATTTCGCCGAAGCGCTGACCGCCAAATTGGGCTTTACCGCCCAGCGGCTGCTGAGAAACCAGACTGTACGGGCCTGTGGAGCGGGCGTGCACCTTGTCTTCGACCAGGTGGTGGAGTTTGAGCATCGTCATCACGCCAACCATCACAGGGCGGTCATAAGGCTCTCCCGTCTTGCCATCCCGCAGCACCTCCAGCCCCAGGGTGGGAACCGGCTGTCCCGTTTCCAGCATGACGCGGGCAGCGCGGTCGCGCAAGTCCTCGTCAGCGATAGCAGATGCATCCGCGCCCTGCGTCTCCATCCACAGGCGCAAACAGGTATTGACGGCCCCGACATCACGCCCCTCCCGCTCGGCAGGCGGCACAACCTCATCCTCGAAGGCCAGGATTTCTTCCGGATGGTACCCTTTCTCGCGCAACCACTCTCGAAGGACAGAGCGGCGGGCGTAGATGGTATCGGTAGCGATACGGTAGAAATCGTACATCTCCGGGTCGAGCCACTGTTCGAGATAGATGCGGCGCACCTCCTCGTCGTCCTCCAGCATCTCCGGGGCGTATTCCTGTTCTTTCAACCATGCCCAAGCGCGCTCCCCGATTTCTTTCCAGGCCTCATCCATCATCCAGGCACGCGCCAGTTCGGCTTCGATTTCTTCTTCCGTGGCGTCATCGAAAACCGGAACAACAGCGCGGAACCCCAAACGCTTGGAGGCCCACCCCAAATGCGCTTCCAACACCTGGCCCAGGTTCATACGGCCCGGAACGCCAGTGGGGTTGAGAATGATGTCCACGGGGGTACCGTCAGGGAGGAAGGGCATGTCTTCCACCGGCACAACGCGAGAGATGACGCCCTTGTTGCCGTGGCGGCCGGCCATTTTGTCGCCAGCGGTAATCTTGCGGCGCTGCGCCACAGAAACGCGCACCATCTTGTCCACGCCGGCGGAGAGGTCAGCATTATCTTCGCGAGAGAAGACTTTGACATCCACCACCTTACCGCGTTCTCCATGCGGCATCCGCAAGGAGGTATCTCGCACATCGCGGGATTTCTCGCCGAAGATAGCCCGCAAAAGGCGCTCTTCCGGGGTCAGTTCCTTCTCACCTTTGGGAGAAATCTTCCCAACCAGGATATCGCCAGGCCCAACCTCCGCCCCAATGCGGATGATGCCATACTCGTCCAGGTCTTTGATGGCGTCGTCACCCACGTTGGGGATATCGCGGGTGATTTCTTCTAACCCCAGACGGGTATCGCGGGCTTCGACCTCGTGCTTTTCGATGTGAATGGAAGTGTAGTAGTCCTCTTGAACGAGGCGCTCGGAGATGATGATGGCGTCTTCAAAGTTGGAGCCTTCCCAGGAGAGGAAAGTCATCACTACGTTCTGCCCCAGAGCCAGATGGCCGCTGTCCGTGGAGGAAGAGTCGGCAATCACCTCACCTTTGTGTACCCGCTGTCCCTTGATGACAGCAGGGCGCTGGTCTATGCACGTGCTCTGGTTGGAACGCTGGTACTTGCGCAAGGTGTAAGAATGCTCTTTTTTGCCGCGCACAGGTTTATCGTAGCGCACCTCAACTTGCCGTCCCGTCACGGAGAGGATAACCCCGTCTTCCTCTGCCATCACCACCTGACCGGAATCCTTGGCGGCGTGGTATTCCATCCCGGTGGAAACTTGCGGCGCTTCGGGGGTCAACAGGGGGACGGCCTGCGCCTGCATGTTGGAGCCCATCAAGGCGCGGTTGGCATCGTCGTGGGAAAGGAAGGGGATGAGAGCCGCACTGATGCCTACAATCTGGTTGGGGCCGACGTCCATGTAATCCAACCCCTCCGGAGGGGCAAAGGCGAAGGCTCCATTGTGGCGAGATGAAATGCGATTGTGAGCGAATTCTCCGTGCTCATTCAGCGGGGTATTCGCCTGCGCAATAACATAGCGGTCTTCCTTATCGGCGGAGAGGTAAACTGTTTTATCAGAGGCGTAGGGGACAATTTTGACCATGCGTTCCGGCAAAGCGGCAATCCGCTTGGCCAGGGCTTCATCCACGCGCGTGCCCTCTTCGGCAATAATTTCTCCGCTCTCCGGGTCGGCGAGAGTCTCTCGCAGGGCACGCCCCACGAGGGCGGGGGAATCGGAGGGCAATTCCTTCAACACCTTGCGGTAAGGGGTCTCGATGAAACCATATTCATTGACCCGGGCGTAGGTCGCCAAACGGCCAATCAACCCAATGTTGGGACCTTCCGGCGTCTCGATAGGACAAATGCGGCCATAGTGGGAGTGATGCACGTCGCGCACATCGAAGCCGGCACGTTCACGACGCAGACCGCCCGGCCCCAACGCTGAAAGGGTACGTTTGTGGCGCAACTCCGCCAGCGGATTGGTCTGGTCCATAAATTGGGAGAGTTGGCTGGAGCCAAAGAATTCCCGCAAGGAGGCCACCACCGGGCGGATGTTGATGAGCGAAATGGGGGTGACCTGGTCCTGACCGCGGATGGACATGCGTTCCTTGACAACCCGCTCCATGCGGCGCAGGCCAACGCGCAGTTTGTTTTGAATCAGTTCACCGACCGTCTTGACGCGGCGGTTGCCGAGATGGTCAATGTCGTCCGGTTCTTCATCCTCGTTGTTGATGGCAATCAGGCGGCGCACAACGGCCACCACATCCCAGGCGCTGACCGTGCGATGCTGCAACGGAACGTGTTCGCCCAGGTCCAGTTTCTGGTTGAGTTTGTAACGTCCCACCCGTTCCAGGTCGTAACGGCGGCGGTCGAAGAGTTGTTCTTCGAGGAATTCGCGGGCGTTTTCCAGGGTGGCGGGGTCTCCGGGGCGCATGCGGCGGAAGAATTCAATCAAGGCCTGTTCAGCGATACTGTACTCACCCTCGGCATCCCACTCCGGTTCCTGTTTCAGGGTGGCGGCAATGAACATGCGGTCGGGATTGGTATCCACGTCTGCGAACAGGTTCAAGATTTCCGCGTCGGTGCCTTCCTTGATGGGCGAATCGCCCAGGCCATCGTCAATGGCAGCCAGCGCCCGCAGGAAGATGGTGATGGGAACCGTGCGACGGCGGTTGTATTTGAGGATAAGATAATCGCTCTTGCGGGTCTCGAATTCCATCCACGCGCCGCGGTCGGGGATGAGTTTGGCCGTTGCCAGGCGGCGACCAGTGGCACGGTCCACGGGGGCTTCGAAGTACACCCCGGGGGAACGAATCAACTGGGAGACGACCACCCGCTCCGTGCCATTGATGATGAAGGTGCCCTGCTCCGTCATCTCGGGGAAATCCCCCAGGAAGATGTCTTGCTTGATAGGCTCCGGAATATCGGGGCCGGCTAGCAAGACGGTAACGTGCAGCGGGCTGGCATAGGTTAAATCCCGCTCGACACACTCTTCGACGCTGTGAGGCGGGTCTTCAAACCAGTAGGTGAGACCCCATTCCTGGGCTTCAGGGGTTTCGCTGGGGAAATACAATCTCATCCCCTTGGTGTAAGACTCAATCGGAGAGATTTCATTTAACAGGTCAGAGAGACCCTCCTTCTTGAGCCTATTGAAAGAGCGCAATTGCACATCAATCAGTTCAGGGATGCTCAGGTGAACAGGGATACGCGCGTAACTTTTGGGCGGCAGGCTTGCCATAAATAGACCTCTCCTGATATTTCAGATGACGCCGGAATTTCCGCTCAGGGGCAAGGGCAATCCAGCACGGGCTGGGTACAGACACAACGCAAGGTTCTGGTTGTTTTCAAACGACCAGAACCTTGAAAAAGATGCCTGCTTGAAAATCATAGATTTTTGCCCTACAAAAAACCCTTTTGCAGAACTTGTATTATACCCCAAAGAAACCGAAAGGCAAGAGGAAATGAGAGTTTTTCTTGCGCTTTTTCAGGAACAGTTCCAATTCCGATGAATATGCAGCCCCCCAGCCCTCCCGAAGTACCAGCAGGGTACTTCGGGAGGGCTGATGCATAGTTCTGTGTTGTCTTGCAGACGTCTATTCCAGCGCTTCGGCGACGATTTCGGCAATATCGAGAACCTGCATCTCGCTGCCGACTTCCTTGGAAGCGTCGGTCATCATTGTCAGACAGAACGGACATCCCACGGCCAGGGTTTCCGCACCGATATCCTGCGCTTCCTTGAAACGCGTCACGTTGACGCGGGCCGTGCCTTCTTCCTCTTCCTTCCACATCTGCGCGCCGCCCGCCCCGCAGCAGAAGGATTTCTTGCCGTGGTGCGGCATCTCGTTCAAGGTTGCCCCGCTCTCTTGCAAGACAAAACGGGGGGCTTCTACTACATCGTTGTGGCGGCCCAGGTAACAGGGGTCATGGAAAGTGGTCTTCCCCAGACTGGCGCCGCCGTCCTTCAACTTCAACTGTCCTTTTTGGAGCAACTCTTCGATGAACTCGCTGTGGTGGACAACCTCGTACTCTCCTCCGAAGGCCGGGTACTCGTTTTTGATGGTATGCAGGCAGTGCGGGCAGGTCGTCACAATGCGCTTGGGGGCAACTTCGTTGAGCATCTCCACGTTGGCAGTCGCCAATTCAAAGAAGAGATATTCGTTACCGGCCCGACGAGCGGAATCTCCGGTACATTGCTCTTGCTCGCCAAGAACCGCGAAGTTTACGCCCGCCGCGTTGAGCACTTTTGCAAAAGCACGCGCCGTCTTTTGGGCGCGGGCATCCGTAGCGGGAGCACACCCCACCCACCACAAAATTTCGGCGTCAGGCTTTTCCTCTACGGTGGGAACGGGAACGTCTAGCCCCTCCGTCCACTTGAGGCGCTCTGCGGGGGAGATGTTCCAGGGGTTGGCGGTGCGTTCCATACCGCGGAAGGCGGTCTGCAATTCGGAAGGGAACTCGTTCTCCATCAGCACCAGGCCGCGGCGGATGTCGAGGATATCGCGCATCGGTTCGTTGCCTACGGGGCAAATATCCACGCAGGCGCCGCAAGCCGTACAGGCCCAAACAGCCTCTTCCGGCAGGAGCAGTTCGAGCAAAGTCTTCTCGGTCTCCTCGCCGTTTGCGAGGGCATCGCCTTCGTAGTTGAGGACGTAGCGTTTGTTAATTTCCAGCGCCGAGGGAGAAAGCGCCTTGCCGGTGTTGTAGGCCGGACACACCTCCTGGCAGCGGCTGCACATGATGCAGGCGTAGGCATCCATGAGTTGTTCCCAGCCCAGGTCTTCCAGGCGGGAAGCGCCAAATTGCTCGATGCTCTCGTCGTCGAAATCCAGGGGAGTAAGTTCGCCGATGGAGCGGCGCTCCGGCTTGAGGAGGAAATTGAGGGGCGCAAAGAAGAGATGGATGTGCTTGGATTTGGGGAAATAGGGCAGGAAGGCCAGAATCAACCCCAACGCCACCCAGAAGGAGAGATGCTCCCCCACCGCCAGGGCGGTTTCACCCCACCCCGACCAGATTCCCGCCACCAGGGAGGCGAAGGGCTGCCAGGGGTCGGCTCCGCCGTGGGCGGCAATCTGGAAAGACTGTCCCAGGAAACGAAAGCCCACGTGCAGGAGGATGAAAGCCCCCACAATAGCCGAATCCCGCTGCATGCCGTGCCGCGCTTTGGGATGTAGGAAAATGCCCTCCCGCGCCAGGAGTTCGGGCGGCTTGATGATGTATCGACGCACCATCAAGGCAGCCATCCCCACCAGGACACCGACGCTGAGAATGTCGCCCCCCAGCCGGTACAGGTTGCCGATAGTCCCTTCTCCCAGGAACACAAAGTGGGGAATGTAGGCCTGGAGTACGTCTCCCAAATTGACGAGGGCGTAATACATGAAACCCCAGGCCACGAACGCGTGAAACAGGGTCGCGCCGAGGCGCAGCCGCCAGGTGGGTCTCAGCGTTACCGTTTTGAGCAGCGCCTCCCACAAGCGCTTCTTCGCCAGACCCCAATCAGGGCTACCCTGTCCCCGCCCAATGATGCGAATCATGCGCTGTACACCCTGCCAGGTGTAATACAGCGATACCCCCACGGCTATCAGGAAAAGCAATTTTTCAATCCACGTCAGCATAGCATTCTCCTCCAAAAGGTTCAGGCATTACCTACGGTGGCTCCCACAGGATATACAAAACGCCTCTGCCTTGCACGCAAGCGCGGAAGGCAGAGGCGTATATTCCTCATTCAGGGCAAAACAGCGCGTTCTCGACGTCGTGTCAGCCTGCACATGGGCGCATTATACCACTTTTGACGCGCCCCGTCATAAGTTCTACCAGACATCAAACCTGCGAGATTTTGCCAGGACGGCACCCCTGGAACGGCACGCCAGTGTAAATCTCGGACTCACGTCAGGTATGCTTCACGCCCCTCCGGAGGAATACGCATCGGGGTCAACAGGTGTGCGCCCGGAGGGGTCCCATACATAAATCCAGTCACCTTCCTGCGCCCAGTTGAAAACCCAATGGGCATCAGCCAACGCCATGTTGACACAGCCATGCGAGCGCGGGTACCCAAAGCCATTGTGCCAGTAGGCTCCGTGTAACGCCCGCGCCTCATCGAAGTACATCGTCCAGGGGACATCTTCGAGATAGTAGTAATCCGAGCGGTCGGTCTCGAACACGCCGCGCATGGTTTCCGTCTCCAGGAGGGCGTAAATCTGGAACAGGCCGGGACGCGTCCAAAACGGCTCCACGCCGGTCGAGACCAGGGTGGCGAAACGCAACTGTCCATCTTCGTACACGGATAGGGTTTGCTCGTACAGGTTGACCTCCACCCAACGGCCATTTTCCACCCCCTCCGGCGGCGTAGGATTGACCATCACGCGTCCGATGACCCGCTCCGGTATCCACTGGTCAGGGCCAATCAAATACCAGGTCTCGCCGTCCACTTCTTGCTGGCTGTAAATCTGCACAACCTCATACCGATAGAGGTACCACCCGGAAGGGTCCTCTTGCCCCCCTCCCGGAGCAGACCGGGGTTGCACCGTTTCCAAAATCCAGCCAAAATCGTGGGAGGGAGTGGCGAAGAATTCCAGGCCGCGGAAATAAGCAGGCGAGATGCGGCTGACCTCATTGGCCGTCATCCAGTTGCCCGGAGCGACCATATAGAAGCGCTTGCCATCCACAACCGCCTGGTCCTGATAGGAAATGTAGGTCAGCCCGCGCGGCCCCACTTCCAGGCGGCGCACCGCCCGTTTTCGCGCCCCTTTCTCGGCATCCTTCAAAGAACCGTAAACGGGAGCGTTGGTTTCGGACACTCGTCCGTACAGGTAAGGCACATTAGCAAGAGCGGGGTCAACAAGGCGGGCCGGGAGAGGCCGCAGCGGCAAGGAAATTCCCTGAGCGGCGAGACGCGTTTGATATGCCGCCGGCCCTGCCAGGAGGCACTCACCTTCTACGGGCTTCCACGGGCCTGCGGGCATGCAAACCACCGCCCCCTGAAAGGATTCGGATTGCGAAGACTGTGCCTGTGCCCATCCCGCCACGGGGAGGAAAAACCCCAACATAAGGAATACCGCGCCCAGGGCAAGCGCAATCCGCCAGGGTTTTGAAAAATTTTTCTTTTGCCAGTGCCACTTCGTCATGGTTATCCTCACACCGATAAAAGGCATCCAGAATCTCAGCCAAAAAACCTTGCAGATATCAATTTCCCAAAACCACAAAGGGCTGAACCTGCGGAGATTATAACAGGGGAAGAAGCGATTTTCATCGGCTTGACACAATGGGATGCCTATGCTACATTATGACAAACCTTAATAAAAATTTTGAGAGACAACAAAATCTCACATATCAGACTGCACGCACTATCTGTTTCACAGGAGAGAAAGCCTTGACCAAATCACGTTCTCAACTCATGGTTGAACGCTTGCGCGATTTGCAAGCCTCATCCCCCGATATCGAAGCCTCGGCCATCGTCAGCGTAGATGGCTTGAGCATTGCTTCTGCTCTTCCTCAAGAGGTAGAAGAAGACCGCGTATCCGCTATGTCGGCAGCCATGCTTTCATTGGGAGAACGGATTGCCAGTGAGTTGGGCCGTGGCGCGCTCGACCAGGTGTACATCAAGGGTGAGCAAGGCTATGTCATCCTGATGTCCATTGGGGAGGAGGCTGTCTTGACTGCACTGGCTCGCGAGCAAGCCAAATTGGGGCTTATCTTCCTGGACATGCGCCGGGCAACGGAAGACCTTGCCAAACTTATTTAGCCATTTCCGCACTTTCATCGGCCCAAACCATCGCATCAAAACTTCGGTGACATATTATGGAACCTATTCCCCCAAGTGGACTTTACTACGCTAACAAATTTGCGCTCATCACCATCAATGCTCTGGAAGAAGTGATGGGCAAAAATGGGTTGAATGCGATTCTCAATCTCGCCCACCTGGGCGACCTGATAGGGAACTACCCTCCTGACAACCTGGAAAAGGGGTTTGACTTTGCACAGTTCTCCTCCATCAATCTGGCGCTGGAGGAAATGTACGGGCCTCGCGGCGGGCGCGGACTGGCTTTGCGCGCCGGAAGAGCCACCTTTGCCGATGCCCTCCGCAACTTCGGCGCGTTGGCTGGGGCAGGCGACCTGGCTTTCAAGGTGCTTCCTCTACAGGCCAAAATGCGCATCGGGCTTTCGGCGATGGCAAAAATCTTCAGTCAGGTCAGCGACCAGGAAACCACGGTCGAAGAAAAAGACGATGTTTTCGTCTACACCATCCACAAGTGCCCGGTGTGCTACGGACGGCACGATGCCGATAAGCCCGTTTGCTTCATCGCCGTGGGTCTGTTGCAAGAGGGGTTGAAATGGCTTTCCGGGGGAAACGAGTTTCGTGTCAACGAGTCGCGATGCAAGGCCATGGGCGACGAAGTGTGCGAATTCATCATCCAGAAGACGCCTATCCGCTAACTGCCAATTCACAACCATAAAGGGACTGCATCGTGGACGACAAAAAAAACACCATCTTGGTCGTCGAAGACGACCTGGACGTAGCCGAGATGTTGAATGCTTACTTTCGAGTACAAGGCTACGAAGTATTGACCGTCAACTGGGGAGAAGATGCCGTCCGCTCTGCCCGCACCAATCACCCAGACCTCATCATTCTGGACATCCGCCTGCCGGATATTGATGGTTACGAGGTAGCCCGTCGTCTGCGAGGCAATCGGCGCACCCAGGACATCCCCATTATCTTTTTGACGGAGAAGCGCTCTCGCAACGACCGGCTGCAAGGGCTGGAACTGGGTGCGGACGATTACATCACCAAGCCCTTCGACGTGCAGGAATTGCGTTTGCGTGTCCGCAATGCCCTGCGCCGCGCTTCCCAGGGGGCATTGAACAACCCCATCACCAACCTGCCCGAAGGGGCGCTCGTAGACGAACAGATGGAATCCTGCCTCAACAGTCACAATTGGGGATTGCTGCTGATGGCCCTGGATAACCTGGACGCCTTTCGGGAACGGTATGGCTTTGTGGCCTCCGATGATGTCCTGCGGGCTATCAGTTTGATGATAACCAACACTCTGAGAGAATCCGGCAATCCAAACGACTTCGTGGGGCACTTGAGCGCTGTGGAGTTTGTCGTCCTGACTACGCTGGATAAACTCGATATTCTGGCTGAGCGGATTGGCTCGCGCTTACAGCAATCGCTGGAATATTTCTATCCTCTCAAAGACCGGGACAAAATCTCCCAAAGCATCGCCCCCTTGAAAGTGCGGATGGGCAAATTGAGTGCCCACCAGGGACCGTTCACTGACCTGGACCATCTCAAGACCGAATTACTGCGTCAGAGGTAACCCCTTGAACGCCCTGACCATTGTCATCCCGACGTACAACGAAGCGGAGAACCTGCCCAATCTGGTCTCCGCTTTATTTCGTCTCCCCATAGATGGGCTGCACCTGCTCATCGTGGACGACAACAGTCCCGACGGCAGTGGCGACCTGGCCGAACAGTTGGCCGCTGTCCATGCCGGGCGGATGCACGTCCTGCACCGCGCCGGCAAGCAAGGACTGGGAAGCGCCTACATCCAGGGTTTCCGCCTGGCGCTGGAGATGGGAGCGCAAGCCGTTGGGCAGATGGATGCCGATTTTTCGCACCCCCTGGAGAAAATCCCCGAACTTTACGCCGCCCTGGACGCTTACCATGTGGCATTAGGCTCCCGCTACGTCCCCGGCGGACAACTGGACGAGAACTGGCCGCGATGGCGCAAGACGCTCTCCGCCTTCGGGAATTTCTACGCCCGCAGCATCCTGCGCCTACCGATACGCGATGTCACTGGCGGCTTCCGCATCTGGCGGCGCGAAGTGCTGAAAAACATGCCCCTGAAACGCGTCCGCTCCAACGGCTACGCCTTCCAGGTGGAAATGATTTACCTGGCTTACAAATTGGGGTTCACATTCAAGGAAATTCCGTTTTACTTTGCAGACCGCCAATGGGGGCAGTCCAAGATGTCTTTCGACATTCAGCGGGAGGCGGCCATCCGCGTGTGGCAAATCAAATGGGAATATCGGAATCTGCGGCCCGTGTGAGCATCTCCCCCGCGGCGCGCACCAGACGTCCCCAGGCATCCCAATCCAGCGCCTGAGCGCGGGTGGACGGGTCTATTGCGGCGGCCTCCAGGCAGGCCCGCGTGGTCTCTTTGGGCCAGTGCATCCCCCCCGAAAGGGCGTTGCGCAGCGTTTTGCGCTTCTGGGAAAAACCCGCTTTCGCCAGACGGAAGAAAAGCGGCAACTGTACGGCGGGGATGCGCGGCTGGGGGAGCATCTCCACCCGCACCACGGCGGAATCCACCTTTGGGGCGGGGTAGAAAGCCCCCGCCGGGATGCGTCCTGCCATCTGCGGCTCTCCGTACACCTGCACACTCAAGGCCAGCAAACTCATCTTTCCCGGCGGAGCGCAAACGCGTTCCGCCACTTCGCGCTGGATGGTCAGCACGATGCGCCGCGGGCGGGGATGCGCGCCCAGCAGATGCCGGAAGACCGCCGATGTGATGTAGTAGGGGATGTTCGCCGCCACCAGGTAATCTTCCGTCTCGACCAGGGATGAGACGGGGATTTGCAAGATATCGCCGGGCACAATGCGGACGTTCTCGTAAGCGGCCAGCACACTTTTCAGCGGGGGCAGCAAACGCGTATCCATCTCCACCGCCACCACGCGGGCCGCCCGCGCCGCCAGGTGCCGCGTCAAACTCCCCAGGCCGGGGCCGATTTCCAGGACGGTATCCCCGCTTTCCACGCCGGCAGCCTCCACGATGCGGCGCAGGGCGGTTTCATCCGCAAGGAAGTTTTGTCCCAGGCGCTTGTCGGGACGCAGACCGTAGGCGCGCAGCAACTCGGTTATACGCAAGGGGGGGGGATTCACGGAATCAGCCATGTCAAATCCTGGGGCGGCGGCCACAGGTAATAGACCGTCACTACCTGATGCCACGGCTCGAAATCTTCGTCGGTGAAGCCCACGTCCAGCCACTCCTGTCCCGGCACACCCGCTCCGATGTCGGCCACCGTGCCGATGCCGTACCCCGGCACGTAAACCTGCGAACCGGCCAGGGCGGCGTATTGCCGCCGGGTCACCGCCACCAGGCCTTTCCGCAATCGCTGTCCGCTGGCGGTAATATCGTTGCAGTAATCCGGGATTCCCAGACGGCAGGGCGAGTAGGAGGTCACGTACACCTGCGCCGCCCGCCAATAGGTAATCGGGCCGTCGGGCGTCTGGAGGGTGCGCTTCACCGCCAGGGTTCCGTAGCCCACGATGCGCGGCTGGGCTTCCCGCGCCAGATAGGCGCCTTCCACCGTGCGGGCAGTCTCCTGCCCGTCCTCGTAACGCACGCGTACCTGCTGCGCCTGCACCCCGTATTCCCCGGCCTGCAAAATGCGTATCTCCCCGATTTCCACATCGGGCAAAGGCTGGTATTGCACCTCGAAGGGCAGCGGCGTTTGCTCCACGACAATCTCCTCGCGCACCCGCACCAGGCGGATGAGACCGTCTTCCGGCAGGGGAGCATCCAGGGGCGGGAGGCTGTAATCCAGCCCTTGCGGGGAGAGGCCAATTTGCGCCAGCGCCGCGCCGACCGTTTCCGCGGTTGTCCTTCCCTGGACGATGCCGCGGGCGGTTTCCACCTGGATGGAGTGGGAGGTCTCCCAGGAGAATTCCCCGTTATCGAAGGGGAGCGCATCCCAACCGGGCACGAAGCGGTCCCCGCTATGGAGGGAGTACCCCGCACTCCGCAAAGATTCCGCCAAACCGGCTGCCCCCAGGGGGACGCGCAGCGCCCCAAAGGGAGTCTGCACCCGTTTCGGAGTAGCGGAATCCACCTGAAGGGTGTGCGCCCTCCCCAAATCCAGGCGGGTATCGGGGGGCGCAGGGTTTCCATCCACCCACACCAGGTCGCCGGGGAAGAGGCGTATCCCCGCTTCGAGGAGGATGTTCCCGACGATGGGGCGGGTCGTCAGGTGCAGGGAAACGCTCTCCCCCACCATCCACACCGGCTCAGCGCGGCGGATTGCGATGCGCCCTCCTACCGGCGCGTTCGGCGGAGGGGAGACGGCATCTTCGGGGCGCACCCAGACCCCGGCCTGCGCCAGCGCCCCGCTGACGGTGCGGCTCCAGGTGCGCATCTGGATGCTCTCGCCGTCCACCACGATGGTGAGCGGACGCCACAGGGCCGCAACGAGCAGGCCCGCGCCCCCCACAATACAGAGCAGCGCCAGCAGACGCAATCGAAACGCGTTCATCGTCAGGGAGTGTCGTCCAGGTGAGGGTCAGAAGCGACCCTCACCCCATTCGTGTTATTCGTGTTATTCGTGTTATTCGTGCCCATTCGTGAACATTCGTGGATATTCGTGGACTAAAAAACGTGGACGGCATACACCGTCCACGCGAAGGTCAAAAAATCCGGGCAGGCAACCCGACGGCACCCAGAAGGTCTCCCTTACCGTTGCTTCCTCTCGGACCTGGCGGGGTTCGGAAGTTTCTGCCGCGCCGGACCCACCCGGACAAGGCCACATTATACCCCAGGGGGGCAGAATTGCCAACAAAAAAACAGGGCCCCGCACCCGTCCGGAGATGGGTCTCGGCCCTGCAGGTATCGAAGAAGAGGACGGGCAAATGGCGCTCAGGAAGGCCGCTTCGACTCGTGTTCGTTACGGGAACTCAGCCATGCGCCCAGCACAATCAGGACCAGCATGGCGGCTCCGATGATGATGTTGGTGCTTCCCCCCTGATATTCCACCGCATAGGCCGAGGTCGGCGCTCCCGCATCCGGCAGGACGGTTGTCCCGCTGACGGGGAAGACCTGACCCCACAAGGCCACGACCATCAATCCCAGGAAAACTGCTCCGATGAGGACAGCCAACGGGAAGGTGTTCTTCGGGGTTAGCATATATGAGGAGTCCTTACAAAATTGTCAGGTTGCACTGGCAAAAGTGTACCACAAGCGGAGATTTTTGGCAAAAATGGCGAGGGCACACGCTCAACGCTCCCCAAACATCCTTCGCAGCCTCTCCCACCCCGCCTGCACATTCCGCGATTTCAGCCACCACGTCCCCACGATGCCGTAGGGCAGGAAGAGCACAATCAACACGTAAATCGCACCGTTGATGAAACTGGCGCCTTCGCCGATGTAACGGCGCAGACCGAAATCCAGCAGGCGGTAGACCAGCGCGCCCACCAGCGCGCCGCTCAGCGTGCCCACGCCGCCAATCAAGATGATGAGCAGCGCCACGACGGTGTACCCCAACCCGGCGATGTTGGGGCTGACGATGGGCTGGTAGAGGATGTGCAGCATCCCGGCCAGCGCCGCAGTGATGGACGAGAGCAGCAGCGCCGCCAGTTTGAAGTAAAAGGTGTTGTATCCCAGCATCTGGGCGCGGGCTTCGTTCTCCCGAATGGCGGTGCAAACCCGTCCGGTGGGCGAGTGAACGAAACGCTGGTACACGGCGTAAGTCAATACCAGCACAGCCAGGGCGACGAAATACAGCGTCAGGCGGTGGGTAGCAGGGCTAATCCAATCGGGGACAGTAACCCCCTGCAAGCCGACATCCGAGCCGGTGTACTTCCCCAATTCGCTGGAGAGAACCAGGACGTGAAACACCGAGGCCATGCCCAGCGTCACCAGCGCAAAGGTAATGCCCTGGACGCGCGGCAGGACGATGCCGAACAAGACGGCCTGCACCGCCCCGGCCACGAAAATCCACCCCATCGTCGCCCCCAGCGAGAGGCCGAAGTGCTTGATAAGGATTCCGGAAAAATAAGCGCCTACGGCAAAAAACATGGAATGTCCAAACGAGAGCAGCCCCGTAAAGCCGAAAATCAGGTCGTAACTCAGGGCGTACAGCGCCAGAATGAAAATCTCGATGCCCAGCCCCTGAATGAACTTGGATTGTCCGTTGGCGTTCATCC
>JANTFR010000040.1 GCA_024763355.1 Anaerolineales bacterium
GCTCCCCGCAAATACCACCGGCTGGCCCCCGGGCGGGAGGTGCGCCTGCGCTACGGCTACTTCATCAAGTACCAGGAGGTGGTCAAGGACACCGCGGGCAACATCGTGGAAATCCACTGCACCTACGACCCGGAGACGCGCGGCGGATACGCTCCCGACGGGCGCAAAGTGCGCGGCACCATCCACTGGGTCTCAGCGCAGCACGCCATCGAGGCGGAGGTGCGTCTCTACGACCGCCTGTTCACCGTCCCCAACCCGATGGACGCCGAAGAAGGCAAGACCTACCTGGACTATCTCAACCCTGATTCGCTGCACGTGCTGACCGGCTGCAAACTGGAGCCTTCCCTGGGCGAAGCCGCCCCCGGCGAGCGCTTCCAGTTCGAGCGCAAGGGTTACTTCATCGTTGACCCCGACAGCACACCGGAGAATCCCATCTTCAACCGCACGGTGACGCTGCGGGATACCTGGGCAAAACTGGAAAAGAAACTGAAAGCGGGAAAGAAATAACCCCCAAAAAGCGGACGGGCGGCCAAATGGCCGCCCGTTTTCAGTTTTGCATGGTTTCCAGTATCTCGATAGCGTGTTGTAGCCGCTTGAGGACGGTCTCTTTCCCGATGATTTCCATCGTCTCGAAGATGGGCGGACTGACCGCCTGCCCCGTTACGGCTTCGCGCAAAATACCAAAGAGTGCGCCCGCTTTGAGACCCATCTCCTCGGCCAGGGCGCGGACGGGCTGCTCTCCGCTTTCCAAGGTAACCTCCGGGAGGGCGGATAACACTTCGTAGAGACGTTTCGCGGCCTCCAACGCCTGGGGTGGCGTAACCTTCTTTGGCACGAGCCGCTGCGGGTCCGGTTCGACTTCTTCCCGGAAGAAGAAGCCGGCAACCACGGGGGCATCATCCAAAGTCTTCAAACGCGGCTGCAAAATGGGCATCATCTTTCGCAGGGTGGCATCATCGGGATGGTATCCGGCCTGCTCAAAGAAGGGCTTGACGCGGCGGAGCAGGTCTTCCTGGTCCAGATGGCGGATGTGCAGGCCGTTAAAGTGGTCCAGTTTGGAGAAGTTGATGGCCGCCGGAGAGGGATTGAGACGGCGGATGTCGAATTTTTCCACCAAATCGGCGAGGGTGAAGAACTCGGTATGGTCATCGTAAGACCAGCCCATCAGAGCCGCCCAGTTGTTGACGGCCTCAGGGATATAGCCCAGGCCGCGCAGGTCGGTGATGTAAACGGAGCGCCCATCTTTCATCAGTTCGGCGGCATCGCGTTTGCTCATCTTGCCCTTGCCGCTGGGTTTGAGGAAAAGGGAGAGATGCACCCATTCGGGCTGCTCCCAACCGAAGGCGCGGTAAACGTGGACGTGCAGGGGAAAGGTGGGCAGCCATTCGGCGCCGCGCAGCACATGGGTAATCTTCATCAGGTGGTCATCCACCATCGCCGCCAGGTGATAAAGCGCCCAGCCGTCGGATTTGACGAGAATGGAGTCGTCCAGTTGGTCGTTACGATAGGTGATGTCGCCGCGAATGAGGTCGTGACAGGTGACGGAGCCATCGCGGGGCATCTTGAAGCGAATGACATGCGGCTCTCCGGCAGCGACGCGGGCGGCGGCCTCCTCGGGGGGGATGTTCCGGCAATGCCCGTCGTAGCGGGGTTGCTGTTTGCGGGCCTGCTGCTCACTACGCAACTTCTCCAGCCGCTCCGGCGTACAGAAGCAAGGGTAAGCGTGGCCGCTCTCCACCAGTTGTTGCGCGTATTGCAGGTAGATTTCCTTACGTTCCGATTGGCGGTAGGGGCCGTAGGGGCCGCCAATGTCGGGGCCTTCATCCCATTGCAGCCCCAGCCAATGCAAAGCGTCCATAAATTCCTGCTCCGCGCCGGGCAGGAAGCGTTTGCGGTCGGTATCTTCGATGCGCAAGACAAACTGCCCGCCGCTCTGGCGGGCGATGAGGTAATCGTAAAGGGCGGTGCGCGCCCCTCCGAGGTGCAGGCGTCCGGTGGGTGAGGGTGCAAAACGGACGCGGGCCGGTTTGGTGAGAGTCATGCAATTCTCCTAACGCAGAGTGTGGAATGCTGATTGCTTACCGCTGACCGCTATTCCGTCTCTTCATTCAAAGTCCAACTGTTTACGGCGGATAGCGACGCTCTCCACCAGGCCGATGCCCAGCATCATGGAGAGCAGGGAACTGCCGCCGTAACTGATGAAAGGCAGCGGCAAGCCGGTGACGGGAAGAAGTTTCAGGTTCATACCCACGTTGACCATGGCGTGGAAGGCAAGCAAAGTGGCTACGCCGACGGCAATCAGCGCGCCATAGGTATCGCGGGCCTGTCGCGCTACCCGCAGGCAGCGCCAGATGACGAACAGCAGAAGTGCAATCGCCAGGGTAGTTCCCACAAAACCAAATTCCCCGGCCATGACGGCATAGATGAAATCGGTCTGGCGGACTTTGAGAAAACGGTTCTGCACCTGAGGGTTCTGTCCGTACCCCTGCCCAAAGAGGCCGCCGGAGCCAATCGTGGTGAGGGCCTGTTCCACGTTGTAGGCTTCGCCGTAGCGGGCATCTTCTTCCGTGAAAAGGAAGTTGCGAACCCGCTGCACCTGATAGGGCTTGATGAGGCCCTCCTCCCCCAGCGAATCAGGGTTGATAATGATGTTGAAGACCAGGGGGACGGAGATGAGCAGCACGGCCAGCGCCGTCCCGGCAGTGATGAGTACGTAGCGCACGGGCAGTCCCGCAGCCCACAGGAGCGCAAACCAGAGCACAAAAAGCACGATAGAGGTGCTCAAGTCGGGTTGCAGCAAAATCCAAATGGCGATGCCAAGGGTGAGCAGGAAACTACGCACAATCCAGACCGGCTGGTGGATTCGGTGCTGGTTGCGGGTGAAGAAATGCGCAAGCACCAGGATGATGACGATTTTGGCAATCTCGGAAGGCTGGATGAGAATGAATCCAACATCGAACCAGCGCGCCGAGCCGTACAGGGCCGCTCCCACGATGTAGAGCACGGCCAGCGCCCCCCCCACTACCAGGTAGAGGGTGCGGTTGATGGAGGCCCACAGGTGGTAATCAATCCAGGTGGTCAGGAAGACCACTACCAGCCCGATGATGGCAAAAATGATTTGCCGTTGTACGAGGTTGAGTTCCAGCAATTCGATGTTGCCGGCAATCGCCGAGCGAATCATCACCACGCCGAAAATAATCAGGAGGATGACTCCGCTCAACAGCCAGAAATCGAAGTGCTTCCAGGAGATGCGTTGCATGGGGGAATTAGTCGGGTAGTCAAGTAGTCAGGTAGTCAGGTAGTTGCCTGGTCAGGGAATGGGGTGGTCAGGTGGTTGGGTGCGCTACTGTCCACCGTCTACCGTCCATCGTCCGTGGTCTGTCGTCCGCGGTCCGTGGTCTATCGTCAATCCTCGGACAGGCACTCCTGCCGATAGCGGGCGCGCAGGGCGTCTATGGGACGCAGGCTGCCCGACGGGTCTTCGTAATACCAATGCTGCCAGCCGTTGCAGGGGCTGCCATTCATCAGGTGCTTGCCCGCCTGATGAATGGAACCCTCGAAGCCGTCGGACAGCCGCAATTTTCCGTCCGGTTTGATGTGGGCGACATGCTCGCGCCGGGAACGGAAGTAGAGAACCTGACCGGGCTGCAAGTACCCCGCCTCCAACAACTGGCTAAAGGACACTCGCGGAGCCAAACGCCGTTCATCGCGCACATTGAATACTTCCCGGTCGAACGGTTCCGGCTTCACAGCAGATATTCTTTTCCGCGCAACTTCGATGTACTTCTGCTCTCTTTCGATGCCAATCCAGTGGCGATGAAGACGCTTCGCAACAACACCTGTGGTTCCGCTCCCAAAGAAGGGGTCCAGAACGATGTCTCCCGCCTCACTGGAGGCGAGAATGACGCGATACAGCAGGGATTCCGGCTTCTGGGTTGAATGCGCCTTCTTGCCGTTGATTTTCACCCGCTCCGCCCCGGAACAAATCGGGAGCAGCCAGTCACTCCGCATCTGTTTTTCGCCGTTGAGTTGTTTCATGGCGTGGTAGTTGAAGGTGTATTTTGCACCTTTGGCCTTGCTCGCCCATATTAGCGTCTCGTGGGCATTGGTGAAGCGCACGCCCCGGAAATTGGGCATGGGGTTGGTCTTGACCCAGATTACATCGTTCAAGAACCAGTATCCCAGGTCTTGCATGATGCTCCCGATGCGGAAGATGTTGTGATAGGAGCCAATCACCCAAATGGTGCCGGTGTCTTTCAGAACACGCCGACAGGCCTGAAGCCAGGCACGGGTAAAAGCATCGTACTCGGCAAAACTGTCAAACCGGTCCCAGGTCTCATGCACGCCCTCTACTTTCGTCAGATTGGGACGGTACAAATCCCGCGGGAGTTGCAAATTGTAAGGAGGGTCGGCGAAAATCAAGTCTACAGAATTCTCCGGCAAGGTGTTGAGAACTTCCACGCAATCGCCGGGCAGGATGCGGTTCAAAGGGAGGGCTTCGTCGGTCATCTACCTGCCGCGCCTGCGGCGGGGGCGCAGGGGAATATCCGCAATCAGGCGCTGCTCGCGCCCCTCTTGCGAGATTTCAATCTGGACGGCTTGCGGGTCAATCTCGATATGGCGGGAGATAGCCTCAATAATCTCGTCCTTGAGTTCCGCAAGTTTGGCCGGGCTGAGGTCGGTGCGGTCGTGGACAAGCACGAGTTGCAAGCGTTCTTTGGCCTGGACGGCACTATCGGGCTTACGCCCCAGAAGTCGGTTCAACCAATCAGGCATGATGTCAATTTCCTCCAGAGCGCAAGAAACGAGAAAGCCGTTCGAAAAATCCGGCGCCGCTCTCCAGGTCGAGGAAAGGAACCGTCTCCCCTTGCAAGCGGCGGGCAATGTTGCGGAAGGCCTGTCCGGCGCGACTTTTGCCATCCAGCACGATGGGGAGGCCACGGTTGGCGCTCACCACTACCTGCTCGTCATCGGGAACCACGCCAATCAGGTCAACCGCCAGCAGTTCGACCACGTCTTCGATGGCAAGCATATCGCCGCGGCGCACCATTTCGGGCTTCAGACGATTGACAACCAGACGGGCAGGGCCTTTTTCCTCGGCTTCAATCAGGCCGATGATACGGTCGGCATCCCGCACGGCAGAAATTTCGGGATTGGTAATCACCAGTACGATGTCGGCAGGAGCGATGGCGTTACGGAAGCCGCGCTCGATACCGGCGGGAGAATCCAGCAAAATCCAGTCCGCTTCATGGCGCAATTCATTGCACAGGCGCACCATATCGCTGGGGGAAACGGCGCTTTTATCGCGGGTCTGCGCGGCAGGGATGAGATGCAGCGTCGGCAGGCGTTTGTCGCGTATCATAGCCTGCCGCAAGCGGCAGCGCCCTTCGATGACATCCACCAGGTCGTAGACGATGCGATTCTCAAGCCCCAGGATGACATCCAGGTTACGCAAGCCGATGTCGGCATCGATGCAGACCACCTTGTGCCCCTCGGCAGCCAGGGCAGCGGCCACATTGGCCGTCGCCGTGGTCTTGCCGACCCCGCCCTTGCCGGAAGTAATCGTTACAACAGTCGCGCTCATACAGTATCCATTCCTGTTATTTTTTTCGGGCTCCAACTCTCGGCCACCACTGCGCCGTCCACAAGGCGCGCCATTTCGGGTTTAGGTTTGCCCCGCCGTTTCGGGGTCAGGGAGATTTTATCGGCAATCCGCAACTGGGTGGGAGATAAATCCAGGGCGCACACCACGGCATCCTCCTTGCCCTGCGCCCCGGCATGCACCATCCCCCGCAGGCGTCCCCAGACGATGACGTGACCGCCGGCGATGATTTCCGCACCCGGATTGACATCTCCGATGACGACCACGTTGCCCTCGTTTTCCAGGCGGTAGCCGGAACGCAGGGTGCGCTGCACCAGGATGGTCTCCTCACCGCCTTGAAAGCGGGTCTCCAGCGATTTGATGCTGCGCCCGGCCCGCGGTTTGGAGATGCGGGTTGCCAGCCCCAGGTTTTGCGCCGTCTCTTGGGTTTTGGGCGAGTCGCTCAGCACCGCCCACAGGGTCAGACCGCGCTCCGAGATGGCATCCCGCAGGCGGCCCAGTTGGACGGCTTTTAGCGGCTGCGCCCCAACCGAGAGCGCAATCCGAGCCCCGCGCAGGAACGCCCCCTTCTCGTCCAGATGGCTCAGCAAGGCCGCCTCCCGTTCATCCCAGGAGCCATCGCCCAGCGTGACCAGCAACCCTTCTCGAATGCCTTTGATTTCAACCTGGATGCTCATGCCAAAATGTGATAGTGCGGAAATGGGCAAGTGTGAAAGTGAACAAGTGCGAAAGTGGACAAGTTTACAGGTGGTTGTCTCGTTTGCCCGGATTCGGCAGGGATATTGTAGCATGGATGGCGCTCAAGGCGTCTCGTAACCAGCATCTACACTCTTGAGCCAGAAATAATTTTCGATGACTTTACGCACCACCGGCCCGGCCACTTTGGCGCCCTCACCGGCGTTGTAGAGAAAGGCTACCACGGCAATCTCCGGATCGTCGTAAGGAGCATAAGCCACCGTCCAACCGTGGGTAGGCCAGTTGCCCGGTTTGCACAGCCCTTTCGACTGGGCGATGTTGTCACAATACTCCGCCGTGCCGGTCTTTCCCGCTGCGGCGATATCGAAGCCCTCGAAAGTCTCCTTCAACGTACCGCTCGTGACCGCCAGACGCATCCCTTCCTGCACCACCTTGATAACGGCGGGGTCAACATTTTTGGTCTCGCCGGTTTCCTGGCAACTGTTGCTCACGCTGGCTCGCGGCGCATAGACCTTGATGAGATTGTCATGGGTGATGTCCCATTTTCGTTTCGGGGTGAAAGGCGTGACCACATTGCCTTCGCCGTCCACTACCTCATGCACGATGGTGGGCTGCATGAGAACGCCGTTGTTGGCAATCGTAGCCGCCGACATAAGCACCTGCAAGGGAGTCACCAGCACATATCCCTGCCCTACCCCGGCGATGTAGGTGTCGCCGGTCGCCCAGTTTTCGCCCTGGGTGATGCGCTTCCAGGTGGGGGAGGGAATCAGCCCGTCCTCCTCACCCGGCAACTCAATGCCCGAGTAATTGTTATACCCCAAGGCTTCAGCGTAGGTCTTCAGGCGGCAGATGTTCAGCCCTTCGGGAATCTCGTCCTTGTAGCCGCCCGCCAGTTTGTAGAAACACACGTTGCTGGAATTCTGGATGCAGCCCCGGATTTGGAGTTGCCCGAAACCTTCGGGGTGAGCGCCGTCATCATAAATCCAGTCTACAAATTTTTGCACCTTACCGGGGTCGTTCGCATAATACTTTTGTTCCAGATAAATGACACCGGGGGTTTTCACCCACTGGTCGGGAGTGACGACGCCCTCGTTGAGCGCTCCCACCGCGGTGACCAGTTTGAAAACCGACCCCGGAGGGCGTTCCGCCTGGATGGCATGGTTGAGAAGCGGCTCGCGCCCGTCACGCTGCAATTGTTCCAGGTAGTAAGCCGGGATGAAGCGCGCCATGCGGTTGTTCTCGTAGGAAGGATACGAGACCATCGCCAGGATTTCGCCCGTTTTTGGGCTGATGGCGATTACCACTCCGCTGGTGGTGCGGTCTCCATAGGGATAACGGCGGTTGATGTCGGCGATTTCATCCAGCAAGACGGTACGGGCGATTTCCTGCAAGCGCACGTCAATCGTCAGGCGCACGTTGTTCCCCGGCTGCGGAGCGATAGGCGGCTGCACATCCCGCAGGATTTGTCCGGCCACGTCGCGCTCTACGACGCGCAGACCGTTGGTACCGCCCAGAATATCCTGCAAGGAAAGTTCCACACCGGCGTAGCCCACTTTGTCGCGGTTGGCAACCAGACGCTGCTGCTGGTAGAGGTCGTAATTCAGCAACTCCGCCGGAACCGGCCCCAGGTAACCGACGACGTCGGCTGTCAGGCCGCCGGTGGGATATTCGCGGATTGGCTCAATCTGGATGCTCACTCCCGGCCAGTCCACGGATTTTTCCATCACGATGCGGGCGGTGGTCTCGTCCACATCGCACTTGACCTTCACCGGAGCGTAGGGCTGGGAAGTCTCGCCGTAGAAGACAATCTGGGCAATGCCGTGTTCGGAGCGGCAGGGCACGTAGGGGTTTTCGGGGGAGATTTCATTCAGGTTAACGGGAACCCCAATCAGGGCGGAGAGTTCCCGAAAGACGCGCTGAATATCGGCTTCATCGTCGGGCAAATTCGCGGGGGTAATGACCACGTTGTAAGAAGCCACATTGCGCGCCAGAATGGCTCCGTTGCGGTCAGTGATGATGCCGCGGGGCGCCTGGATGTTGATTTCCTGGGTGCGGTTTTCGGCGGCGCGGGCGACGAATTCCGGGCCGCGCACGACCTGGATGGTGAAGAGCCGGAAAGTGTACAACCCAAACACCAACAGGACGAATCCGCCGATGGCGAAAATGCGCCACGGGGCTATCGTGTTTTCCAGGTTAGGATTGCGCTCAGGAAGAGACATGAGGGAATGCAGTAGACGGTGGACGGTAGGCCGTGGACGGTAGAGTACCGGCGTCTGACGCCTGATACCTACAACTCCAGCGGTTCGGGGAAGACCCAGGCGGCCAGGTCGCTCGCCAGGGCGTAGATGGGAATGACCAGCAGCAGGTTGAGCAGGATGCTGGGGAGCATCACCCGCCGAAAAGCCGTCCACAGCGGGATGGGGGTTCCGACCAGCCGCAAGGCGCTCCAGGTGAGGCCCTGCACCAGGAGAGTTCCCGCTACCGTAACCAGGAACAGCCCCAGGATGGGCGCTTCCCATCCTTTGCGGCGCAGGAAGGCGGCCAATGCACCCACGCCGCTGTATCCCAAAAGCCACACCGCCCAGGGCACGGCGGAGAGATACCCCACCATCAAGGCCGCAACGACCACCCAGACCCACGACCGGCGCACGCTGCGCTGCAAGGCCCAGGCAGCCACCATCAACATGACCACATCGGCGCTGCCCTGCAAGAGCGTCACCTGGCGCACAAGCGCCGATTGGACGATAACCAGGAAACCCAAAACGAGCAAAGCAAGGAGTTCGGCCATCACTGTGGAGGCAAGGGGGTGGGAAGCAGGGGCGCGTAATCCGCGGGCCGGAAGTTGGTAATCACCAGGACGATTTGCAGGCGGTGGAAATCCACCACGGGCTGCACGGAGGCGCTCTGGAAGAGTTCAAATTCCAGTTTCCGCACGCCGGTCACCTGTCCGACAAGCAGGTTGGGGACGTAATCGCCGCCCAGTCCCGAGGTCAGGACCACGTCACCGGGCTGCAAGTTGGCATCCAGGGGAACCTGCTCCAGGGTCAGGTCTCCCGTCAGCGAACCGGCCAACAGGCCGTCCGTCCCCGCCGGTTCAACGCGCACGTTGATACGCATGTTGGGGTCAGTGACCAGTTGAACGCGCGCCGCCGAAGCGGTCACCGCGGCGATACGTCCTACAAGGCCCTGGTCGGTGACCACGGGCATCCCGCGGCGCAGGCCGTCCGCCGAACCGCGGTTGATGATAACATAGTGCAAAAAAGGGCTGGGGTCGCGTCCAATGACTTCGGCAGCCTTGTAACGGTTGGAAGGGTTGGCGCGGGCAAAATCCAGCAGGGCTGCCAGTATCTCCGTCTCCGAGATTTGCTGCTGCAATTCGATGATTTCCGTTTGCAGGCGGGAGACTTCGGCCTCCAATTGCTGGTTGCGCTGCTGCAAGGCAGCCACGTCCCGCGGGACAGTAAAAAACTGCACCAGAGCATGATAACGTTCTGCCACCCAGGTTTGCGCGCCAACCAGGGGACGCAAAGGGGTCTGCAACAAAGGGGTCAGGTATCCGCTCAAAGCCAGCACCAGGATTCCGGCCACGATGAGCACCGGAACCGCCTGGCGCAGCCGGCGGGGAGGTTTTCTATTCATACCTTAGCGATGGCGGGTGCTGCCACGCTCCAGGCCGACCAGTAAATCCTGCAAATTGTCGAAATCTTCCAGAATCATGCCTGCGCCGCGCGCCACACAGGAGAGCGGGTCTTCCGCCACCCAGGCGCGGACGCGCAGTTCGTCGCTCAGACGACGGTCCAGCCCTTGCAGTTGCGCCCCTCCCCCGGCCAAGCATACGCCTACTTCCATCAAGTCGGCTACGATTTCGGGGGGGACTTCGTCCAGGGTGTCTTTGATGGTCGCCACGATGGTCTGCACCGAGTTGGACATCGCTTCGCGGATTTCGACGGATGAGACTTCGACGGCATCGGGCAAGCCGGTCACCAGGTTGCGCCCGCGCAGGGTCATCGTCTTTTCTTGCGGCAGATGGTAGGCGGAGCCAATTTCCATTTTGGCGCGCTCGGCCATCCGCTGCCCGATGAGCAGGTTGTACTTGTTACGCATGTACTGAATGATGTCCTCATCCAGTTCGTCGCCCGCCACCCGCAGGGAACGGGCTACTACCACGCCGCCCATGGAGAGGACGGCTACCTCGGTAGTGCCGCCGCCGATGTCCACGACCATGCTGCCGCGGGTCTCGCCAATCGGCAGGCCCGCCCCTAAGGCGGCGGCCACGGGTTCTTCAATCATGTAGACTTCCCGCGCCCCGGCGGCCAGCGCGGCATCGTATACAGCGCGCTTTTCCACTTCCGTAACGCCGGAGGGGATGCCAACCACAACCCGCGGCATGGGGAAAGGCACGATGCTCTGCTGATGTACCTTGCCGATGAAGTACTCCAGCATGGCTTCGGTAATCTCGAATTCGGCAATCACGCCATCCCGCAGGGGACGCACGGCGATGATGTTGGCGGGGGTGCGTCCGACCATTTCTTTAGCCTCCAGCCCGACCGCCTTGGGGACGCGGGTGCGTTTTTCAATAGCGACCCACGAAGGTTCGTTGAGAACGATACCCTTGCCGCGCACGTGCACCAGCGTGTTCGCCGTGCCCAGGTCAATACCGATATCCAGCGAGAACAATCCCAAAAGCCAACTGATAGGGTTAAATGCCAATCCTGTACTCCTCGTTTTCCGTATTCGCGTCCATCGCGCTGCCCAAGGGCAGCCGATTTTTGCGGGTTTTGCCCGCGCCTGTCATCTGCCGCGTGGACAGGACGCTCGCCGCAGGCAAGATTCAGGGGAGAATTATACCATCTTGCGCGCCCCCAATTGTGGTACACTGAACCGCACCAGCAATTCCAAATTTGCCCGCCCGGTATTGCAAGACCTCACAGGTCTGAGAGACCTGTGAGGTCTCAAAACTCCCCCATGACAGCCTCCCCCCGTATCCCCCCCGCCCTGGGGTTGCTTTTCGGCATCCTGGCGGTCTCGACTGCATCCCTGTTCATCCGCTACGCCCAGCAGGAAGCCCCCTCGCTGGTGATTGCCGCCTATCGGCTGGGATTGGCCTCGCTGGCCCTTTCCCTGCCCGTCCTGCGGCGGCACGGAGGGGACTTTCGCCGCCTGAGCCGTCGGGACAGACTGCTGGTGATGCTCTCCGGCGTGTTCCTGGCGGTGCATTTCGCCACCTGGATTACTTCGCTGGAGTACACCACGGTTGCCAGTTCGGTGGTGCTGGTCAGTACCACGCCCCTATGGGTCGGGATTCTCTCCCCCGTCCTGCTGAAAGAGCGTCTGACGCGCCCCCTGGTAATCGGGATGTCCCTGACGCTGACAGGCAGCGTGCTGGTCGGGCTGAACGACGCCTGCGGGTGGCACGGCGGTCTGGTCTGTCCGCCGCTGGGAAAATTCGTGCAGGGCAGCGCGGCGTGGGGTGATTTTCTGGCCCTGATGGGCGCCTGGATGGCCGCCGGTTACCTGCTGATTGGGCGGCAGGTGCGCGAAAAACTTTCCCTGTGGAGTTACATCTTGGGCGTGTACGGCACGGCGGCGGTGGTCTTGATTGCCTGGGCGGCGGGGCGGCATCTGCCCTTTACCGGCTACTCCCCGCGGGCTTACCTGTGGTTTGCGGCCCTGGCGCTCGTCCCCCAATTGATGGGACACTCCACTTTCAACTGGGCGCTGCGCTACCTGCCGGCGGCCTACGTCTCCATCACCCTGCTGGGAGAGCCGGTCGGCTCGGCAGTGCTGGCTTATTTCTTCCTGCAAGAGACCCCCGGCGCGCTGATGCTCCTGGGCGGGGCGCTCGTCCTGACGGGCATCGTGATTGCCTCCCGCCCCCAGCCGCCCCTTCCTGTGGAGGACGCCCTGGCGGAGATGTAGGAGAGTGTGGACGACGGACGGCAGACGATAAACCACGGACGACGGACGACAGACCGTAGCCCCCCCACCAGACGACTACCCGACTACCCGACCAAGCGACTACCCGACTACCCGACCAAGCGACTACCCGACTATCCGACCAAGTGACTACCCGACTACCTCCCCAAATGACTACCCGACTACCTCCCCAACCCTTCGGCGTCAACATCGCCATCATCCAAAACGACCGTATTTTGCTCACCCTGCGCGAAGATTTCGAAATCTGGTGCCTGCCCGGCGGCGGGATGGACCCCGGCGAATCTTTCGGGCAGGCCGCCTTGCGCGAAACCCGCGAGGAAGTAGGGTTGGACGTGCGCCTCACTCGTCTCGTGGGGCTGTACGCCCGCCCCGGCTGGTACGGAGCGGGCGTGTACGTCGCCCTTTTCGCTGCCGAAATCACCGGCGGAACGATGCGCCTGCAGGCCGATGAAGTCCTCGAAGCGCGCTGGTTCTCCCGCGCAGAACTGCCGGAGGCCTTCTTGCAATCCCACCGCCAACGCGTTTTGGACGCCCTGGACGGCTTGAGCGGCATCGTGCGCGCCCAGGCGGCCCACTGGCCCTTCGACCCCGACATGCCGCGGGAGGAACTCTACGCCCTGCGAGACCGCTCGGGACTCTCCCGCCGCGAATTCTACCTGCGCGCCATCGCGTCTATCCCGGTGGGGGAGGATGTCATCGAAGTGGCGGGAGTTGCGGGTTAGGAAGTTGCGAGGACAGGAAGCAACGAACTGATGAACCGATGCACCGATAAACCAATGAACCAATGAACCGATGAACCGATGAACCGATGAACCGATGCACTAATGCACCAATAACCCCATGAACCAACCCGACGAATCGGTCTCCCCATTCCTGCGTTTCGCCCTGCGCTTGCAGCGCTTTGCCTGGGATTTCGCCGGGCTTTCGGCGCTCGCCGCCGCGCTGCTCACCGTCCTGGCGCTGATGCCCTCCGTCTCCGGGGCGGGATTGCTGCTGTGGGGCGATTTCCTGTACCGCTGGCTGGGCTGGGGCGCCTGGCTGCTCCCGCCCGCCTTGCTTTGGAGCGGTCTGTGGTTCCTGCGCCGCGCCCTGGAACCGCTCCCCTTCCCCTGGCGGCGGACGCTGGCCTGGGAGAGCGCCGCCTTCGGGCTGCTGGCCTCCTTCGCCCTGGGGAACGGCGTCTCGCTGGGGCGCGCCGGCAGCGGCCTCGATGGCGGGTTAATTGGCTGGGGGCTGGGACGCGTCTTCCAGACCTTGCTGCCCGATGCCGCCGCCCTGGGGGTGGCTGTCCTCATCGTCGTGCTGGGGGTCTTCACCGGGATGGGATGGGGGCCGAAACTCTCCCGATGGATGCGGAAGCGCCTGGAAAGGGCTGCCGCCCCCGAAGAAGCCGCGGAAACGGACTCGCCCATCAGCGTTGCCCCCACCCAAAAAACGGAGGCCGCTCAAAGGGAGTCGGCCATGCCGCGCCGCAAGCGCAAATCCCCTGCCCTGCCGCCCGAATTCCGCAAAAATTTCCGTGTCGAGGCCGCCGAGGAGTCTCCCGCTACTCCGCCGCTGCAGCGACCCGAAAACCTGCCGCCTCTCTCGCTGCTAAACAGCCAGCGCGCCCAGCGCCCCGACGAACGGCACATCAACCAGACCGCCGGCCTCATCGAGAAGACGCTGGCCGAGTTCGGCGTCCCCGCCACGGTAGTGGGCTTCCAGGTGGGGCCGACCATCACCCAGTTCGCCGTGGAGCCGGGCTTCGTGGAGAAGGGGGGCAGCGAGGAAAAGGAAGCGGAACGCTACAAGGTGCGCGTGGCGCAAATCGCCGGGCTGCGCCGCGACCTGGCGCTGGCCCTCTCGGCGGAGCGGCTGCGTATCCAGGCCCCCGTGCCGGGACGGCCTTACGTGGGCATCGAAGTGCCCAACAGCCAGATGCAGGTGGTACGTCTCCGCCCGCTGCTGGAGAGCGAGGCCTTCTACAAGTTGAACGCGCCGCTGGGGATTGCGCTGGGGCGGGACGTCTCCGGCGCACCGCTGGTGGCCGACCTGGGGAAGATGCCCCATTTGTTGATTGCCGGCACCACCGGTTCGGGGAAATCGGTGTGCATTTCGGCAATTACGGTTTGTCTGGCGATGAACAACAGCCCCCGCGACCTGCGGATGGTGATGATTGACCCCAAGATGGTGGAGTTGCTGCGCTTCAACGGCCTGCCGCACATCTTCGGCAAGGTGGAGACCGACCTGGAGCGCATCCTGGGGGTGCTGCGCTGGGTGGTGGCGGAGATGGACAGGCGCTACAAGGTACTGGAGGCCTCCCGCTCCCGGCATCTCGATTCGCACAACCGCAAGGTGGCGCGCCGCAAGAAGGGGGAGCATCTCTTCCGGCTGGTGGTGCTGATTGACGAGTTGGCCGACCTGATGATGGCCGCTCCCGACGAGACCGAGCACGCCCTGGTGCGCCTGGCCCAACTGGCGCGCGCCGTAGGCATCCATCTGGTGGTGGCAACCCAGCGTCCCAGCACGGACGTGGTGACCGGCCTCATCAAGGCCAACTTCCCGGCGCGGTTGTCCTTCGCGGTCGCTTCAGGGGTGGACAGCCGCGTCATTCTGGATACTCCCGGTGCGGAAGCCCTCCTGGGGCGCGGCGATTTACTCTTTCTGCCGCCCGATGCGCCTGCTCCCATCCGCGCTCAGGGCGTGATGGTCACAGACAAGGAAATCAAACGCGTGATTGCCTACTGGCAGCAACAAGCGGAAACCGAGGGGATGGAAAACACGCCCCCCTGGGAGGAGATGCTCGAGGCGGAGGCTTACCTGGCCGACCGGGACGACCTGGTGGAGAAAGCCATCGAAATTGTACGCCAGACGCGGCAGGCTAACGCATCCATGCTCCAACGGCGGCTGCGCATCGGCTATCCCCGCGCCGCCCGCCTGCTGGACGAATTGGAAACGATGGGGGTAGTAGGGCCGTCTCGCGGCGGCGGGCGTTCCCGCGAGGTGTTACTGGAGGAAGAGGAGGAAGAATGAGTGCAAGATGATGAATTTCGCATCCTGCATTTGACATACGCTCCGCCTCGCGATAGCATAAGCCAACCTTCAACTTTGCAGGAGGAACTGTACTGTGGAACACATTGCTGATAAACAAGCGCCCCGCCTGACTTTTACCGATATGATGCGGGTACGTTTCAAAGGTATTCTCGACCCTATCGGGGCGTTTTTTAACCGGCTGGGGCTGACCCCAAACACGATGACCGTCCTGGGATTGGCCGGCAACGCGGTGGGGGCCTACTTTTTGTTGCGCGGCGAGATGTTCATTGGCGGGCTGATTGTGCTGGCGATGGGCCCGATTGACGCTCTGGACGGCACAATGGCGCGCTTACGCGGGGAACCCACGGATTTTGGCGCATTCGTCGATTCGGTCACCGACCGCTACTCGGAACTGGTCATCCTGGGCGGCCTGCTGCTGTACTACACCATGCAGGGGAATCGCGTTGGCGTGGTAGCCGCTTATCTGGCCGCCGCCGGCTCGGTGCTCGTTTCGTACACCCGGGCGCGGGCGCAATCCCTGGGCAAGGAGACCAAAATCGGCATCCTCACCCGTCTGGAACGCTATCTGGTGCTGGCTCCCTCCCTGGTGTTCAACATCCCCCTCGTAGGCCTGTGGATAATCGCCATCCTGGCAAACGTCACTGCTTTGCAGCGCATCGTGGACGTACGCCGTCAATTCCGGTCCACGAATAAGTCCACGAATGAACACGAATAAGTCCACGAATGGACACGAATGGACACGAATGACGACAGACCACGGACGACAGACCGTGGACGGTGGACGGTAGAATGACCACAGACCACAGACGACAGACAACAAACTACGTAACTACCTCACTACCCAACTACCCAACTACCTAACTCCCCCTCAAATGACCTTTCAACTTGGCCCTCTCACCATTCACCTGTACGGCATTATCTTGATGCTCGGCACGCTGGCCGCTGCCTTTCTGGCCGCCCATGAGGCCGAGCGCCACGGACAAGATTCCGAAACGGTGTGGGACGCGCTCACCTGGCTGCTGATTGGCGGCATCATTGGGGCGCGTTTGTGGCATATCCTCACGCCGCCCGCCTCGATGGTGGCAGCAGGTATCACCACCCAATATTACCTTACCCATCCGCTGGATGCCCTGGCCGTATGGCATGGCGGATTGGGTATTCCCGGCGCAGTGCTGGGGGGAGCGCTGGCTATGTACCTTTTCACGCGCCGCAAGGGGCTGGATTTTGCGGTATGGGCGGATATTGCCGCTCCGGCCCTGGCTCTGGGACAGGCTATCGGACGCTGGGGCAATTTCGTCAACCAGGAATTGTACGGCGCGCCCTCCAACCTCCCCTGGGCTATCACCATTGACCCGCAATACCGCCTGCCAGGCTTCGAGAACGTCTCTCGTTACCACCCTCTTTTCCTGTACGAGTCGCTCTTCAACTTCGTCAATATGGCGTTTCTGCTCTGGCTGGGACGGCGTTACGCAAAGAAACTCAAATCCGGCGATGTTTTGCTGGCATATCTCGTCACCTATCCCACGGCACGCTTCTTCCTCGAATTCCTGCGCCTGGACCCCTCCCCCGTGGCGGGGCTGAACGTCAATCAAACCTTGATGGCCGTGATTGCCGTGAGCGCCGCGGTTGCCCTGTGGTGGCGGCACCGCTGAACACGAAACACTACAGGCTAAAGGCCAAATGCCAGACAAGGAAAACAAGGATGCCCCCGCCCAAACGGGGGCTTTTCCGTTGAAAATGCGGGTAAAATTAGGCGTACAGCATACATTCCAAACTTGCAATGAGGTACCCTTTCAGGTTATGCTATAAAAGGGGTATCTGAAAGGCCTGCTCTCCATGATTGAGACCCGCGATTTAAGCAAAGCATTTGGCGATTTCCTGGCCGTCAACGGCGTCACCTTGCACGTGAAAGCCGGGGAGGTGCTGGCGCTGCTCGGCCCCAATGGGGCTGGCAAGACCACCACTATCCGCATGTTGACCGCCATCCTGCGCCCGACGCGCGGCTGGGCCAGAGTCGCGGGGCACGATGTCATCGCCCAGCCCGATGCCGTGCGCGCCCGCGTGGGGGTGCTCACCGAACAACACGGCCTGTACGGGCGCATGCCTGCCGATGAATACCTGGATTTTTACGGTGAACTCTACAACCTGGACCCCGCTTTCCGCCGCCGGCGCATTGCAACCTTGCTGGAACAATTCGGGCTGGAAAAAGTAGCCCACAAACGCATCGCCGAATTCTCCAAAGGGATGCGGCAAAAACTGGCCCTGGCGCGCACCCTGCTGCACGAACCGCCCGTCCTCCTGCTGGACGAACCCACCTCCGCCATGGACCCGGAGAGCGCCCGCCTGGTGCGCGATGCCATCCACCAGTTGCGCTCTCAGGAACGCAGCATCATCATCTGCACCCACAACCTTGCGGAGGCCGAGGAACTGGCCGACCAGATTGCCATCATCCGCCGGGGAGAAATCATCGCCCTGGGAGCGGCGCGAACGCTCAAAGCGCAACTGCTCGGCCCGCCGGAATTTGAACTGCGCCTGGGCAAACCGCTCAACGGGTACTTGCCAACCCTGCCCGCCTCCGTGGAGATAACCGCCCGCGGCGATACCTGGCTGCGTTACCGCACTTCGCAGCCCCGGAAAGACAATCCCGTCTTGTTGTGGCAACTTCTCTCTCACAAAATGCCCGTGCTCAGTTTACAGGAGACAGGCGGCACGCTGGAGGATGTCTATTTGCGCGCCGTGCACACCCCGGAGGGAACGCGCCATGCTGGCT
>JANTFR010000041.1 GCA_024763355.1 Anaerolineales bacterium
GGCGTTGAGGTGGTCAGCGCTGCCCAGCGCAAAGGCACGCGGTACTACGTTTTGCGGGACCTGCGCAACGGCAACACGGTCAACAACGTCACCGAGCGTTCCGCCCGCCGCCTGTGGCACTACGCCATCAAGGAATACGACAAGGTCATCAAGAACCTTGACGTAGCCGTGGTGCAATGGCAAGGCGAGTACGGCCTGCTGCGGCGTTACCGCCAGGGCAAGAACGAACGCTACGACTTCATCCAGCGTACCCCGCAGGGATACCGCTACTTCTTTGGCGTCACCAACGACGGGCTGCACGGCCCCTGGGCGGCCCTTCTCGGCAAGAATCAGGAGCAGGATGAAGAGTAACGGCGAGGCGCTTACCCTGCGGCAGTTCCGTTACCCGGAAGATTACCAGGCTGTTTACGACCTGTGGGCGCACGCCGGGCCGGGTATTCACCTCCGCCGCTCCGACGAGCCGGAAGAAATCGAAAAGAAACTCCGCCGCGACCCCGACCTGTTCATCGTGGCGGAGTTGGGTGGTCGTATCGTCGGCGCGGTGTTGGGGGGCTTCGATGGCCGCCGCGGGATGATGTACCACCTGGCCGTGGATGCCTCCCTGCGGGGGTGCGGCATCGGCGAAGCCCTGATGATCGCCCTGGAAGAGCGCCTGCGCGCCAAGGGCTGCATTCGCTACTACCTCCTGGTCACTACGGATAACGACGAGGCCATCCGCTTTTACGAGCGCCGCGGCTGGGAACGCCTGGACCTGTTCGTGTACGGGAAAAATCTGGACTGAGAGGCGCGTGCGGGGAGTTCTGCTTGCAGAACTCCCCCTGCTTTTTGCGATGATACTGGTAACCGGAGGTACGGGTTTTGTCGGGCAGGCGCTTGTGCGGCGGTTGACCGATGCCGGCTACGCCGTGCGCGTCCTGGTGCGCCCCTCGTCCCAGAGTCCCAATTTGCCGCGCGGGGTGCCCTTCCACGCCGCCGTTACCACCCTGGATGACCGCCGCGGGCTGCTGGCTGCCCTCAAGGGCGTGGATACCGTCTTCCACCTGGCGGGTGCCGAGTGGAGCGGCGTCTACGCCGACCTGGCACGCACCGACATCGAAGGCACGCGCGCCGTAGTAGAAGCCTCCCAACAGGCGGGCGTGCGCCGCATTTTTTATCTCAGCCATCTGGGGGCAGACCGGGCTTCCGCTTTTCCTGTGTTCAAGGTCAAAGGTATCGCTGAGGAACACATCCGCCGCAGCGGGCTGGATTTCACCATCGTCCGCTCCTCTATCCTGTTTGGGCCGGGGGATGCCTTTACCACGGGGCTGGCCTGGCTGCTGTACGCCAACCCCTTTGCTTTTTTGCTGCCCAATGATGGGGAGATGCTCATCCAGCCCCTTGCCGTGGAAGACCTTGCCACTCTCCTGGCCTGGTCGCTGGAGGATGAACACACCCGCAACCGGACTTACGAGGTGGGGGGCGGGGAGTACGTTTCCCTGCGGCAGGCGGTTTCCATCGTTATGGATGCTCTCGGCAGGCGGCGGCCTCTCGTGAGCGTTTCGCTCCCTTACCTGCGCCTTCTGACGGCCTTCCTGGAGAATCTTTTTCCGCGCCTGCCGGTTTCGGCTTACTGGCTGGATTACTTTGCTGTCAATCGTACCTGCCCCCTGGGCACTCTCTCCCAGCAGTTTGACCTCATGCCGCAGCGCTTCTCGGTCCCCAACCTGAAATACCTGCGGGATGTCCGTTGGGGGCGCTTTGTGTGGTACACCCTGGGGCGGCGCAGAGGGGTCGCAGCCGAACGCCCGAAAGCAAGAGGTTTTTAGAACGGGAGAAGGATTTGCATTGTTTCTTACTTTTGGCTATACTCATAGGGAACCTGCTTTGCTCTTTCCCTCGCTTGCCAAAGGAGAAACCCATGCACACGTACGACATCTCGCTCACCGTCTCCCCCGCCTTGCCCGTCTGGCCTGGCGACCCCCCCATTGAGTTTACCCCCCTGAGTCAGATTGCGAAAGGCGACGATGCTAACGTGACCCACATGTCAATGTGCGTTCACGTCGGCACGCATATCGATGCCCCGCTCCATTTTCTTGCCGACGGCAGGGCGGTACACGAAATAGACCTGCGCCTTCTCATGGGGCGCGTCTTCGTGTTGAACCTCCCCGATGTGGATGTGATTACCGGGGACGTGCTGCGAGAGGCTGAAATCCCTCCCCGCACCCGCCGCCTGCTTTTCAAAACCCGCAATTCGGCGTGGTGGGCTGCCGGACACACCACCTTCCGGGAAGACTACGTGGCTCTCAGCGCCGATGCCGCCGAATACCTGGTGGGGCGCGGCGTCAAAGTTGTGGGGGTGGATTATCTCTCCGTGGCACCTTTCCACGATACGGTTCCCACCCACCGGATTTTGCTGGGGGCGGGCATCGTTGTCATCGAGGGGCTGAATCTCTCTGCCGTTTCGGAGGGGCGCTACACGTTGTACTGCCTCCCCCTGAAACTCTTGGGCACGGATGGCGCGCCGGCGCGGGCGGTGCTGGTCGGAGTGTGAGCGATGATGTGCCGGATTGTCTTCCTGCTCCTGGCGGCGGGATTGGCGGCTTGCCGTCCTGTAGCGGGGACAGGGCGCGTGGTGACGGATGTGCCCGAAAAGGAGGTCGCGATGTATTTGCGCAGTTCCGCGTTTGAGAATGGGGAATCTATCCCAAAGCGATATACTTGTGAGGGAGCAGATGTCTCTCCCCCTTTGGAGTGGGGTGCGCCCCCCGAAGGGACGCGCGCCTTCGTGCTGATTGTCGACGACCCCGACGCCCCCGGCGGGACGTGGGTGCATTGGGTGTTGTACGACCTTCTGGGGGATACCCGCACCCTCCCCGAAGGGAATCCTGAATCCCTGGGGGTGGCGGGCATCAACGATTTCCGCCGCACTGCCTATGGGGGGCCGTGTCCTCCCAAGGGCAGTCCGCACCGCTATTTCTTCACCCTTTACGCTGTGGATGTGCCCTCTCTGGGCCTGCCACGGGGCGCTTCGCGGCGGGCGGTGGAAAAGGCCATGCAGGGACACATCCTGGCGCAAGCGCAGTGGATGGGAACCTATCGGCGCTAAATGCGAAACAGACAGGCCACCTGGCCTGCCTGTTTCGCGTCAGAAAATCGTGCTTTGTTTTTATGATGAACTCCCCGGCGGTGACGATGCCATCCACTTCCTCGAGGAAGTCCTCCGCTGGCCTCGACAGACCTGCGATGGCTGTGTGCAGGGAACCGGGTCAGGTTTTTGTCTCGCCGTGATTGCCAATCAGGCTGACACGCTCTTGCAGGTAATCGTGCATCACGGCGCGCAGGATATCCAGGGCCTCGATAACGCGAGAGTCTTTTAGCGTATAGCGTACGTACTGTCCTTCGCGGCTTGCCTCGACCAGCCCCCTGTCACGCAGGTGGCGCAGGTGACGGGAGACTGTCGGCTGGGGTACTCCCAGGGCGTCCACGAGTTCATTGACGGTATGACTTTGCTGGGCCAGGGTGTAAAGAATAACGATACGGATGGGGTCGGCCAGCCCGCTGCAGATGTGAGCATGCAACTGGTTGATTTCTTCTCGAAGAACAGGGTTAGGCATCATGTGGCTCCTCGCGTTGGTGGAGGACTGCTGGGGATTATCCACAGCCGCCTGCGGTGGGGCCGCGCTTCTTCTCCAGTTTGATTTTAGGCTCGAATTCCAGTTCCCACTCATGGATGAAGGGGTCGGCGGCCTCCCACTTGTCGCCCAGGGCGACGGAGAAGTTATAGCGGAGTTCGTCTTCGCCGACCGGTCCATCTTTGGGCGTGATGTTGGGGTCGTCCATCGCGAAAATGGAGAGCCATTCGTTGATGCCGCCTTCCAGAATGTACACGTTGGGCACTTCTTCGGCCACAAGCACTTTCCAGGCTTCCGTGGCAGCAACCTCATCGTTGCTCATCAGGACGGTGACAGTCTCGCCAATCTTGGGGTCAATGAGCAGTTCTTCGGCGATTGCCAGCATGTTGTTCATGTCTACACGGCGGGCCCCGTGGATGTGGAACAGGTTGTAATCGCGCTCAGAGCGCACATCCAGCATGATGACACGCAACTGGTCGTCGGCAATGGATGTCAATAATTCAGCCGGGGAAATCTGAACGGAGCGCTCTTTTAACAGGGCTTCCTTCTCTGATGCTATGCGGTTCCACTTGTCGGCGTTGGTGGGCTGTCCGATGGTCAAAATCACGAGACCCAAAGCCAGTGTGCCAAACCAGGCAGCGTAGCGCGGTTTGGAGCCCGTCGAGGGAGCTTTGCCACCGTACAGTTGTTCCAGTTTTTCGGCCACCCAGAAAAGCCCCAATGCTACGATGAGCACCAGGAGTACGGCCTGCCCCGTAGAGATGTGGAGAACATCCATCAAGGTGAGGCGTCCGTAGTAACTGCCGTTGAAGAAAGCGTCGTAAAATTTTTCGGTCTCGCTGAACAGGAAGACGCCGACGAGACCTCCGGCTACGAACGCGATACCATCCAATTTGAACGTGGCTGCGGAGACAAGGGATGTACCTGGACAAAAACCACCCAGGATGAAGCCTACGCCCATAATTAGACCGCCAACGATACCGGGCCACAAATATGTAGGGGGAACCCAAATCAGGTTGTAATCTAGCAAGCCGAGGCCGGTCGCCAGGAAAATCAACACCATGGCGGTGATGATGGCTGTGAACATTACCTTGATGACGCGAGAATCCCGAAAGTAGAATTGCCCGGCCAGCAGGGTGGACTTATTGAAGCCGGAGATTTCCAGCGTATAGCCGAAGAAGAAACCGATAAGCAGGAAAACCAGGTACATGCCGGCTTTCCCAAACAGAGCAGCAAGGTCAAGAGGAAAAGGAGTCATCGGGATACCCTCCGTGGGCTAGAGCCACAGTTTGCGGACAAAGTAGGCCAGCGCGTAAGCCGAGCCGAAGATAGCGAAGGCTATAGCCCAACTTCCGGCGGATAGAACGGCCCCTCCGGATAGCGCCTGCCCCGAAGTGCAACCGCGGGCCATGCGGGCACCAAATGTGAAGATAGTGCCGCCGATGAAGGCCATAACCAGCCGGGTAGTGTTGGAGATTCTCGGCCCTTTGATGAGTTCTATCCTGGCGCGTCCATGCAACAAGCCGGAAACGAAGCCTCCCAACAGCACGCCGGTGGTAACCATCACAATCCAGTTATCCAGAGGGTTGAGTTCTCCGCCGGCGATGTGAATCAGGTAGGGTACCTGGTCGATGTGGCCGGGAGCAATGATGTCTTCAATGAAAGCCACGTAGCGGCTGTACCCGCCGGATGCGCCCAGGCCGCTGCCGGTTATGAATAGCGATGCGAACAGCACCAGCCCAAGCAGGATGCCGCCCAGATAGGGGTCGGCGTATTCCTGTTCCGGACGGTTGAACAGTTTTTTGAGAAAAGTTGTTTTCTCGGGTTGAGATGCGGTGGTCATTTCTGCCTCCGTAGGGAAGTGGCGGCGCGTAGGGAAACGCGCCTCCGTGGGAATGCGCTATGTTTCTTCACCGTGCAAGTTACCGTTGATTTCCGAAACCTCCAGTTCTTCCCAGCCGGTAATCATGCCTTCGATGCTGGAGAGAATGGTGGGGCCGGTAGTGGTCAGGTAAACGTGGGCCACAATGAAAGAACCGAGCAGCCAGGCAATCAGGGAGTGGATGGGGGCTAGTAAAGGCAGCCCACCCAGCGAATTAGCCACTTCCGGCCACTTCTGCGCACCCCATACCATTGCGCCGGTGATAACCTGCAAAGGGAGCAGCACGTTGAGTAAACCGAAGTAGGTGATTTGCTGTAAAGGATTGAACTTGCGTTTTGGCGTTTTCTCGAAGGGATGTGGGTCGCCGCGGAAGATGCCTCGCAGGTAGTATTTGGCCTGCACGATGGCCTGGTCAATGAAGCCGCGAGGACGGGGGATATACTGTGTGATTTCTCCGATGGCGAGATGATAGAAGAGTGAGAGCGCGGCGTTGATAATCATCACAGCAGCCAGAATGTTGTGCGTGGTAACGGTGGTGCTGTAATTAAACATGGGGAAGGCAGTAGGCCGGTGGATTATCAATCCGGTGAAGAGCAAGAAAACGATGACCAGCACCTGGAGCCAGTGCCACAGACGTTCGTATGCAGTGTACATGTACACTCGCCTGATGGTATGTTGCTGTTTGTCGCGTTTCTGGATGCTGAGATACCGGATAGTGGCATGGACAGTTACCCCAATCAGCGTGCCGATGAAAGCCAGCATGCCAAACCAATCTACGGGGTTGACTTTGCTACTGCCGAAGATGTAGATACCCTCTTCCAGCGGGTCGGGTTGGAAATACATGGCGCCGTTCTCGTCAGTGTAAAAGCGCCCTTTGTATTGCACGTTGCTCTCGGCAAATTCTGCTGTGGCTCCAATTGGTATGTAGGGAGCGATTTCCAAAGCCTGCGTAACCCGTGAATCCGCTGTGTGGCAGGTGGTGCAATCTTTGGTGGCCCAATCTCCGCGGGTAACGTCGTGATTGATGCTGTAAGGTTGCAATTGCCCTTCGATGCGGGGGTTGTTCAGGCCCAAGGCGCTCAACCGGGAGGCAATCAGGCTGCGCTTTTCCTCGGTGTTGATGATTAACTCGTCGTGGTTGAGGTCTCTATCGCCATTGGCGTCGAAAACAGCCAGGATGTCCGCTGCGTATCCATCCCCATCGAGCCATACGGCTTTCAAGTCAATTTCCCGCACGGGACGCTTGTTGCCGTTGGCATCGTCGTACACCCAGTACCAGGTGGTGATGATGTTGTAAGGGGCCAGAGGCGTTTCTCCATCCACGTTTTGGCGTTTGAGCAAAATGGGACTGTATCCCGTGACCAGCTGGGTGACGGTATCGTCTGTCTCGCTGTGTCCCTCAATGCCACGGTAGTGGATGTGCGGTTTGCCGTCTGCGGTCAGCACGGTCCAATCGTATTGCTCGATAGCGGGCGCGTACATCTGTGGGATGTGGCAAGATTCGCAGGAAAGAACAGCCATGTGGCGGTCTAGATAAGGCAGCCAGTCGGCGTGTCCCGGTTCGGCAGCGTGACAGGATTCACAGCGGCGCATAGAGCCTTTTAGTTCTGCGGCGATGTTGTGTTGGGCGCTCTCTCCACGAGCAAAATTGTGGTTGGGGCGTTGGAGATAATCGCCGATGTCCAGGCGGCGCGGGTCGAAGAGGAGGTGCTCCGGCGCGTTTTCCCGCAAGGAGTAGGTCGGATTGTTGAGGGAGAAGTGACAATCAGTACATTGCAATTGCCGCTCGGCATGGACATCCCAAGAGTGTGTGAGTGCGTCCTTGTCGCTGATGTTTATACCCGATTCGGAAATTTTCTGGGGCGAGATGACTTGCCCGGTGGTGGCGGTTTGTGGATTGTTGATACTGAAGTCGTGTAATACGAGTACGTCCTGGCTCATATCCACCACGCCGTGGCACAGACCGCAGTTCTCGTTAGTGGGGTTCTGGAGGGGGGGCTGGACGAGCAACCCGTTCTCGTCGAAGGCTTGTGGGTTCCACTGTAATTGCCCGTCGACTTCCTCTATAATCCCGCTACCCAACAGAGTAGCAGTATTGGCCCAAGCGAAGTTTTGCTCTTGTATGGTTGCTTTGCGCGCCGTATTATTGGGTGTGGCGACATGGCACAGAAAGCAGTTCATCTCGATTACGCCGGACTGATTCCAATCCCAAGCCTGGATGGTGCCGTCAGGAGCCAGGAAGGCTGTATCGGGGTTGGATGGGTCAGGGGGCAGGTCGAGCAAAGACTGTCCATTGCGTCCTGTGGTGGCGGGGCCGCCGCCAACATGGCGCAGGCCATAAGTAAGAATCCATTCGGGGGTGCCTAGGTCAAGCAGTTGGTCCTGGGGCTGGCTGAGATAGCGATAGACCAACGTGTTCCATTGCCCGAATGCCCCGGGGCTGGCGTTCAGCCCGGGGCCGGGTTTGTAATCCGAAAGGCCAAGGTCAGCATGGAAACTGTGGGAAACGATGTATTCTGTATCGTGGCATTGCCCACAGGTCTGCATGGTAGAAAGCGGAGCGCCGCTCTCCAGGACATTTTGCCCTTCAGCATCGAGAATGGCGAAGGATGGATGGATGTGTGTAGCATCCGCCTGGTGGGGAGGGCCAGGTTGCCGGGTGGCGAAGGCTTGATGGACACCGTACACGAGGCCAAGAGCCAGCATCAGGATGAGCGCTCTCCAGAGCCGTTTTGTCTTGAGTGGCGGTAACTTTGTCATGTGCATTATCTCCCAACGGGGGTATCGGTAGTGAGCCGAATGCTCTGGTTGATGTGCTGAGATGGGGCACGCCAGCCAGAGCGGGGTGTAGGGTGCTATTGATTCTCGAAACGTCCGCCCCATTCAGCGGGGTCACCGGGGTAGCCCAAGGCTTGCCAATCCATGCGGCCACCATCAGGGCCGTGACAGTCGTTGCATTGCAAGGCATCTCCGGCGGGTTCGACCATATGGGTTTGAGGCCAGTACATATAAGTTTCTATCCATCCATAGTTTCCACTGTAAGGAATACCGAGCCGTTCCTCAGCCAGGCGGAAAGCCTTGTCCCAATCGAAGTCGTGCCAGTACCCACCTTCGCCGGCAGTGATGGGGGCCAGTAGTGTCATGTATTCGGTGTCGTAAGGCTGGATGGTATCCATGATTTTGAAGGGAAAAATCTTGGCCGCGGGGTCGTCAATGTTGCCAGCCGGTTTGTTGATATAAACGGGCTGGTCGGGGGCGTCGATTTTGTCGCCCAGCAGGTAGCGGTATTCGTTGTTTCCGTTGAACCAGATGTAGGAAGGCTGCACGTTCCGCTCGTAGGTGAACTCCCCTTTGATTTTCAGGTAGGTGTAGTGGTCGTCGCCGAGGTCTTCACCGGCTTTAGACCAGTCCCAATATGTCTTGGTGGGGTTCTTGCGCGCCACGCTGGGGATGTGGCAGGTTTGGCAGGCCACGCTGTCCAGATGCCCATTGATGCGTTCATCGTCGTGCGGGACGGAAATATGGCAGTCCTGACACTGAACTTGCTCGGCGGGGTCAATGTGATAATTGTCTGCCACAATGCGCCCCTTAATTTGATGGTCCACCGTGCGGTGACAATCAGTGCACAGGAAGTCATATTTGCCCATGTGGACGTCTAACTGTTCGCCAGGGTGCAGCAAACTTTGGTCCAGGTCGCCGTGTTTGACGCCGTTGCCGCCACCACCGTTAAAGTGACAACTCCCGCAGTTGTCGCGGGTGGGGATGCCGACGCTCTTGGCGGCGGCCAGCAAGTCAACGCCTTCAGCAGGGTTGCCGTATGCGCCTTTGGCGTAGGTGTTGGCGGCGGCGTGGCACACGAGACAGTCTACATCCTCTTCCACGGAAAAATCGTACTCGTTAGGAGGGTACTCATCCCAGGCGTATCCGATGTGGCAAGTCATACATTTGGACTCGTTACCCGCGGTGCTGATGCAGAAGTTGTTGATTTGATTGAATTTACCAATCGTTACCGGCTCGTCGCGCCAGGGAACTTCTACCGGTTTGCTCTGCCAGGTCCAGTGCGTCGTTTGCATGACCTCACGCGCATCATCAGGGTGACATTCAAGGCAAGCGCGAGTAACGTCCTGTGGCGTCTGGAAATCACCTTCGACGATGTGCTCGTGTTCCACGTGCGTGGGGTGCTGCGGCATGTAGTTGCGAGGGTCTGGAGAGGAGGAGCTGTTCTTGGGCCACAGGAAGGCAATCGGAACAGTCACGATTGCCAACAGCACAATCAGCCCCATTAGTCGGAGCAGGCGTCTTTTCATAGAATAGGGTTCTCCTCAATCAGATAATGATGCGGATGTTCAGTGGGGACTTATTCGCTCATCCGAATTTCTTGTTACGTGAAAATAATAACAGGGAAATGAGAGATAGATTAGTGTGGAGCGTCACAATAAAACATGACAAACGGAACAAGATGAATTAGGTGTAATTTGCCGCATTTTGTATGGGTTCAGGTTCCCTGAAGTCCAGCGGTGCAAACTGTGCACCGCTAACCTGGGGAAATAGACGTACAGAAAAGCCAAGCCATAGGCACTTCACTTGAAAAATGACGCGTCTAGGAGAAATCACACAACAAACTGTGTTATATCCTTTATGAGAATGACATTAATAACTAACGTTATGGAGTAAAGTAGGGCAAAATAACCGTGTACCTTTGTGTGTGCTATCTATACCCAATTACACCGTTCTGCACCGCATAGCGAAGGAGAATGCACATGTCCCTTTCTTCTCTGCCGTTTTGGAGAAAAATCACGTTTGTTGGAGTTATCGTATTGGTCGCCCTGGGGCTGGCCGTCAGTGGAAACGCGCTTGCAGACAGTAACGCCTCCGCTCCGGCTGCTCATCCGCTGGCAGGCGTCTCTGCCCCCCAGGGAGAGGCCACCCCTGAGCCTACGGGGGAAGGCGGGGTACTCCCAACTACAATTTCCATTACTCCCACAGTGGAAATCGTAGACCACAGCGAGTTCCCCATCTTGAAAGGGCCTTTCGAGTCTCCGGAAGATGTCACCAAGGCCTGCCTCTCGTGCCACACAGAAGCAGCGCAGGACATCATGCACACTACCCACTGGACGTGGGAGTTTGTCAATGAGACTACCGGTCAGACGCTCGGCAAAAAGCACGTCATCAACAACTTCTGCATTAATCCGCAGTCGAACGAGCCGCGCTGTACCAGTTGCCACATCGGGTACGGATGGAAAGACAACACCTTCGACTTTACGGCCGAAGAGAAGGTGGATTGTCTGATTTGTCACGATACCACCGGCACGTACAAAAAATTCCCGGCTGGCGCGGGATATCCCGTTTCCGAACCCAAGGAATTTCCTGCCGGAAGCGGCAAAATATGGAACCCGCCTGACCTGGCAGACGTGGCGCAGAATGTCGGGATGACCAGCCGCGAGACCTGCGGGGCGTGTCACTTCTACGGCGGCGGCGGCAACGAGGTCAAGCACGGAGACCTGGATAACTCCTTGAATAATCCGCCTTATGAATTGGATGTTCACATGTCTCCTGACGGCGGGAACTTTACCTGCACCACCTGCCACACCACCGAGAACCACGACATCGCTGGCAGTCGCTATAGTTGGGACCCCGAACAATGGGCTGGCTGTGAATCCTGTCACACGGACCATCCTCATAAACTGGAAACACTCAATCAGCACACCCAAAAAATCGCTTGCCAGACCTGCCACATTCCCGAATTCGCCCGCGGCGGCGTCCCCACCAAGATGTTTTGGGATTGGTCCAAGGCCGGGCAGATGAAAGACGGAAAGCCTTATAGCGAAGAACTGGGTGATGGATGGGAATACAACACGCTGAAAGGGGAGTTCCGCTGGGAAGAAAACGTCGTTCCCGACTACACTTGGTTCAATGGGCAAATGCTCTACACTTTGGCCGAAGATACCATTGACCCCAACGGCGTAGTCAGCATCAACAAACCGCTGGGCGATGCGAATGACCCCAATGCTAAAATCTGGCCATTCAAACACTTCACCGGGCGGCAGCCTTATGATAGCGGCCTGAATCGCCTGGTCATCCCCCATCTGTTTGGCAAGGACGACACCGCCTATTGGGCGAACTTCGACTGGGGTAAGGCTATCCAGGCTGGCATGGAATATACCGGGCTGGAGTACAGCGGAGAATACGGTTTCGTAGATACCGAAATGTACTGGCCGATTGCCCACATGGTCGCGCCGGCGAAAGATGCGCTCAATTGTGTGGATTGTCACACGAGCGAGGGGGGGCGCCTGGACTTCGCCGCATTGGGCTACAGCGATGAGGATGTTACCCGCCTGACCCACTTCCCGCCGGCCATCACCAGCGAAGAAGCCCAGAACTTCCAGACCGATTTCTCCCCCGAGTCTTGCCAGGAATGCCACCAGGATGAGTACGACCAGTGGGCGCAAAGCAAACATGGTGAAGAGGGTACCGGATGCGTGGCTTGCCACAAGGAGGAGACTCCTGGAGAACATCCTGCCGTGCCATTGAGCATCGGCAAGGATGCGGAAACTTGCGGTGCTTGCCATATCAAGGAATACCAGGACTGGAGCGTCAGCAAACACGGCGAGATGGATATTACCTGTGTCGCCTGCCACAACCCCCACACCCAGCAACAGCGTCTGGTGGATGACAATCAGACCACGTGCGAGAACTGCCACCGGGAGCAGGCCGATGACGTCATGCACTCCACGCACTATGCCGCTCATCTGACCTGTCTTGATTGTCACAAGAACACGCACGAGAACACCGGTCATACTTTCAATATCGGCACCGACACCTGCGTTTCCTGTCACGGCGACACTATCCACACCGCCGCAGCCATCCTCAATAGCGAACCGTTGACCACCACCCTGGTGGCCCAAGAAACAGTTCCTCCGGAAAAGACTACGGAAGAACTGGCCGAAGAGCAGGCTGTTCAAGCCGGTATCCACGCTACTCCTCCACCTGCTCTAAGCGCTATTGTCGGCATCCTTCTGGTGATAGGTGCTGTATGGGTCTTCTTCACCAAAGAACCTGATAAATCGTGATGATTGGAGTGTGTACTTCGAGAGGCGTTTGCGAGACAATGACTTTCATCCTGTCTCCGCAGGCGCCTCTCAAGGAACAATCCTGACCCCCCATTGTGGAACGAGGATATCTTTATGACTGAGAAGAAACTCCCTCAAGAAGAGCAAGGCCAAGATATTTCACGACGCGACTTTTTGGGGTTGGCAGGGGCGGTTGCTGGTGCGGTGACTCTGGCAAGTGTGGCTGGTGTGCATAAATCCCAGGCATCGGAACATGCTCCTGAAGAAGGGGGCCACCGTTGGGGCATGTTGATTGACATCAATCTATGTATCGGTTGTAAGTATTGCACCTATGCCTGCCAGGCGGTCAACAATCTGGATGACGATATGATTTATAACGTCGTCACCCTGGAGACCACTACCAGCGGCGATACATATTACCTGTCGCGCAACTGTATGCACTGCGAGGATGCTCCCTGCGTTCACGTTTGTCCCGTTGGAGCTACCTACCATCGTCCCGATGGCATCGTGACCATGGATTATGACCTGTGTATTGGTTGCCGCTACTGTCAGGTGGCCTGCCCTTATGACGCCCGCGTTTTCAATTGGCGGGAACATGACGGCGTAAGTTGCCGGGTGCCTGCTTTTGGCACTCCCGAGGTAGACCCGCGTCCCCGCGGCGTGATGGAGAAATGCACTTTCTGCCAGCATCGTATTGATGCCGGCCTGGAACGTGGCCTGACCCCTGGAGTGGACCTCTCTGCCACGCCAGCCTGCGTTGTCGCCTGCCCCACGGGGGCACGCGTCTTTGGGGATTTGAATGACCCGGAAAGCCCGATTTCCAAGAGCCTGACAGAGAACGAGGTCATCATCCGTCTGCGCGAGGAACTGGGCACCGAACCCAAGGTCTTTTATGTTCCCCCGCAGAACATCTAGAGGAGAGTAAACTATGCAAAATACCATCGTTGTCCCTAAATTCCGCATAGGCTCCCGACGCTTCGATGTCTTTCCGCTATGGATTGCTCTGTTGATTGCTGGCCTGGTCTTCGGTGCTTTTGGCGGATATGAAGTTTTTCGCTACGGCCTGCAAGTTACCGGGCTGAACAATCACGTTACCTGGGGACTGTGGATTATCGTGGACCTCTCCAGCATCGCCCTGGGCGGCAGCGCTTTTGTCTTCGGGGTGATGGTTTACCTGTTGCGCTTGAAGCGTTTTGAGAAAGTCGGGCGTCTGGCTGTTTTGCTCGGCTTTTTGGGATACTCTACTGCTGGTCTCGTGCTCCTGTTCGACCTCGGTCAGCCCTTGCGCTTCTGGCATCCCGTGGTCTTCTGGCAACACCACTCCCTGCTGTGGGAAATCACCATGTGTGTGGTGCTCTACCTGAACGTACTGATTGCGGAGTTGATTCCTATCATCTTTGAACACCCCGTGTTTGCCGAACATCCTCTGATGGAGCGTTTCCCCATTTTGCGCAAGACATCCGATGTCTTGCTACAATTTGCGCACTGGCTGCACAAATTAGGCCCCTTGTGGGCTATCCTGGGGCTGACGCTTTCCATCCTGCACCAGGCCTCCCTGGGTGCGACCTACGGTATGTTGACCGGACGCGGGATTCCTTTCGACCCGACTGCCCCCGTCTTGTTCATCATCTCGGCTATGGGCGGCGGTACGGCGTTGCTTTTCTTGTTGAGCATTTTCGTGTTCCGTGTTATGCGTCCCGGGCTGGTTGACGATAAAACCCTCTACGATGTTGCCAAACTGGCAGGAGGTATCCTCCTGCTGTGGGTGTACATTCGTATGTGGGACTGGGCTGTGGTCAATTACTATAGCGTGCAGCAAACCATTACTACGCAAACGGAGTTGCTGGACAAAATTGCCCCCTTCTCGACGTCCTTCTGGATTGGACAAATCCTGTTAGGAACTGTGGCGGGCTTTGTCCTGCTCTATGCAGGTCGCATCAAGAATTGGAAAGTATTGGGTACTACGGCTGTATTGCCCGTCATTCTGATTGTTATCCTGCGCTGGGATTACAACTTCTCCGGTTTGGTGGCGTCCTTTAGTTGGGACCCCTTCACGCCGACTATCTGGCTGCATTCCTATACGCCCACATGGCAGGAATGGGCGGTAGCCACGGGCGTGATTTCCTACTGGCTGTTAGGCTTTAGCCTGGCGGCGCGTTTCCTGCCTTTTCAGAGCACCATGCATTCTGAACACGAATGAAATATCCCCTCTCTGATTAAGAAAAGAAGGAGCGGCTTTGCTAAAGGTCGCTCCTTTTTGTGTTTAGCCTCTCCCTTTCTTGTCCTTTGCCTGCAGGGGGCAGGGACGTGTCCTCTCCCCTGCGGGGGGAAATGTCCGCAGGACAGATGAGAAATCGAGAACAATCTACCCCCTGCTTCTCGTCCAAAATTCTCTCTTCGGCGAGAAAGAGCGTGCTATAATGTGCCCTTGTAAGTATGAAGCCTGCGGGGAAGCACCCTCTCTCGCAGGTTGTGGAGGGCACTCCATGAAAGAAGCCCCTGTCCTGGTCCTGAACGCCAACTTTGAACCGTTGAATGTGTGTTCCTCCCGCCGCGCTCTGGGGCTGATGCTGACCGGCAAGGCTACCCTGGTGATGAACGGACGCGGGGAGATTCACACCGTCAGCCGCAGTTTCCCCATCCCTTCGGTGATACGCCTGGAACGGATGGTCATCCGTCCGCGGCGGCGCGTCCGTTTGAGTAAGCGGGAAATCTTCCGGCGGGACGATTACACCTGCCAGTACTGCGGCAAGCGCCTGCGGCATCCCACCGTCGACCACGTCATCCCCAAGCGGCTGGGCGGGCCGCATACCTGGGAGAACCTCGTCACAGCCTGCGCCAGTTGCAATCACCGCAAGGGAGGCCGCACGCTGGAGCAGGCGCACATGCGTCTGTTGCGCCCGCCCCGGGAGCCTTCGGCCTCGGCGGTGTACGTGCTGGAGCACTACCTGCGGGGGCACGAAGAATGGCGTCCCTTTATCGAAGGATGGTAAAAACCCACAGCGCCCTGTCCATCGGACAGGGCGCTGCTTTTGACGGGAGCCACCCAAAGGGGGCTTGTTTCGCTAGAATTCCAGGGTCATGAAGTCTTCAGCCAGAGCGACTTCCCCTCCAAAGGTGCGTTTGGCTTCTGCCACCAGATGTCCGGGGTCTACGCCGCGGGTGGGGTAGTGAATCAGATACAGGCGTCCGGCCTCAACCTGACGGGCGATGCCTCCGGCCTGGGCCGCGGAGGAGTGCCCCGTGCCTGCTCCACTGGCCTCGTGGATGAGTACATCAACGCCATCGGCCATTTCCACCACTTCGGGGCAGGGTTCTGTATCGCAGGAGTAGGCCAGGGCCTTGTCCAATTGGGGAAATTCAATGCGTAGTCCGATGGTAGGCACCAGATGGCGTACCGGCCAGGCCGAAATGCGGAATTCTTCGTTGGAGAGCACTGGCATGTTGTTCTGCGCCGGCAGGTGATGGAAGACAACCGGGAAGAAGTTGGGCCAGTGCGACCATTCGTAGAAATCCATCAGGGCTTCGACGCGTTGCAGGGTGTGGTGCAGCCCGTAGATGTTGAGCGGCTGTTTGCGCCCCAGCAGCCACATATTCATCAGGAGCAGCGGCACTCCCGATACGTGGTCGGGATGGAAATGTGTCAGGATGACATCGGTAATCTGCTCATGGTCTACACCGGCCTGCTGCAAACGTACCAGCGGGTTGCTCACACAGTCAATCAGGACGGTGTGCTTTTCCCCCAGCAAGGCCAGGTGGGTGTTTTCGTGGGTGGAGTCGGAAATAGCGTTTGCGCTACCCAGGATTACCAATTTTGCCATGAGAGCAGGCTCCTTGACGATAAGAAATTGAGATGGGTTAGGAGGCAAAAAACCACAATACGGCGCGGGGTGTGACGTACACTTCCACAATGGCGGCGGCCAGCAGGAGCGGAACGACCACAGCCAGCATGACTCTCGCCCAATCGGCCAGGGCATGCAACCATGCTTCACCGAGAGAGCGGCCTTCCGATGGGGTAACGAGAGCGGCTCCCAATTGCAGGATTGCCGCGCCGGCCAGTATCATGGCCGGTATCTCGAAAATGCCGTGGGGCAGGACGAAAACCGAGAAAAATAGCAGGGGAGAGTATCCTGCCGTTGCCACAGTGGCCAGGAAATATCCGATAATCAGCATAGGGAGCATGATTATCAGCACTCCCAGGGTGCCAAAGGAGAAAATGCCGCCCAGGGTAGCGAGAGAAAGCGTACGTAGGTTGTGCCACCAGACGGTTACTATCCCGCTGGCGGTGGCGACGGGGAAGATAGGGACGCCCTCAATGGTGCCTTGTTGCAGATTCTCGCGTTGCAATTTCTCCGGAGGGATGGGGAAGCGGGCAGCCTGTCCCGCCCCGATGAGCAGGGCGGCCCCCAAAATGCCGACCATCAACAGGGTGGGGAGACCCAGCCGCCGCAGGGTGCGCGGGACTTCGTGAAGGTACCATTCCCCGAAAGAGTGTGCCTCCCCGCGGAAGTACCGCCAAAAGGTGCGCCCGGCGGCTTTCACGTCAATCACATCCAGCTCGCGTCCCAGCAGTTCTTCGCGGTTGAAATAGGCAATCCCCATGCGAATGAGCACCGCTGCCAACAGAAGTTGCCCCAGGATAATCCACCACAAAGCGCTGTATTGCGCCCAAAACATGACGATGCTCTCGGCCTGAATGAGGAGGGCCATGGGGATGATGATGAACGATGCCAGCAAGTTGGCTGCTCGCGCTGAAGTGGTCTGCGTGGAGACGACCACCGCGCCGCTCACCATGACCACGGTCTGCACCACAACGAGGGTCAATATCTGCGCCAGGAGCGTCAAGGGGGGGTGCCACCCGACCTGAAAATAGACCCCAATCAGGTAGACGAAGGTTCCCAGGTAACTTGCCACCAGGGGAGGGGCCATGGAAGCGAGCAATTTGCCCAGGTAAAGTTGCCAGTCTTTGAGCGGCGTACTGAGCAGGGGTTCGATGCTGCGGCGTTCTTTTTCGCCTACGAAACTTTCCAGGGCAATCACTAGCGAGATGGAGATGGGAAAGAAGCCCACCACCATCAGCAGGAAGGGGATCAGGCGGTCGCCGACGATGTCCGCTCCGTATTTGGCAACAAAGTTGACCGCCTGGCGGGCGGTGAAGTTCATCAAGCCCGGAAAGAAGACGGTCAGGACGATGATGGGGGCGATGATGCGCCAATCGCGAAACTGGTCGCGGATTTCGCGGCGGGTGATGACGAGGGCGGGACGCAGTTCCCGTTGCAGGTCAGCCAGCATGGCGCGTTCCCTCCGGGGTGTGCACGGCGCGCAAATAGACATCCTCCAGCGTGCCGCCTGTCTCCTGTAAACTGAGCACGGGCATTTT
>JANTFR010000042.1 GCA_024763355.1 Anaerolineales bacterium
GCCGGAAAGAGTACCCTGATGAACGTACTCTCCGGCCTGTATCGGGCGGACGAGGGGCAAATCTTCGTCAACGGGCAGTTGGTGGAGTTCCGCTCTCCGCGGGATGCTATCCGCGCCGGTATCGGGATGGTGCATCAGCACTTCATGCTGGTTCCTTCCCAAACCGTCACCGAGAACATCCTCCTGGGGCTGGACGAACCCCGTTTCCTCCTGCATCTCAACCACTACCACCAGAAAATCGCCGCCCTGGCCGAGCAATTCGGCCTGCACGTAGACCCGCGGGCCAAAATCTGGCAACTTTCGGTGGGGGAGCAGCAGCGCGTTGAAATCCTGAAGATGCTCTACCGCGGGGCGCAGGTGCTCATCATGGACGAACCCACCGCCGTCCTGGCCCCGCAGGAAATCGAGGGCCTCTTCGAGACGCTGCGCTCCATGACCCGGCAGGGGAAATCCATCATCTTCATCAGCCACAAATTGCAGGAAGTGACCGCCATCGCCGACCGGGTGACGGTGTTGAGCAAAGGACGCGTCACCGCTGCCGGGCAGCCGATGGAAGGACTGACGCGGCGCGACCTGGCGCGGCTCATGGTGGGGCGCGAGGTGGTCTTCAGCCTGGAAAAGAAACCTCAGGAGCCGGGAGAAGTGGTGCTGGAGGTCGAAGACCTGCATGCCGAGAACGACAAGGGACTGCCCGCCTTGCAGGGCGTCTCTCTCACGGTGCGGGCCGGGGAAATCGTCGGGCTGGCAGGCGTGGCAGGCAACGGGCAGCGGGAACTGGCGCAGGTCATCGGGGGGCTGCGGAAGCCCACCAAAGGGCGCGTTCTCCTCAACGGGGTGGAAGTCACCCGCAAGCCGGTACGTTTCGGGATTGACCTGGGGGTCGGCTACATCCCCGAAGACCGCACCCACGTCGGCAGCGCGCCCAATCTGAGCGTCACCGACAACATCATCATGAAGAAATACCGCAAGGAGCCGATTGCCCGCGGCTGGAGCGTGGACATGCAGGCCGCTACCCGCCTGGCGGAGGAACTCAAGGAGGCCTACGACATCATCGTGCCCACCGTGGAGACGCCCGCCCGCCTGCTTTCGGGCGGCAATTTGCAGCGCGTCATCCTGGCGCGGGAGATTTCCAACACCCCGGCTTTTCTGCTGGCGATGCAGCCCACCCGCGGCCTGGATGTGGGCGCTATCGAGGGCGTGCAGCGGCTTCTCCTGGCACAGCGGGAAGCGGGGGCGGCCATCCTGCTGGTTTCCGAAGAACTGGAAGAATTGCTTTCGCTGAGCGACCGCATCTACGTCATTTACGAGGGGCGGATTATGGGCGAAGTGCGGGACGGCGACATCGAGAAAATCGGTCTGATGATGACCGGCACGCCGCTGGAGGAGATTGGAGGAGGAGAGAATGCCTGATTTCGTCCTGCCGTTTCGCATCAAAGCGGAGCCGCGCCTGGATACGCCGCCGGTATGGTACACGTGGTTTGTCTCCCTGCTGGCCATCGTGGTGGCGCTCTTTTTGGGCGGCATCGTGATTGCCCTGGCGGGCGGCGACCCCATCCGCTCGTACATTCACATCGGGAAGGCATCCTTCGGCAGTTGGGGGGTGTTTTCCGATACGATGGTCAAGGCCATCCCCCTGATTCTGGTGGGCCTGGCCTGTACGGTGGCTTTCCGTATGAAGTTGTGGAACATCGGGGCGGAGGGGCAGTTCTTCCTGGGGGCTTTCGGGGCCAGCGCCGTGGTGTTGACCGGCATCCTGCCCGAAGACGCCTCCCGCTGGGTGTACATCCCCCTGATGATGATAGCGGGCATCGCTGCCGGGGCCTTGTGGGGCTTCATCCCCGGCTATCTCAAGGCGAAGTACAACGTCAACGAGATTATCTCCACCCTGATGCTCAACTACATCGCCATCGCCTGGAACAACTTTTTCATCTTTGGGGTGTGGAGCGAAGGCGGCTTTCAGATGAGCAAGACCTTTCCGCGCAATGCCTGGATGCCTCGGCTGGCCGATTATGCAAAGGAATTCCCCGCCCTGCGCGGCCTGACCACCCACCTGGGTCTGGTCTTCGGACTGCTCGCCGCGGTGCTTGTCTGGTACGTGCTGTACCGCAGCCGCTGGGGCTACGAAATCCGGCTGATTGGCGACAACCCCAGGGCGGCGAAGTACGCCGGGGTGAACATCCGCCGCAACACCGTCCTGGTGATGATGTTCTCTGGGGCGCTGGCAGGGCTGGCGGGGATGTCTGAAATCAGCGGGGTGGTACACCGCCTGCAAGGGGCAATCTCGCCGGGCTACGGCTTTACGGGCATCATCGTGGCCTGGCTGGCAAAACTGAACCCCTTTGCGGTGGTGCTGGTCTCGATTTTCTTCGGGGCGCTCATCCTGGCGGGGCGTGAAATCCAGCCCTCCGGCGTGCCGAAGATGATACAGGGCATCATCCTGGTTTCGTTGATTGCCAGCGATTATCTGCTGCGTTACCGCATCCGCATCATCCGCACCACACAGGAGGCCTGAGCGATGGATTGGATTGTCATTTTGCAGGCGGGCGTCGCCAGCGGTACGGTGCTGCTCTTCGCTACCCTGGGCGAGATTTTCGCCGAGCGCAGCGGCGTGCTCAACCTGGGTGTGGAGGGCATGATGCTGATGGGCGCCATGAGCGCCTTCAGCGTGGCGGTTAAAACGGGAAACCCCTGGCTGGGCGTGCTGGTGGCAATGCTGGCTGCCGGGCTGTTGAGCCAGGTACACGCCTTCATCACCGTCACCTTGCAGGCCGACCAGGTGGTGAGCGGCCTGGCGCTGACCTTCCTGGGGACGGGGTTGAGTCTTGTGTTGGGCGAGGGCCTCAGCAAGGCCGGGACGGTGGCTCTGCTGCCGGCCTTTTCCATCCCGCTTCTCTCCCGCATCCCGCTCCTGGGGCCGATTTTCTTCACCGACCAGAACGTGATGGTCTATTTGGGGTACCTGCTCACCCCGTTGGCGTGGTACTACATCAACCACACCCGTCCGGGGATGCACCTGCGGGCGGTGGGGGAGCACCCCGCCGCGGCGGATACGCTGGGCATCAGTGTTTACCGCCTGCGCTATTTCTACGTTTTCGTTGGCGGGACCCTGGCGGGACTGGCGGGGGCGACCATCAGTCTGGCAATTTCCCCCGGCTGGTTCAGCGAATTGACCACCGCCGGGCAGGGATGGATTGCCGTCGGCCTGGTCATCTTTGCCCAATGGGACCCGGTGCGCGGGGCGATTGGTTCCTACGTCTTCGGGGCGCTGCGCCGCCTGATTCTGGACATCCAGGGGCCGCAGACCTTATTGTGGTTTGCCAATCCCTTTTATTACAACCCGTATTGGGGTTTCTTCCTCCAGATGTTGCCCTACGCCTTCACCGTGATTGTCCTGGTGCTCGGCTCCCGCGAGGCAGTGCGCAAGCGCCTGGGCGCGCCTGCAGCCCTGGGACTGCCCTATATCCGGGGCGAACGCGGTTTGTGAGGCCGCTTAGAGAACATCCATGAAGAAATTCTTCCAAAGCGGATGGACTTCCCGGCTCTCTTATGGGCTGTTGCTGCCTCTCCTGGCGACCTTGCTGGCGCTGGGGGTGGGGGCGGTGATGCTGCTCTTGCTGGATGTCAACCCCGTGACGGCTTACAAGGCCATGTGGGAGGGGGCTTTCGGAACTCCCAATGCCCTGGCCGAGACGCTGGTCAAATCCACGCCCTTGATGCTGGTAGGCATCGGCATTTGCATCTCGTTCCGCGGCAACGTCATCAACATCGGCGGCGAGGGACAGATGATTGTGGGCGCTATCCTCGCCACCTGGCTGGGACTGACGTTCACCGACTGGCCGGGCTGGCTGATGATTGCGATGGCCTTGCTGCTGGGCTTCCTCGGCGGGGCGCTGTGGGGGGGCATCCCCGGCTACTTGAAAGCCTACTTTGGGGTCAACGAAATCCTCAGCACCGTGATGATGAATGCTATCGCCGTGCAATTGATGAACTACCTGTTGCGCGGTCCGATGATTGACCCCTCTCAAGCGCAACTGGCCTCCAAAATTCCGCAAACCGCCCGTCTTCCGGAAGCCTTCCGCCTGCCGCGCTGGGTTCCTACCCGCCTGCACTTGGGATTCCTGCTTGCGCTGGTGCTGGCCGTCGTGGTTTACTTCCTGCTGTGGCGTACCACGCTGGGCTACCGCATCCGCGCCGTGGGACAAAACGCCTTTGCCGCCCGCTACGCGGGCATCAACGTCAAACGCCAGGTGGTGCTGGCCCTGCTCCTGAGCGGCGCGTTCGCCGGGCTGGCGGGGGCGGTGCAGGTATACGGGGTCAATTACCGCATGATTACCGACGGCTCGGCCTCGGGTTTTACGGGGAGCGCGGGGTTCAACGGGATTGTGGCCGCTCTCTTCGGGCAATTGCACCCGCTGGGGACGATTCCGGCTTCTATTTTCTTCGGGGCGCTTCTCGTGGGGGCGAACAAGATGCAACGGGTGGTGCAGGTTCCCTCGGCGTTGATTACCGCCCTCAACGGGCTGGTGGTCGTCTTCGTGGTCAGCAGTGACTATTGGCGGCGCAAGAAGGAGCGCCAGCGGCTGGCGCAACTGGTTGAGCAAAGCGAGATTTTGCCCGATGACGACATCGGCTCGCATACCGCGGAGGGTACGGCATGATTTCGGATATGCTCACCGTGACCGTCCTGGTCGGCATCCTGGCCTCGGGCATCCGTCTGGCGACGCCTTACCTGTACGCCGCTATCGGCGAGACTTTCGGGCAGCGCAGCGGCGTACTCAACCTGGGCGTGGACGGGCAGATGCTCCTGGGCGCTTTTGCGGCTTTTTACGTGGTCTTTCGCACCGGCAATCTCGGTCTGGGCGTGTTGGCGGCGATACTCGTCGGCGGGCTGATGGGCCTGGCGATGGCCTTCGTGACCGTCAATCTGCACGCCGAGCAGGGCATCAGCGGGATTGGCTTCTACCTCTTCGGTCTGGGGATGAGCGACCTGCTCTTCCAGCGGATGATAGGGACGGTGGAGACGGTCAACGGCTTCTCGAAAGTCTACATTCCGGTGCTTAGTGACATTCCCTACCTGGGCGAGATTTTCTTCGCCCATAACATCCTGGTCTATCTTGCCTACCTGCTGGTGCCGCTTGCGTGGTTCGTGCTCAACAAGACCACTCTGGGATTGAAAATCCGTTCCGTGGGCGAAAACCCGGAGGCCGCCGACTCGCTGGGCGTCAGCGTGGCCCGCGTGCGCTACTTCACGGTGACGCTGGGCGGCGTTCTTTCGGGGGTTGCCGGGGCATCCCTTTCCATCGGGCTGCTCAACGTCTTTCAGCAGAATATGACCAGCGGCCTAGGCTTCATTGCCGTGGCACTGGTGTATTTCGGCGGGTGGCGTCCGTGGGGCGTCCTGGGCGGCGCGCTGCTCTTCAGCATGGTCAATTCCTTGCAACTGTGGATGCAGATTTTGGGCATCCCCATCCCCTCGGATATCGCCGTCATGCTGCCATACATCCTGACCATTCTGGTGCTGGTGGTCAGTGTCTCGAAGGTGCGCTCTCCCTCGGCGTTGACCAAACCTTTCGAGCGCGATTGAGGTGCTTCATTCGCAGATGCCGCCGATTACGCCAATGGATGTGGTTGACTGATAAATCCGTCGCGGAGTCACAGGGAGCACGGAGAAGGCGTATAAAACGCTGTGTTCTCCGCGTCTCTGTGTGAGAAAATTGCACACGGAGTCACAGGGAGCACGGAGAAGGCGTATAAAACGCTGTGTTCTCCGCGTCTCTGTGTGAGAAAATTGCACACGGAGCCACAGGGAACACGGAGAAAGCGTATAAAACGCTGCGTTCTCTGTGTCTCTGTCCCGGCAAATCGAAAAGCGCTTGTACTTGAGGAGGTGATGTCTGCCGAGCATGTGTTTCTTGCGGGGTGCCCTGTAACATGGGCGCGCTCCGCTTGTGGCCCTTCCACTTTGCTTTCATCAGGAGAAAAGAGATGAAGAAAACTGCATGGCTTACCCTTGTTTTGTTGTTCGCCGTTGTGTTGAGCGCCTGTGGCGGCGGCGCAGCCCCTACGCAGGAAGCCCCTCAGGCCCAGGAAGCCAAGCCTTTCCGGGTGGCGGTGGTGATGCCCAGCGCCATCAACGACCTGGCCTTCAGCCAGAGCATGTACGACGCCTTGCTGGCCATTCAGAAAGAGATGGGCGGCCCCGATAAAATGGAAATCGTCTACTCCGAGGGCATGTTCGTGGTGGATGACGCTGCCGCGGCTATTCGTGACTACGCCTCCCAGGGCTTCGACCTGGTGATTGCCCACGGTTCCCAGTACGGTTCCTCCCTGCAAGAAATCGCCCCCGATTTCCCCAAGACGGCCTTTGCCTGGGGCACCACGGTGGATACCTTCGGCCAGCCTAACATCTTTGCCTATGAAGCCCGCGCCGAGCAGGGCGGCTATGTCAACGGTGTGATGGCCGCCAGCCTCTCCAAGAGCGGCGTGATTGGCGTAATCGGCCCCATCGAAACCGGAGATGCCAAACTCTACATTGACGGCTTCAAGATGGGCGCGGAAGCCACCAAACCGGATGTGACCGTCAACGTCAACTACATCGGCTCCTTCTCGGATGTGGCTCTGGCCGCCGAGGCCGCTAATACCCACATCTCCGCCGGGGCCGACGTCCTGGCCGGAACCGCCCAGATGGTGGTGGGCGCTATCGGCGTGGCCGAGGAAAACGGCGCCCTGTGGTTCGGAACGCAGTCCTCCCAAACCTCCCTGGCCCCCGACATCGTGGTTGCAAACCAGGTGTATCACTGGGAAGTGGTTCTCAAGGACATGATAGACCTCATCCAGAAAGGCACCTACGGCGGAAAGTCCTATGCCATCACCCTGGCAAATGGCGGCCTGGAGATTGAATACAACCCCAAATTTGACCTCCCTGCCGATGTCAAGGCGCTGGCGGATGAGACCATCCAGGGCATCATTGACGGCACCATCAACGTTGAGATTAAATAACTCCCCCCAACCGACCTCGGAGGTCTCGCAGACCTCCGAGGTCCCCTCGAGGCCGATGCGATGAGCGAAAAGACCCTCCCTTCCGGGAAAGCCCGGATAGAACGTCTGGAGATGCGCGGCATCACCAAGCGTTTCCCCGGCGTGCTTGCCAACGACCGCGTTGATTTCGACGTTGTCGCCGGCGAGGTGCATGCCCTCCTGGGGGAGAACGGAGCGGGGAAGAGCACCCTGATGAAAGTGCTCTACGGCATGTATCACCCTGACGAGGGCGAAATCTGGATAAACGGTCAGAAAGTGCAGATTGATTCGCCCACCGATGCCATCAACCTGGGGATTGGCATGATTCACCAGCACTTCATGTTGGTGGAAACGCTTACCGTGGCCGAGAACGTTGCCTTGGGACTGCCTTCCTCCCGCGGCCTGCTCACCGACCTCGACCGCGTTTCGGAACGCATCCTTGAATTGGCGGAGATTTACGGCCTGCAAATCGACCCCCATGCCTACATCTGGCAACTTTCGGTAGGGCAGCAGCAGCGGGTGGAAATCATCAAGGCGCTCTATCGCGGGGCTGCCCTGCTTATCCTCGACGAGCCGACTGCGGTGCTCACCCCGCAGGAAGTGGATGAATTTTTCGCTATCATGCGCCAGATGGCCGCCGACGGGCACGCCCTGATTTTCATTTCCCATAAATTGCACGAGGTCATCGAAATCAGCCAGCGGGTTACCGTGCTGCGCGACGGGCGCAAAATCGGCACCCGCCCTACCAGCGAAATCACCAAATCCGAACTTGCCAACTGGATGGTGGGACGCGAAGTCAGTCTGACGCGCGAACTGGACCCCATCGAGCGCGGCGAACCCCGCCTGGTACTCGATAATTTGCAGGCGCTCAGCGAGCGCGGCACCCCTGCCCTGCGCGGCGTCAGCCTTGCCGTCCATGCCGGGGAAATTTTAGGGATTGCCGGGGTCTCCGGCAACGGGCAGCGCGAACTGGCCGAGGTCATCACCGGCCTGCGCGAGGCCACCGGGGGCCGCGTCATCCTGGAGGGGGAAGACATCACCACCCTGTCGCCGGGAGCGCGTACCGACCGCGGCCTGGCCTATATCCCCGAAGAGCGGATGCGCGACGGTGTCATCAAGGATTTCACCATTGCCGAGAACATGGTGCTGCGGGAATTCGACAAGCCGCCTTTCGCCCGTCACGGCTTTCTGGATTTGAAAGCCATTGCCCGCCACAGCGATGAATTGATTCGCAAATTTCGGGTCAAGACCCCTTCCCGCGATACCACAGCGGGGAGTCTGTCGGGCGGCAACATCCAAAAAGTGGTGCTGGCTCGCGAACTTTCGCGGCAGCCGCGGGTCATCGTGGCGGCGCAGCCCACCCGCGGGCTGGATATCGGCGCTACCGAATACGTCCACGAGCAACTCATCGAGCAGCGGCGCAACGGAGCGGCTATCCTGATGATTTCCGAAGACCTGGATGAAGTCATGGCTCTCTCCGACCGCATCGCGGTCATCTACGAAGGCCGCATCATGGGCATCGTGCCTCGCGAGGAAGCCGCTCCCGAAAAACTCGGCCTGATGATGGCCGGTGTGCAAGAAGCGCAGGCCGTGCCTGCCTGAAATCTACGCCCCCCAGACCTCACAGGTCTGAAAAGACCTGTGAGGTCTCTATTCGGAGACCTTTGTATGCAGAAATTTATCGGCTATCGCTGTTCCCTGTGCGGGGCGGAGTACGCTCCCGACGAAGTGACCTACACCTGCCCCAAAGACGGCGGCAACCTGGATGTGGTTCTGGATTACGCCGCTTTGAAGCGCCGCGGCGCGGCAGACCTGATTTTGGCGGATGCCCCCTCCCTGTGGCGTTACCTGCCTTTGTTGCCGGTCGGCGACCCCAACGGGCGCGGCACCCCCCTTCGGGCGGCTGGCTGGACCCCGATGTTCTCGCCCGCCTCGTTGGCCCGCCAACTTGGCCTCCGCCGCCTGTGGGTCAAGGACGAGAGCCCCAATCCGACGGCCTCCTTCAAAGACCGCGCTTCCGCCGTGGTGGTGGCGCGTGCCCGTGAAATCGGCGCGGAAGTGGTGGTGACGGCCTCCACCGGCAACGCCGGAGCGGCCCTGGCGGGCATGGCAGCCGCCGTGGGGCACAAAGCGGTCATCTTCGCCCCCAAGACTGCTCCGCCCGCCAAAATCGCCCAGTTGCGCGTCTTCGGCGCAGAAGTGCTCCTCGTGGACGGCAACTACGATGCCGCCTTCGACCTGTCCATTGAGGCCGCCGAAGCCTTTGGCTGGTACTGCCGCAACACGGGCTACAACCCCTTCACCGCTGAGGGCAAGAAGACCGCCGCCTTCGAGATTTGGGAGCAGGTGTCGGCGATGAGCGACCAGCCGTCAGCGGGCAGCCGCAGGATTTCCGTCTTCGTCTCGGTCGGCGACGGCAACATCATCTCCGGCATCCACAAAGGCTTCAAGGATTTGCAAGCCCTGGGGTTGCTGGATTCCATCGGCGGGATGCCGCGCATCTTCGGGGTGCAGTCGGAGCAATCAGCGGCGATTGCCAACACCTACGCCGCCGGCACGGAGGACATCCAGCCGGTACACGCCACTACCCTGGCCGACAGCATCTCGGTGGACCTGCCCCGCGACGGGGTGCGCGCCGTGCGCGCCGCCCGCCAGACCGGAGGGGCGTACCTCACGGTCAGCGATGAGGCCATCCTGAAGGCCATCCCTGCCCTGGGACGGGTAGGCATCTTTGCCGAGCCTGCCGGGGCGACGGCCTACGCCGGGCTGGTCAAGGCCGTCGCCGAGGGGTTGATAACCCCCGAAGACCCGGTGGTGGTCATCAACACCGGCAGCGGGCTGAAGGACGTTAAATCGGCCATGCGCGCCGCCGGCGAAGCGCCCGTCATCGAGCCGACTTTGGATGCCGTGCGGAAGATGGTAGGGTAGACGGGGAACGGTAGACCGTGCGAAGCGCGGCGTGCGACCAACGAACCGATGAACCGATGAACCAACAAACCAACGAACCAATGAACCGACCCACTCTCTCCATTATCGCCCCCATCTACAACGAATACGAGAACCTGCCCGAACTCTACCGGCGCGTCAAGGAAGTCATGGAAAACGCTGGGGAAACTTGGGAACTCGTCCTCGTGGATGATGGTTCTACGGATGGCTCTACGGAGCGTATCCGCGAACTGGCGCGGCAGGATAGCCATGTCCGTCCGGTGATTTTCGCCCGCAATTTCGGGCATCAACTGGCGGTCACTGCCGGGCTGGATTACAGCCGCGGCGAGGCCGTGGTCATCATAGACGCCGACCTGCAAGACCCGCCGGAACTCATCCCGGAGATGCTTGCCAAATGGCGGGAGGGCTACGAGGTGGTGTACGCTGTCCGTGAAGCGCGGGAAGGCGAAACGTGGTTCAAAAAGGTGACTGCAGCGGCCTTTTACCGTCTCATCAACCGCATCACCAGCGTGAATATCCCCGTAGATACTGGCGACTTCCGCCTGCTGGACCGCAAGGTGGTGGATGTCCTCAATCGGATGCGTGAGCGGCACCGCTTCTTGCGCGGCATGTCCGTGTGGGTGGGCTTTCGGCAGACGGGCGTGACGTACAAGCGCGCCCCCCGCTTTGCCGGGGAGACCAAGTATCCCCTGCGGAAGATGCTCAAATTCGCCAGCGACGCCATCACCGGCTTCTCGTACCTGCCCCTCCAACTGGCAACCTACCTGGGCTTCGTCTCTGCGGGAATAAGCATCGTTGCCATTCCGGTGGTGGTCGTTTTGCGGATGACCGGTTCGCAGGCCTTTTTCGGGCAGGCTACTACCCTGATTGCCGTCCTTTTCCTGGGCGGCGTGCAACTCATCTCCCTGGGCATCCTGGGAGAATACGTCGGGCGGCTGTACGACGAGGCCAAAGGCCGCCCTCTCTACATCGTGCGGGAAACGCCCGATGATTTCGAAGATGCGTGAACCCTGCCGCCCCGTCAGGGGCGGCAGTTTTGCGAATAACCCTAACAAAAGGAGTCTGTACCAAATATCATGATTGACCTTACCGTTCACGAAGAGCAGTTGCAGCGCGCCGTCCGACGCGCCAAAGAGCGAAACATTATCATCCCCACTTTCGCTCAGATGAAGAACCCCGACCTGATTCCCGCGAGCATCAAAGAGGAATTGAAGGGGATTGGGCTGTGGGACGTCCACCCCCGCAACCTGTTCCGCATCACCTGGAAGAATGAACCCGTTGCCAGAGGCGGCGGTTTCGACGGCGTCAACTACGTGGAACTGCCCCCCGAATTGACCGGCGTTCCGGCGCGGGTCATCGCTTTGGTGGGCAAGTGGTTCCCCACCGGCGCGCACAAAGTCGGGGCGACCTTCGGCTGTCTGGTTCCCCGCCTGGTGACCGGCCAGTTCGACCCCACCTTCCACAAGGCCGTATGGCCTTCCACGGGCAACTACTGCCGCGGCGGGGCCTACGATGCCACCCTCCTGGCCTGCGAATCGATTGCCATTCTGCCCGAAGGGATGAGCCGCGAGCGCTTCGAGTGGCTTTCCACCGTGGCGGGCGAAGTGATTGCTACCCCCGGCACCGAGAGCAACGTCAAGGAAATTTTCGACAAGGTCTGGGAATTGCGCAAGACCCGCGACAATATCTTCGTCTTCAACCAGTTCGATGAGTTTGGCAACTACCTGTGGCACTACGAAGTCACCGGCCACGCGATGGAAGAAGTGCTCGAACAGGAAATGGGCCCCAACGACGAGTACCGCGGCGTGGTGCTTACCACCGGTTCCGCCGGGACGATTGGCTGCGGCGACTACATGAAGCAGCGTTTCCCGACCAGCAAGATTGCCGCCGGTGAGGCCTTGCAATGTCCTACTTTGCTGGAAAACGGTTTTGGGGCGCACCGCATCGAGGGCATCGGCGACAAGCACGTGCCCTGGATTCACAACGTCAAGAACTCCGATATGGTGATTGCGATTGACGATAACGCCGTCACCAGTCTGGCGCGTCTCTTCAACGAGCCTGCCGGACGCGCCTACCTTGTGGAGAAGGGCGTCCCGCAAGAATTGGTGGACAACCTCGACCTGTTGGGCTTCTCCAGCATCGCCAATACGCTGATGGCTATCAAATTCGCCAAGTATTACGAGTTGGGCGAAAACGACATCGTGCTGACCGTGTGGACGGACTCGATGGAACTGTACCAGTCCCGCCTGAAGGAGATGCACGAAGAATTCGGGCAGTACACGGAACGCGATGCCGCCGCCGATGATGCCCGCTGGCTGAAGGGGCAGACCACGGATTACATGCAGGAATTGACTTACGTAGACCGCCGCCGCGTCCACAACCTGAAGTACTTCACCTGGGTGGAGCAGCAGGGCAAGACCTACGAGGAGATTCAACAGCAGTGGTACGACCGGAGTTACTGGACTTCCTTCCAGCAGCAGGTGGAGGAGATTGACGGTTTGATTACCGAGTTCAACGAACGGGTTGCCAAAGCCTGAAATTTCCCCCGTTGTATGCACAGCCGCCCTGATGGGAGTTTCCCGTCAGGGCGGCTTGGATTAAAGCCTGTGTGGTGCAATTGCCTGTGGTGGTGCAATTCATGAATTGCACCACGTAGGCGGGTCAGGAAACCACGCCGTAAAACAGCGGGAGCGGCTCCACGGGGGCTTTTTGCCAGGCAAGCGCCTCCTCCAGGCGGGGGAGGGCCTCCGCCAGCGTTTTCTCGTCGTCGGCGTGGATGGTCATGACGGGTTCGCCAGCCTGGACGAAATCACCGACTTTGCGGTGGACGACGATGCCCACGGCGTGATTGACGGGGTCGCCCTTGCGGGTGCGCCCCGCGCCCAGCAGGACGGCAGCCTCTCCCACCTCGCGGGCGTGGATGCGGGACAGGTATCCGTCGGCGGGGGCGGGAAGGGGGCGCACAATCCGGGCAGCGGGCAGTTTCTCTGGGTTGTCCACGTAGGAGACATCTCCGCCCTGGGCGACGACCAGTTTACGGAAAGTCTCCCAGGCGCGCCCGTCGGCGATGGCAGCCTCCGCCAGGGCGCGGCCTTCTTCCACATTGGCGGCCTTCTCGCCCAGGTGGAGCATGTGCGCCGCCACGACCAGACAATGCTCGCGGAAATCTGCGGGGCCGCCCCCGTGGAGAGTCTCGATGGCTTCCCGAACTTCCAGGGCGTTTCCGACGGCGTGGCCGAGGGGCTGGTTCATGTCGGAGAGCAGGGCGACCGCCTTGCGTCCGGCCAGATGCGCGATTTGCACCATCAAACTCGCCAACTCGCGGGCTTCGGTCAGGGTTTGCATGAAGGCCCCCAGCCCGGTCTTGACATCCAGCACGATGGCCTGCGCCCCGGCGGCGATTTTCTTGCTCATGATGGAGGAAGCAATCAGGGGCATGGATTGCACCGTGCCGGTCACGTCCCGCAGGGCGTAGAGTTTGCCGTCTGCGGGAGCCAGGTCGGCGCTCTGACCGGTCAGCACCAGCCCGATTTCGCGTAATTGGCGCAGAAATTCTTCGGTGCTCAGATTGGTGCGGTAGCCGGGAATGGATTCCAGTTTGTCCAGTGTGCCGCCGGTGAAGCCCAGCCCGCGTCCGGACATCTTGCCTACCGGCAGACCGCAGGCGGCCACCACCGGTTCGACCACCAGGGTGGTTTTGTCGCCCACCCCGCCGGTGGAATGTTTGTCCACGGCGAGGGGCACCACGGTGGACAGGTCCAGCGTCTCGCCGGAGGCCGCCATTGCCAGGGTCAGGTCGGTGGTTTCACGAGGCGTCATGCCGCGCAGCACGACGGCCATAGCCCAGGCCGCGGCCTGGTAATCGGGAATTTCGCCGCGGGTGTAACCCTGAATGAAGAATTCGATTTCCTCTTTGCTCAGTTCAAGCCCGTCCCGCTTTTTGATGATGATGTCAACAGCACGCATAAAAAACCTTCCTTGTGAATGGGAGTGATGGGATGTCCGTAGGGTCAGGCGTGCGCCTGCACCCGCTTGCATGTCTGTCGTGTCTATTGTACCTCGGGCATGTGCTCCGGGCACGGCAACCAAACTACGCCGGAATTGCGCGCAAAATTTTGAAAACCGTTATAATGAAACAGCGCGGTGATAATCCGGGATAGCCTGTCACCAGCCATGCGCGGTGAAGCAGTCGCAAGGTGCCCATAGGGGTCGGGGCATCCCGACATTGTTGGCCGTTCTCGCAAAAACAAGATGATACCTTTTGCGTGAGGGGAAGTTTTGTTGTTTCCCCTCACTTGTTTTTCTAGGAGCCATCCATGTCTGAGGAAGCATTGTATCGATTAGGTCCAGATGACTTGATATTTCCCCTTATGGTGTATGCTCGTAACCAACTTATCTGGGGAGAAACGGTCATGAAGAAGACCATCCGCTTCTTGACGCTCATGCGCACTCCTATGCGGCCCTCGTACATTGTGCTGTATCAAGCCAAAGTCCTGCCGTATGGTGTGCAATCCCCTACGGCGTTTCCTGTGGTACACATTCCCATCACTGAGGTGCTGGCCGTTCACCCTGCTCCGCCGGAACAGGAACCGTACGACTACGATACGGGCGAGAAAAACCGCAAATTCGAGCCGGTGACCGTTCTTTTGGGCGACTTCCGCATGGATGGGAAAATGCGCATTTCCACGCATACGAACGTGACTCAAACCCTCGATGTCGCCAAGGAGCCGTACCTCGCCGTGTACGATGTCTCCGTGTCTTCGCTCTCCTCTCCCGACCGCAAGCCCTTGCGTACTCGCATGGCCGTGGTACGACACACCGGTGCCGTGTTGGCAGCCTACAACACGGCAATGGAGAAATCTATCTGACTGCTGCCTCCATGACAGTTTCCTCCGTTCACTTGTGGCATCTTGCCGGCAATCCCCAGGATAGGGGAGAAGATTCTTTTGATGCGAAGATGTACCGCGCCGTCTTCCAGCACGCGCCAGGCGCTATCCTGGTGATGGATGTGGAAGGCAAGATACTGGCCTGCAACCCTGCTGCCGACCGCCTGTTTGGAGTATCTCCCGCCTACCTGCTTGGCAAACACATTTTTTCTTTGCTGTCCGAAAAACACAAGGAGAAAATGCGGAGCATCATGCAAACGGAGTTGCGCGTGGGAAGCGTGTTCTTGCGGCTTCCCATGGGTGTACCGCACAGAAATGCTTTTCCCGTGGAACTTACCCTCCAGCGGACAACCATTGGCGGAGTAGAATGTGTTCTGGCTTTCATCACCGATACATCGGAAGCCCGGCGCATAGAAGGGGTTTTGGAGCGCCAAGGCGCTTTACTGGAGACAACCAGAGACATAGGCCGCTGGTTTTTGCACGCTTCTGACTGGCGGGAGTACGCGCCGGATATCCTTTTGCGCCTGGGGGAGGCACTGCGAAGCGATGAAGTGAGTCTCTACCACGTGGAAGATGCTCCCCTGCGTGCCGTGCGGGAATTTTGCTGGCCCCCGGTATCGCGTTCTCCCGAATTGGGAGCAGGTTGCCAGGGGGAGACGATTGCCTTTGCGGCGCAAGGTGTGGAGCATTGGGCCCAGGTCTTGCGAGGCGGGCATCCTGTCCAGGGAAAACTGGATTCTTTCTCTCCCGGAGAGCAACAGTACCTGATACGCAGGGGTGCCCAGTACCTGACCCTTGTGCCAGTTTTTCTCGATAATCGCTGGTGGGGGGTTCTTGAACTCCTCTATTACCGTCCCGATGCCCTGTGCAGCCGGGCGGATGTGGAAAATTTACAAGTCATCGCCGACATGCTGGGAAACGCCATGCAGCGGCAGATTACCGAGCAGAAATTACAACGCCGGCAGCAGGCGCTCACGTTGTTGAGCGACATTACTACCGCAGCCCTGCAGAACCCGTCTTTTCAGGAACCTCTGCAAGCACTGGCCCGGCATCTCAGCGAATTGGTGCAGGCGGATGGCTGTTACATTACGCTTTGGGATAGTGACCACCAACGCCCCGTCCCCCTGGTAGGCTATGGAGCCATGCAGAATACCTATGTCAACATTCGCCCTTCCACCGGCGAAGGTTCCCTGACGAAGTATTTGCTGGAGAAAGGCCGCTCGATTTTTATTGAAGATTTGCAGGAAAGCGCCCTACTCGACCCGCGTTGGAAATTTGACCCGAATGTGCGGACGGTGCTGGCTATCCCCATGCAGGGAGCGGGAACACCCCTGGGGGCAGTGTTTTTGTCCTACTACCGGAAGCATCTCTTGCCCTCGGAAGACCGCTCCCTGGCCGAGCAGGCTGTGCAGCAGGTCTCCCTGGCGTTAAGCCGCCTGCGGCTTTTGAGCACCACACAGCGTCAGTTGGAAGAACTGACCATTTTGCAGAAAGCCAGTGTTATCACTGCCCAGGCCCTCTCGGAAGAAGACTTGCTGCAAAACTTTACAGAAACGGTGGGAGAAGTTTTTTATAGCGACCATTTCAGCGTTTTCCTTCTGGACGAACGCCGCGAAGCGCTGCATTTGCGGGTCCACTACCGGGAAGGGAAACTTCGCGTTAAGAATTCGGGCAAAGTGCCCATCACCCAGGGCATTATGGGCCGCGTTGCGCGTACCGGCCAGCCGTACCGTTGTGGAGACGTGCGGGATGACCCGTATTACATATCTTTCAGTGACGAGATACGCAGTGAAGTGTGCGTGCCCATTCAGGCCGGCGGGCAAGTCATCGGGGTGTTGAACGCCGAGAGTACGCGCTTGATGGCTTTCGACGAAACCGATGAGCGCCTGCTTTCTACGCTGGCAGGACACCTGGGGACGGCCCTGATGCGCCAGCGTCTCTTTGCCGCAGAGACCCGGCGCCGGCAAGAGGCCGAAACGCTTCAGAAAGTCAGTGCTGCGCTGATTGCCTCGCTCAACCTGGAACAAGTTTTGCGTGACATCCTTACCTTGCTGGAGCAAGTTGTCCCTTATGACAGTGCATCTATCATCTTGATGGAGCGGGAGGCCGATGCTCCCCGCGTAACCGCCTCCCGCGGCATGGGGCAGGATGATTTGCAGATACTGGCTCCCAAGTCTTTGCTGGAAAAACCCCACATTCGCCGTCTGGTAGAACAACGGCAGCCGGTTATCATTGATGATGTTACCGCCTACCCGGACTGGTTGCCTATCCCCGATACGGAACACATCCGCTGTTGGATGGGCGTGCCCCTTGTGGTACAGAACCGGGTGTTAGGGTGGCTCAACCTGGATAAATCAGAACCCGGTTTCTATGATGCCAGCCTGGAAAACCTGGCGTTGGCCTTTGCCAACCAGGCCGCCATTGCACTGGAGAACGCCCGGCTCTATAATGAGTTGGAGACCTCTTATTTGCAGACGGTACTCGCCCTGGCCCGCGCTATGGATGCCCGCGACTCCTATACCGCCGACCACAGCAGTCGTATGGCGGCAATCGCGCGGGCCATTGCGGGACGCATGGGGTGCTCTTGGGAGGAAATCCAGGCCATAGAATGGGCTGCTTTGTTGCACGACATCGGAAAAAT
>JANTFR010000043.1 GCA_024763355.1 Anaerolineales bacterium
TAGGCCAGCAGCGCGCCGGCGGCATCCCGCGGGAATCCGTGGCACAGGTCGGTCAGGGGGATGAGGGCCTCCTGACCATAGGTCTCTTGCAGCAGGTAGGCGTAGTCGGGGTTGGGGATGCGCTCGGCGTTGGTAGCCAGCCCTTCGTCCAGCCAGGTGGGCAGGCGGGCGGCGTCCGCCCCCAGGTAGTGGTGCACCAGAATGTGCATCAACTCATGGGGAATTTGCCTCCCGATTTCGTACTCCTGGTCCATGCCGGGGGGCAGCGAGACGAGAATGACGTTCAAATCCGGGTCGGTGTGTCCTGCTACCCAGGCGTAGCCGCTCAATTGGAGGGCGCTTTGCACCTCGGCGGGGCTGGCGTAGGCGTAGATGTGGATGGTGTCTTCCAGCGGGGCGTTCAGCCAGGCGCGGCTGGCTTGCAGGGCGCGCTGCGCTTCATTGAGCAGTTTTTGTCCGAAATCTACGCCCCCATCGTACCAATGCACCTGAAAAGGCGCACTCTCCAGCGTCTGCCAGGCAAAGCGGTTATCTTCGTAGCGGAAGGTCATCGGCGCGCTGCGGGCCGTTTCGCCGTCGGGGAAAGTCACTTGAAACCAGTAGCGTACCAGCGCAAAGGGGCGGATGAGCGTTGAGGAGGCTTCCACCTGGACGTGATATTCGCTATCTTCGGAAGCCAGAGGGGCTTGTTGGGTAGCCGTTTCTCCTTGCGCTTGCCAAAAGACGATGACTTGGGGGGAGCGCGCCGCGCTTTCAGGGGGAAGCGCAGCCCAAAAATTTATTTCGCCCCCGAAAGTGTACGCCACGCGACCCTGGATTTCGAGTTGCTCCTGCATGGAGGGGGCCGCGGCGGCCCGAAATGGCGCGGCCAGCGCCGCAGCCAGGAGGCTCAGGAGGGTGAAAAATCGCAGGGGCATGAGAGTCGTCAAAATAAATAGGGGTACTCAGGGCTTACGCGGTGGAAACCCGTGAGGTTTGTTGCAACAGTTGCCTTACCAGACCTCGTCTTCCTCCTCTTCCATCAGGTCGGCGAGGTCTTCCGGCGAGATGTCCAGCAGATTGAAGACATCACCGCCCTCGGTGAAGGTCAGGTTGTCGAGAGCATCTTCCAGAAAGCGGATTTCCTCGTTATCATCGGCGGCGTCCAGATTGGAGCGAAGCACCTCCCGCACGCCGCGCCCTCCGATTTGCGAAAGCGACCACAGGGCCGCGCTGCGGACTTCGGGGTCGCTGTCTTCGGTCAGGTCTATCAGCAAGCGACGCGCCTTTTTTAGTTCCAATTCTCCTGCGGCGCGGGCGGCCTCGGCGCGCAGCACCGGGCTGGGGCTGGTGAGCATGGGGAGAACGTGCGGCTCCCAGGCCTCGTCGGCGGAGCGTCCCATCGCAAACAAGGCGCTGGCCTGCCAGTCCTCCGCGGGGTGCTGGATGGCGTCCAAAATCAGGCCGGGGACTTCGGGGCGGCTGGAGAATCCCAATGCCTCCAGTGTGCGGCGGCGGACTTCGGGGTGAGTCTCCTCGGCCTGCATTACGGCCAAGAGGCGGTCTTCCAGCACGGCGAGCAGGGATGTGGGTAATTTGTCTATTTCCCCGGCATAGACGAAGGCGCTCAATGCCTCGGCGGCGACGGCCCGGACGTTGGTGTCGGGGTCGGTCTCTACCAGGGTAAGGTAAATTTCTGCCAGGTCGGGGACGACACATTCGCAGGCGGTCAGCGTTTGCACGCCGCCGAAACGGACGACAGGGTCGGCATCTTCCAGCGCCAGCCGCCCGAGGCCTTCATAAGAGAGCAGCAAATCTTTCTCGGCCAGGGCTTGCAAATCGTCCAGCAGACTGCGCCGCCGTTCCAGGGTGACGCGCGGCCACACCTCCCTGATTGCATGCAACTCCTCCGGCAGGAGGTCGGAAAGGCGGTACAAATAGCGCGCCGGGAAGATGTGTTCCTCGTCCAGCAGGGCTTCGATGAGTGTTTCGATGGCAATCGAGGGGGGCAGTTCCCTTTCGAAATCGTCGAGGGTCAGGTCTTCGGGGTTCATAAGAGGTCTCAGCGGAAATTGAATGTCGCCGGGTTAATGAAATCCTGCACGTTGATATAGAGCAGCAGCAAAAGGAGCAGGAAGAAACTGACGGAGTTGACCACCATTTCCACTTTGGGGGGAATGCGGCGGCGGAAGATGAATTCGGGCAGCAGGAAAAGGATGCGGCCTCCATCCACCGCGGGGATGGGGAGCAGGTTGAGAATGCCCAGGGAGGCGCTAATCATGGCGAAGAAAGACAGCGAATTGAGGCCGGGCTGAGCCTGCGGGGCGCTTTCGGCCTCCTGCACAGCCTTGTACATATCGTACATGCCTTTGTAGCCTACCAATCGGGCGTCTTCAGGGGCAATCAAACCGCGGCTGATTTGCACGGGTAAGGTAAGCAGCAAGTAGGCCTGGTTGACCACCGCGGTCGCGCCATAGGGTAGGGCGCGCAGCGTGCTGATAGGTTGGATAGGGTTGCTCATCACAATGCCGATAGACCCTTGTCCCTGAGGGGGATTGCGGCGCGCCAGCACGGTAAAGGTGTGTTCGCTTCCATCTCTTTCCACCGTGACTTCTACCGTCTCCCCAACGTGAGGGGCTATCAGCGTGTGGACGCTGGTCATATCCGTCACGGGTTGGCCGTTGATGCGCACCAGTCTGTCGCCGGGTTGGATGCCGGCCTGGGCTGCCGGGGAATTGGCGGCCACGCTCTGCACGACCACCTGGTCGAAAGCAGGCATCCCCGTCTGGCTGAAAGAGGCGGCGTACAGCACAACCGCAATCAGCAGGTTCATCAAGGGGCCGGCAAAATACACCCCAAAGCGCTGGCCGGGAGGGGCTGCGGCTAGGCCGCCTTCAACCTCCGGGTCGCCTTCCCCTTTGGGGCGCACGAAGCCGCCCAACGGAATCCAGTTGAGGGTATATTCGGTGCCCTTCCAGGTGAACAGGGTGCGCGCCTTGGGGGGAAAGCCGATTCCGAATTCTTCTACTTCGATGCCGAAGAAACGGGCCGCGATAAAATGACCGAATTCGTGCAGGAGTATCATGCTGGCAACAGCGGCCAGGAGAATTACAACATCCATACCAATATCCTTAGAAATTACGCATTTGAAGTAAGCGGTTTTATGGGGCGGTTCTTGCCGATTATACTACCCCGCCCGATTGCACCAGCCGGGCCGGGCCGCCGACAGGGCTGCACAGGACGCTTTGCACGCCCTCGATGCGTGCCAGCCGTTTCTGGACGCTGGCGACTTTCCGGGCAGGGCAAAGGACGTGGACGTTAGGACCGGCGTCAACCGTGTAGAACACGGGAGTACCCGCTTTACGCCAGTCCTGTACGGCTCGTATGATGGCAAGAGTGACCGGTTCCCAGTAGAACAGGGGCGGGGAGGAGGTCATCATCACGGCGTGCATCAGGTTGGAATCCTGCTCGGCAACTTCAGCCAATCGAGAGAAGTCGCGCTCCAGGATAGCCGTACGGCACAGGGACAAACGGCGGGGCGCGTCGGCCACGCGGGCGGTTTGCAATGGGCTGCTGCTCGCTGATTTGTGTCCGCGCGAGGAACCGGTGGGCTTGTGTCCCGCATTGACAATTGCAATGCAGTCGTGTAAATCCCAGTGTTCTGCCGGAGCCAGACTGTGGGCATAGGAGTCGGCGTCGCCGGTTCCGGCTTCCCATTCGACGAAGCCATCCGGAACGGAGCGGCAGGCCGAGCCGGAGCCGGTGCGTGCCAGGCGGGAGAGAGCGGCCTCGTCCAGATGCAGGCCAGCCGCGGCGCTGGATGCCAGCGCCAGGGCCGCGAAGGCTGAGGCGGAGGAGGCTATCCCCGCCCCCGTCGGGAAGTTATTGGAACTTTCCACGCTGGCAGCCATGAGCAGGTCGGCCATCTCGCGCACTTTGTCCAACAGGGCGCTGACGCGTTGCAGGGCGGCGCCTCGAATGCGCCTGCCGTTCAGGGAAAGGCTGTCCTCCGCGATGTCGGTACTGAACGTGACCGTGGTGCGGGTGCGCAAAGCCCCCAAATTCATGGAGATGGAACCGTTGGCCGGGATGCGCAGAACGTCATCCCGATTCCCCCAATACTTGATGAAGGCGATGTTCGGGTGAGCGATGGCGGTTGCCGTGTACATACCGCCAGTGTACCACGAATTGCTGCTGGCGCGGCGACCGCTTTTTCAGGCGCTTTTGTGTAAGTGGTAAATCAAATCGCCATCAGAGACTACCGCCAGAGGGCGTTCTTTATCGCCCTCATGTTCGGTGACTACCACTCGATGAATGTGGCGTTCCATCAGGATTTGCGCCACTTCATGCAAGGTGGTTTGGAGAGAAACGGTGACGACCTGACGGCTCATAATCTCCCCTGTGGGGGTGCTGTGCCAGGCCTCCGTGTCGCGCAAGTAGGCGCGCAGAATGTCCATGCGGGTGATGATTCCGCACAGGTAGCCTGCCTCGTCAGTGACGACCAGGCTGCTGATGTCCTCCTTCAGCATTTGGCGAGCGGCTTCTTCCAGCGGCGTATCCGGCGAACATGCGAATACCCCCAGCCGCTTTGCTTCCAGAACGGTACGACCGTGTTTCATGGCTGCCTCCATGGGAGTGGGGAATAAAAAACGGACTTATGAGTGAGGGGGGCACCCATAAGTCCGCACGAAGATAATACCACAATTCTTTCTGATGGCAAGATTTTGTTTGGCCTTTTTCGCAGAGTTTTACAAAAAATTAATCTGGGGATGGCAGGAGCACTGCTCGTTACCGCTGTATAGGGAAACCGAAAACTCAGCGGTCTTTTTCGATGGTTTGATTGCGGATAACGCCCTTCAGGCGGTGCATCAATGTATCCCAGGGAGATGAGGGGACTGCGAGTGTGGGCTGCTCTCCCGCGATTGTGTCTCTTATCATCTCGAATTGGGCGGTGAGATGCCCCTGTGCATCTACGGCCGTCACAGGGCGTTGCGGAGGCGGAGTCAAGCCGTCAAAGGCTACCAACCCAATATAGATCTGCTGGTGGAGTAACTGATAGGCTGCGTGTAGCCAATTGTCTTGTACATTGTTCGGAGCGTCGGTTCTCCATGCCAGGCGCGTCACCCAGATGCGGCCATTTTTATGTCCATTGTTGAGCATCAGCAGACGAACGTCTTGGTAGCGACGGAATAATCCCTCCGGCGCTTCGGGATTGTTTGTCTCCGGGTTGAAAGCGGGATAGGAGAGGCCCACCACGTCCATATCGGGAAGTGCTCCGGCGCGATACAGGCTCTGTAAGAAATCCAGCGCGGGGATGCTTTTCCCGGCGGTTGGGTCTGGCTGGAGCGCCAGCCCGCCTGTCGCGAGCATCACATCGGGGGAATCCTGCTGCAAGACGGTGTGTACGGCGTGGAGGAGGGCAGCATACGCCTGGGGGTTGGGGGCCGCACCCCATCCGGCTGTAGTATTCGGCTCCGGGAAAAGTTCTATCGCCTGAATGCCTGTGGGAGCCGCGTTCATCAGGGCTTGTACCAGGGTAGCGGTTTCCTGTGGATTGGGACCGTCTCTGTCGACAGCCCAGGCCGGTGCCCCATAGATGGAAAGGGCGACGCGCAACCCCGCTTTTTGAGCCTTGCTGATGGCGGCAGTGAGCACATTGAGATTGTAGGCTCCGTTGATGAGGCGTGGCAGGGCGCTCCAGTCAACTTCCAGAATAACCCAATCCATTCCCATCCCGCGGGCGGCGGAAAGCGCCTGGGAAGCCTGGGGCGAGACGGCATCTAGGCGTCCCGCATGACTCAGAGCGATGCTGTTGGACTTCCCTTGCGCGGGGCACGCTGTCCAGAGCGCAGAAAAGATGGTCAACAAGATTGCGGTGTATTTGAGAAGGGTGCGAGTGCGTGTGAGGAGTTTCATGAAATTTGCCTTGGCAAACAAGATTCTGGGATTTGGGATGATGCGTTTTCTACCTGCCCAAGAAAAGGCCGATCAGGTAAATTGCGGTTATGGCGGCGAAGGCAAAAGGTAGAACGCGACTGAAAGAGGCTTTCCTGAACATGGCCCGTCCTGCCTGCATCATCCGGTAAACAAGGCGCATGGTGGCTTGGAGGGGACGCCAGCGGCGCATCAGCGGGACAAGAATTTGCCAGCAGCGGATTTCGTATTTGGGGGGTAGGAAAGAAATTTGCATGGTGAACGCCTCCTTGCTGGGGAATTTCAAGGGAAAGTGCGGCGCAAATAGGCCGGGATTTCCAGTTCCGGAAGTGAAGAAACAGTGCGTCTGGGCGCGGCTGGTTCTTCAAGGGAGCGTGTACTTTGGGGGGCGGAGGCCTCTTGAAGGGGGCGGTGTTCCGGCTGTATCTCCGGCAGGGGATGGGCGCCTATTCCCGTTACGATGACGATGGCCTGAGTGCGCTCCGTCATCATCTTATCTTGCACGACTCCTAAGACGATTTCGGTGCCCTCGGGGGTGCGGGTTTGCAAATCTTGCACGGCCTCGGTAATTTCGTGCAGGGTCAGGTCGTCGCCGCCGGTGAAGTTGACCAGGATACCGGAAGCGTCTTCCAAACTGATGTCTTGCAGCAAGGGGTGGTGGAGGGCGTGATGGAGGGCATCGCGCGTTTTCTGAGGGCCTTCGCCGTAGCCGATGGCGAGAAAAGCCCCGCCGCCGGTGCGGAACATGCGCCGGATGTGGGCAAAATCAATGTTGATGAAACCCGGCTGGGTGACCAGTTCTGTGATGCCCTGGACGGCCTGCCGCAGAACGTCATCAGCGACCCGGAAAGCGACTTCCAGGGTGGTGTGGGCGGCGTGCATGTGCAGCAAGCGGTCGTTGGGAATGGCTATCAGGGTGTGGGTGTGCTGCGCCAGGCGGGCGAGCCCCTGGGAAGCGTTGCGCCGGCGGCGTCCCATCTCGAAAGAGAAAGGCGTGGTGACGATGGCTACCGTGACTGCCCCCTGCCGCCGGGCAATTTCGGCAACCACGGGGATGCTGCCGGTTCCCGTGCCGCCGCCCATCCCCGCGGTCAGGAAGACCATGTCGGCCCCTTGCAGGGCGTCAGCCAGTTCTCGCGCGCTTTCGCGGGCCGCCGCGTTGCCCACTTCGGGATTTCCGCCGGCCCCCAGCCCGCGGGTCACTTTGGGGCCTAATTGAATTTTGACCGGAGCAGCGCTGCTTTGCAGTGCCTGGGCGTCGGTGTTGGCCGCGATGAACTCCACGCCGCGCAGGCCGAGTTCCATCATGCGGTTGACGGCGTTGCATCCGCCGCCGCCCAGTCCGACGACTTTGAGAGTGGGGTTGGGGAGGTGGGTCATAGTGTGTCCGGGAGAAAGATGGAAAGGTGACAAGATGAAGAGATGATGGGGGCAGGAGGTGGGCCGAGGGGGATGGGGGAGCGTTGTGCCACACGCCAATCCCTAATTTGGCGACTGCCAATTCCCAACTTACCAGGCGCCGCCTCCGCCTGCCAGAAGTGATGCAAGTTCTGTGCCTGAACCGCTCATACGTACGACGCGGCATCCGATGCGGCGTAACTTGTCCAGATAGGCGTCCGGGATGCTCTCTTGCCCGCCCAGCACAGTGACGTGCTCTGCCAGAGCGGCCTCCCGCAGGGAAAAGCCGATGGTCGCACCCTTGCGTAACAGGGCAGGAATGATTTCCGCCTGCCAGACCCCGGTTTCGCGGGCCTGCCGGGGGAGCAGGACGTAATGGCGGATGGGGCGCGCCGTTTTGGGGTGTGCCTCCTCTGCTTGTTGAGATGGGGCGGCCTGCGGGCGGGATTTCCCTGCTGTGACGGGCACACTTTTCAGCCAGGTTTCTCCCAGCGGGGTGGGATTGCCCTCCGGCGTGTACCAGGCGTGGGGCATCTTCCCTGCTGCGGGGAAGTGACAGGCCAGCAGGTTGGGCGGCAGGGCGGGAACATCTTCAGCCTCCAGCCCCGCAACGCGGCGTGCCAGGTTCAAAGTGCGCTTGCGGTGTTCTTCAGCAGAGAGTGTCCCGGAGGGACGTATCTGCCTCTCGTATCCACCGGGGCTGCCGGCTTCGAAGAGCATCATAGGCAGGGCGCGCCCGCAGACGGCCTGGGAGATGGCGTTGTACCACTCGAAGATGGCGAAACCGCGGTGGTCTTCTTCGCCGAGCGGGGTGTAGTAGGGGCGCGCTCCCGGCCAGCGTTCCGGGCCGCCCGTCCCCCAGGCCAGGGGGCGCTCATCGGCGTAGGCCAGGGCGCCGAGCGCCAGGTTCTCCAGCAGGGCGGGATGCTGCTCGGCCAGGGTGGTCAGCGCTGCCCGCAGGAAGGCCGTATCCCAGTAATCGCCGCCGGGTTGCAAAGGGGGAAAAATAGCCTGCATTCCCAGGGATTGCACCTGCCGCGCCAGGGGCAGGAAACGCTCCAAAAAACGCGCCACCAGGTTGACCTGTGCCCAATCGGTGTATTTCCATTGGCTACGTTGGTTGGGGCGCTCGAAGAGCATCACGTGGCGCACGCCCCAACGGGCATAAGCCTCCAGCAGGGGGGCCAGGTCGGCAGGTGCGGGCGCGGCTTCGGGAAGCAACGGCAGGTGGATGACAACCTGTAAGCCGCCCGTCAACATGCCGCGTACGAAGTATTCGGGCACAGCCCGCGCCGCACTGCCGCGCAGGACGACCCACGCCGCTCCCAGCGCCTGTAAACGCGGCAACCAGGTGGTCAAATCCTGCTGGCGGTAGTGCTCGTCATTGGGGAGGTAGTGAAAGCCGAGATGGTTCATGGGTTATTACGTGGTACGTGGTACGTGGTACGTGGTACGTGGTACGTGGTGTGCAGTACTCGTTGCAAGAACCGTGCCCGCTGGGGCGATAGTGACACAAAGCATACGAAACTGACGAGACCTGTCGCTTGTGAAACGGGTGTTTGGGATGACAATAGAGGTAGGGAGGGCGCACCCTCCCCGGAGAGCGGCTCCGAACCGCCCTTTGGTGTGTTTCCGATAAATGGAGAAAATCCTATGTCCCGTAAATTCGTTCCCACCCCATTGAAAATCCGCCGTCCCGTGCCGCCCGACATCGAAATCGCGCAAGAAGCGGGCCTCAAGCCCATCTTGCAAGTGGCCGAGGAGGCGGGCATCCTGCCCCAGGAACTGGAACTGTACGGAGAATACAAAGCCAAAGTACGCCTGGACGTGCTGGAACGCCTCGCAGACCGTCCCGATGGCATCTATGTGGACGTGACCGCCATTACCCCCACCCCGTTGGGGGAGGGAAAAACCACCACCACGGTGGGACTTTCCCAGGCGTTGGGCGCCCATCTGGGCAAGAAAGTCTTTACCTGCATCCGGCAGCCCTCCCAGGGGCCGACCTTCGGCATCAAGGGAGGCGCGGCGGGCGGCGGCTACTCGCAGGTTATCCCCATGGAGGACTTCAACCTGCACCTGACCGGCGATATCCACGCCATCACTGCCGCCAACAACCTGCTGGCCGCTGCCATAGACACGCGCCGCTACCACGAGTGGCGGCAGACGGACGAAAAACTTTTCAACCGTCTGTGCCCTCCCGATAAAGAGGGTCGGCGGCGCTTTGCGCCTTCCATGTTGAAGCGCCTGCGGAAACTGGGCATCGCAAAGGACGACCCCAACGACCTGACCCCGGAGGAAATCCATCGCTTCGTGCGCCTGGATATTGACCCGGAGAGCATCACCTGGCGGCGGGTGATAGACACCAACGACCGCTTCTTGCGTCAGATTGAAATCGGTCTCGGCCCCGATGAGAGGGGCTTTACCCGCCGTACAGGTTTCGACATCACCGTTGCCAGCGAACTGATGGCGATTCTGGCTCTCACCACCAGCCTGGCGGATATGCGCCGCCGCATCGGGGAAATCGTCATCGGCACCGACACCGCCGGGAATCCCGTTACCGCCGAAGACCTGGGGACGGCGGGGGCGATGACCGTCCTGATGAAGGACGCCATCAAACCCACCTTGCTGCAAACTCTGGAGGGGACGCCCGTCTTCGTTCATGCGGGGCCGTTTGCGAACATTGCGCCGGGCAACTCCTCCATCCTGGCTGATAAAATCGCCCTCAAACTGGTCGGGCCGGATGGTTTTGTGGTTACCGAATCCGGCTTTGGAGCGGATATCGGCATGGAGAAATTCTTCAACATCAAGTGCCGCTACTCCGGACTGGTTCCTCACGTGGTTGTTATGGTTGCTACTATTCGTGCTCTTAAGATGCACGGCGGAGGCCCACGGGTGGTGGCCGGGAAACCTCTCGACCCCGCCTACACCGAAGAGAACCTGGATTTGCTGCGCGCCGGTCTGCCCAACCTGCTGCACCACATCCGGACGGCCAAGAAATTTGGCGTCAACGTAGTGGTGGCGGTCAATGCCTTCACCAGCGATACACCCGCCGAATTGGAACTGGTGCGTCAGGCGGCCCTGGAGGGCGGCGCGGACGATGCCGTGGTCACAACCAACTGGGCGGACGGCGGAGCGGGCGCGGTGGCACTGGCCGAAGCGGTTGTGCGGGCGGCCAAATCTCCCATAGATTTCCACTTTCTCTATCCGTTGGAGGCCTCCATCGAAGAGAAAATCGAGACCATCTGCCGCGAGGTGTACGGCGCGGATGGCGTGTCCTACACTCCGGAAGCGCGCCAGAAAATCGAACTTTACACCCGCCTGGGGTTCGATAATTTGCCCATTTGCATGGCGAAGACGCACCTGAGCATCTCGCACGACCCGAAATTGAAGGGCGCGCCCCGCGGTTTCACCGTCCCCATTCGAGATATCCGCGCCTCGGTGGGGGCCGGGTTCCTCTACCCGCTGGTAGGTTCCATGCGTACCATGCCCGGCCTCCCCACCCGCCCGGCTTTCTATGACGTGGACCTGGATGTGGAGACCGGCAGGGTGATTGGGCTTTCGTGAAAAAGCGGTACAATCGGCGTATGTCCGTTTCGCATGCGCCGATTGCCGTCGTTGGAGCCGGCCCGGCGGGCCTGATGGCCGCCGAGACGATTGCCCGCGCCGGCCTGCACGTGGATGTCTATGATGCCATGCCCTCTCCGGGGCGCAAATTGCTGATTGCCGGGCGCGGCGGCCTCAATCTGACCCACTCCGAACCGCCGGAGACCTTCGTTACCCGGTACGGGGCGCGGCAGCGGGATGTAGGCCGTTGGCTGGCGCGCTTTGGTCCCGCCGAGGTGCGCGCCTGGGCGGAAGGCCTGGGTATCGAAACTTTTGTCGGTTCTTCGGGGCGCGTTTTTCCCGTTGGGATGAAAGCCGCATCTTTACTGCGCGCCTGGCTGCGCCGTTTGGAGATGCTCGGCGTGCGCCTGTACCCCCGTCACCGTTGGCTGGGCTGGGATGTAGAGGATGCCCTGCGCTTCGAGACCCCGCAAGGAGAACTCCGCCTGCGGCCGCCGGCCCTCGTGCTCGCCCTGGGCGGAGGCTCCCGCCCCGAACTCGGTTCGGATGCCGCCTGGGTGGAGATTTTGCGTGCCCGCGGGATTGCAGTCGCCCCCCTCAAGCCCGCCAACTGCGGCTTCGAGGCCGCCTGGAACGAGGCCTTCCGCCGTAAGTTCGCCGGTGCGCCCCTCAAAACCGTTGCCTTGCGCCTGCCGTGGACGGGTTTCCACCGCCGCGGCGAGTGTGTGGTCACGGAATACGGGCTGGAGGGTTCGCTGATTTACGCCGCCTCGGCGCACATCCGGGAGCGCATCGAAGTCCAGGGGCAGGCCGTTTTGCACTTCGACCTGCTGCCCGATACCCCGCCGGAGAAACTGCGGGCGCGGCTGGCCTCCGGACGGGGCAAGCGTTCCTTCTCCGAGTACTTGCGGCGGCGGGCTGGGCTGCGGGGAGTCAAAGCAGGGCTGGCTCGTGAAGTCCTGCCTGTGGAAATGCGGCAAGACCCCACCGGGCTGGCCGCGGCGCTCAAGTCTCTGCCCGTGACGGTGCTGCGTCCCCGTCCGCTGGCGGAAGCCATCAGCACCGCCGGGGGCCTGCGCCTGGAGGCCCTCACCGAAACCCTGATGCTGCGGGAGATGCCCGGCGTCTTCTGCGCCGGCGAGATGCTCGATTGGGAGGCTCCCACCGGCGGCTACCTGTTGACGGCTTGCCTTGCCAGCGGTGTGGCGGCAGGCGAGGGCGTGTTGCAATGGCTGGAGCGTGGGGTTTTGGCTTTGGGGGCTTTGGGTGGCAATTCATGAATTGCCACCCAAAGCCCCAACCCAGGGCCAACAAGCGTATCGAAAACAAGAGAATCCTGGAGGTAATCATGCAAATCACACTGGAACATCAACCCGATGAAGACAAGTTGCGCTCGATGGGCGTTTTTGATTGGCCCATCTGGAGCAAGGAGGTCTCTGAATTCCCCTGGACGTACACTACTTCGGAGACCTGCTATATCCTGGAAGGCGAAGTCACCGTGACACCCGATGATGGTGAGCCGGTACACATCCAGGCGGGAGACCTGGTGACTTTCCCGGTTGGTCTGCGTTGCACCTGGAAAATCACGCGCCCCATTCGTAAACATTACACTTTTGGCTGAGTTATGCTTGAGTTTACCGATGATGAACTCCGCCATCTGTCGCAGGAGTTCGAATCCGCCGCCCCTCAGGCCATCATCGCCTGGGCGGCGGATACCTTTTGTCCCGACCTGGCGGTGACTTCCTCCTTTCAGACCCAGAGTTTGCCCCTCCTGCACATGATTGCCGAAATCCGTCCCCACTTGCGAGTCTTTTTCATTGATACGGGGATGCACTTTTGGGAGACGCTGCTTTTTCGCGAGCGCGTTCAGCAGGAATTGGGATTGAACGTCGTAGACCTGTACCCGGATGACCGTTGGCGCGTCTTTTTGCGTAACTTCGGTCGCCGTCTGCCCTCGGAAGACCCCAATCTGTGCTGCTACTTGCGTAAGGTGCAGCCTTTGCAAAAGGCGATGTCGGAACTGCAGGCCTGGGTCAGCGGTATCCGCCGCGACCAGACGGCGGCCCGCGCCCGCGCCCAAATTCTGGAGCGGCACGCCAATGGGCTTATCAAGGTCAATCCCCTGCTGAACTGGACCAAAGCGGACGTGGAAGCCTATCGGGCGCGTTATCATTTGCCGGCGCATCCTCTGTTGGAGAAAGGCTATCCCAGTGTGGGGTGTGCGCCTTGTACCCAGCCGGTTTCCCCAGGGACGGATGACGAACGCGCCGGACGTTGGAAAGGGCGCGACAAGCGCGAATGTGGCCTGCACACCGAAATGTTCGACAAAACTATTTCGGTTTCTCTGGAGAGATTCTCTACATGAACTCACGTGACAGACGGAATTTTGCCGGCGGAATATGGCATGGCGCTTTCCTCGCCTTGGGGAACGCGTTCACCCGCCCCAATACAGTTCTCTCGGCGTTCATCAACATCTTGACCGGCTCGACGGTGTGGGTCGGCGGCTTTTCGACCCTCCTGACTGTGGCGGCCACCCTGCCGCAAGTCTTTGCTGCCCGCTGGATTGAGCCGCGCCCGCGCAAGATGCCGTACCTGATGCTGGCTATCTATCTGCGCACCTTCAGTTGGGGGCTGCTGGCCTGGCTGATACATTGGATTGGAGAGGACAATCCGCGGCTTCTGACCGGAGCATTGGTGGTTTTGCTCAGTATCTTCTATGCTGGCGGAGGATTGGGTAACATCCCCTTTACGGATATTATCGGCAAGGTCATTCCGATTTCGCATCGCGGGAGATTTTTTGGCGGGCGCGAGGCTCTGGCTGCCCCCCTCTCGATTGGAGCCGCATTTCTGGCGCAGCGTATTCTGACCGTGTTCCCTTACCCCGACAACTACGCTGCCCTTTTTGGGCTGGCGGCGCTTGCTCTGGGAGTTGCTTCCCTGGGTTTTTGGGTGATGCAAGAGCCGCCTGGTGCGGACCTCAGCGGTAGCATTCCTGACTGGAGTGCCTACATGCAGGACTTGAAGAAAGCCTCCCTGCATATCAAAACCCTGGCCGGGGTGGAAATATTGACGGGATTCAGTTTGATGGCCCTGCCTTTCTACGTCGTCTACGCTCAAAACGTGCTGGATGCTCCTCGTTCTGCCGTTGGGCTGTTTCTGCTAGTGCAAGTAGTGGGCGGTATTCTTTCCAATTTTGTGTGGGCCTGGATGGTAGACCGCTACGACAGCCGTCGGATGTTGGTGGGGTGCGCCCTGACTTCCGCTTCGGTGCCGCTGCTGGCGATTGTCCTGGGGGGCTGGGGCTGGCAGGGATTGCTGCCGGTCTTCTTCCTGGCGGGGGCAATTCTCAGTGGGCGAAGGGTCGGCTTCCAGACCGCTTTGCTGGAAATGGCTCCCTCCGAGAGACGGGGAACTTACGCCGGTCTGAATTCCATGCTGATTTTGCCGGTGGCTTTTCTCCCCTTGCTTGCCGGTGTGTTCCTGAAGTGGATGTCGTATCCCGCTCTTTTCGCATTCACGGCGGTAGTCATCCTGTGCGGAGGGGTGCTGGCCCTGCAACTCCCCGCCAAGGAGACCGTTGTGCAAGCCGGCGATTGAAGCGGCTGGTTGGGCTGCGGTTCCAATCTCAGATGAGAGGGAAATGAATTTACTAGAAAATAGTCATAAAAATTGTAAAAAAGTGTCACATAGGGGCGGGTGACACTTTACACTCTCGCGCTTGGCCGTTACAATCACTTCCATCGGAAAGATTTTTCCCGTTTGGAGGTTCTATGTTTGCTGCATTGCTTTTGTCGTTGCGCGAAGGACTGGAAGCCGCTTTGATTATCGGTATTTTGGCCGGCGCGTTGAGAAAAATTCGGCGCCCCGACCTTTCTCCCCACATCTGGCGGGGCGCTCTCAGCGCCGCAGTTTTGAGCCTTCTTGCTGCGGTCGGGCTGCAAATGGCCGGGGCGGCACTGGAGGGCGAGGCCGAAGCAATTTTCGAAGGCGTTACCATGTTCCTGGCCGCCGGGGTACTAACCTGGATGATTTTCTGGATGGCGCACCAGGCGCGCAATCTGAAATCCGAACTGGAGGCCGACGTGTGGCGGGCGGCGCTGCAAAGCGGCGGGACGCCTCTCTTCATGTTGGCTTTCCTGGCCGTTATTCGCGAAGGTATCGAGTTGGCCCTCTTCCTGACCGCGACCGCGTTTGCCAGCAATGCCGCTCAAACCCTGGTCGGCGCATTGAGCGGTTTGCTCCTGGCGGCTCTGTTGGGGTGGGGATTGTTTACCGCCACCCTGCGCCTGGATTTGCGGAAGTTCTTTCGGGTTAGCAGTTTTCTGCTCCTGCTCTTTGCCGCCGGATTGGTGGCGCACGGCGTTCACGAGTTCAACGAGACAGGATGGATTCCCTCGCTCGTTGAGCATGTGTGGGATGTCAATTTCCTTTTGGATGAGAAATCGGCCCTGGGAGGGGTGCTGAAAGCCCTGTTTGGCTACAACGGCAATCCCTCTCTCACGGAAGTGATTGCCTACCTTGGGTATTTCCTTGCCATCTGGCTGGGTTTGCGCAGCCAGAGCCGCCAGGAGAGATTGGTCGCGGCCTGAACGGCATCCGCTCTTCCCCCAAATGCGCCCTCCGGTTCCCGGGGGCGCATCAGGGCCATTGCATCGGCCTTGCAATGGCGCATGCCTGCCCTCAAAACGGATAGAATGGAGGGTGTTGGTGGGGTGTACGCCCCACCAACACCCTCCATTTTTATCCCTTGGGTGGGGAAAATACATGAAGATGCGATTACCCTGGGGGGGCGCATTTTTTGATTCTTGACAAGCAGGGAAAAACGAGTACAATCAAATTACATTATAAAAGTGTCAAATGTACACTAATAGGAGCGAGCCATGCAACTGCACCCTGGAATTCTGGACGCCATCCGCCGCTCTCTGGATGAAGACCTCGGCACTCGCGGCGACGTGACCAGCGAGAGCGTTATCCCTCCCGAAGCGGAACTGGAGGCCCGCATCGTCGCCAAACAGGACGGCATCGTGGCCGGATTGGATGTGGCTGCCGCCGTCTTCACCCGGATGGATGCCGCCATTCGTTTCGTCCCCCAGGTAGAGGAGGGGAGACGTGTCTCTACGGGAATGTTGCTGGCCTTTGTCAACGGCCCGGCCCGTGCCCTGCTGGCCGCCGAGCGGACGGCGCTCAACTTCCTGGGGCGCATGTCCGGCATCGCCACGCTCACCCGCCGCTTTGTGGATGCCGTCGCCGGTACCGGCGCGGTCATCCTCGACACGCGTAAGACGGCTCCCGGCCTGCGCCGCGTTGATAAACTGGCTGTGCAGCGCGGCGGGGGCCAGAATCATCGCATGGGGTTGTACGACATGATTCTCATCAAAGACAACCACATTGATTTTGCCGGCTCCCTGGCTGCGGCGGTGCAGCGTGCCCGCGCTGCCCATCCCGATTTGCCCCTGGAAGTGGAAACCCGCACCCTGAAGGATGTGGAGGCCGCCCTCGCCCTGGGTGTGGAGCGTATCTTGCTGGACAACATGCCGCTGGAAGTCATGCGGCAGGCTGTAGAACTAACCGCCGGGCGCGCCCAACTGGAGGCCAGCGGTAACGTCACCCTGGAGCGCGTCCGCGCCATTGCCGAAACCGGCGTGGATTTCATCTCCATCGGCGCGTTGACCCACTCCGCGCCGGTTTTCGACGTGAGCATGAAAATCTGATTTCCCGGGGGTGGGCGAGGGCATTGCCGTCGCCCACCCTCCCTCCCCCCACAAAAAAGGAGCAACCATGAACCCCGAAGTGCAAGCCATGTACGAAAAGATGCGCCGCAAACTGGAGGGTATCGTCCCGGATGTGGAACTGCGTTACAAGGCCGAACTGGCTGTGGAAATCGAGCACCTGAAGAAGGAGCGCAACGCCGTCATCCTGGGACACAACTACATGGAGCCGGCCCTTTACCACTCGGTGCCCGATTTCGTTGGCGATTCACTCGGCCTCAGCCGCCTGGCCGCCCAAACCGACAAGGACGTCATCGTTTTCTGCGGCGTGGGCTTCATGGCTGAAACTGCCAAAATCCTGAACCCCGATAAAACCGTGCTCATCCCCTCGCAGAAAGCGGGCTGTTCGCTGGCCGAATCCATCACCGCCGCCGATGTGCGCGCCCTGAAAGAGCGCTTCCCCGGCGTGCCGGTGGTGACTTACGTCAACACCTATGCTGACGTGAAGGCCGAGAGCGATTACTGCTGCACCTCCGGCAACGCTGCCAAACTGGTGCAATCGCTGGAGAGTGACACGGTCATTTTCTTGCCGGACGAATACCTGGCTCGTAACGTGGCCGCCGAGACCGGCAAGCGCGTCATCGCCGCCCGCGAAATCCCGCTTACCCTCCCCTCTCCCCCCGGGAGCCCCACAGGGATGCTTCGCGAAGGGGCCGGGGGTGAGGGGAATATTCCCCCTACCCCGCCCT
>JANTFR010000044.1 GCA_024763355.1 Anaerolineales bacterium
TTCCGAGATTTCAACGAGAGCCGCTCCGAAGGGGCATCACACCCGATAAATCTCGGAAGTCTCCTCCTGCCCCCAGGGCAAAGACTTCCGAGATTTCGACGAGAGCCGCTCCGGAGGGGCATCTCACCCGATAAATCTCGGAAGTCTCCTCCTGCCCACAATTGCCTCTCCCCCTAAGGGGGAGGGAATCCCCTATGCTCCGCAGACGCTACCGACGCATCACGACTTTCTTCGCCCGCGCCCTGGCGGGGCTGTTCTTTTGGGAGGTCATCCTGCCCCGGCTGGGGCTGCGTTTCCTCAGCAACCGCACCCGCGACCGGCGTCTCGTATCGCTGGCGCGGCGCTATCGGGCGCTGGCCGTCAGCATGGGAGGCGTGCTCATCAAAGTCGGGCAGTTTCTCTCCGCCCGCGTCGACATCCTGCCCGACATCTTCACCCGCGAACTGGAAAACTTGCAGGATGAAGTCCCGCCCGAAGATTTCGCCGCCGTGCGGGAGGTGGCCGAGAGGGAATTCCAGCGCCCTTTGGAGGATGTCTTTCTGGAATTCGACCCGCATCCCGTGGCGGCGGCCTCCATCGGGCAGGCGCACTACGCCTGGATAGCGGTTCCGCCCCCGAATGCCGCGGGGACGGCCCCCCTTGAAGGGGCTGCCGCCTCCGAAGAGGCCGCGCCCCCCCAAAGGGAGTCTGCGCCCCCCTCCCGGGTGCGGGTGGTCGTCAAAATCCAGCGTCCCAACATCGAGCAGTTGGTCGCCACCGACCTTTCGGCGCTGGAACGCGTCGGGAAGTGGCTGATGTGGTATCGTCCCATTCGGGAGCGCGCCCACATCCCGGCCCTGCTGGAGGACTTCTCGCGCAGTCTCCACGAGGAGATGGATTACCTGCAAGAGGGGGCTTACGCCGAGCAGTTCGCCGCCAACTTCGCCGAAGAACCCCGTCTGCTGATTCCCAAAGTGTACTGGCAGTACACCACCCGCCGCGTCATCACCCTGGAGGACGTGGGCGGCATCAAGATTACCGATTTCGAGGCCATCGAGGCCGCCAACGTCAGCCGCCGGGCGGTGGCCGATTTGCTTTTCGAGAGTTACCTGCGGCAGGTCTTTCTGCACCATTTCTTCCACGCCGACCCGCACCCCGGCAATCTCTTCGTCGTTCCGCTGGAGGAAAACGGGGCAGCGGGGCGCGCCTTCCGCCTGGCTTTCGTGGATTTCGGGATGATGGGGCACGTGCCGCCCGAACAGCGGGAGGGGCTGCGCCAGATGGCAATCGCCATCACCACCCAGGACGCGGGCCGCGCCGTGCGCGCCTACCAGATGCTCGGCTTCCTGCTGCCCAATGCCGACCTGGAACTCATCGAACGCGCCGGGGTGGAGATTTTCGAGAGGTTCTGGGGCAAGAGCACCGCCGAACTGCGCCAAATCAGTTTTCAGGAGGTACGGGAGTTCATCAGCGAGTTCCGCGCCCTGCTCTACACCCTGCCTTTCCAGTTGCCCGAAAACATGATTTTGCTGGGGCGGGCGGCATCCATCCTTTCGGGGATGTGTACCGCCCTCAACCCGGAGTTCAACCCCTGGTGGAGTTTGATTCCCTTCACCCAGATGCTCATCGACGAAGAGCGCAAGAGCGGTTGGGAGGGCGTGAAACAGGAGCTCCGTAACGTCGAACAACAATTACTTCGCCTGCCGGGGCGTCTCGATTCGCTGCTGCGCCAAATCGAGGAGGGAAAAATCCGCACCCGCAACCCGGAGTTGACCCGTCAGGTAGCCCGCCTGGAGCGCAGCGCGGCGCAACTGGCGGCAGCCATCGTCTTTGCGGCGGCCCTGCTGGGCGGCATCCAGTTGTATCTGGCGGGCCTCACCGAGGGGAGCGGGGTGTTGTTTTTCGTATCTGCGGCGGCGCTGTGGCGCGTCTGGCGGGGAAAGAGCGACTGAACGCGACTTGACAAAGCCCCTCCCGAAGGCTACAATTTGCCGTGGAAACGGCCCAAACAACTTTATCCCTATGACTACCCCAAAGGAGCAACAACATCATGGCTTTTGAACTCCCCGCTCTCCCCTACGCCTACGACGCCCTGGAACCGTACATCGATGCCCGCACGATGGAAATCCATCACACCAAGCATCATGGCGGCTATACCAAAAAACTGAACGCCGCGTTGGAGAAGCACCCCGAATTGTTCGAGAAGAGCATCGAAGAACTGGTCAGCAATCCCGACGTTATCCCCGAAGACATCCGCACGGCGGTCCGCAACAACGGCGGCGGATACTACAACCACAGCATTTTCTGGACGGTCATGGCGCCCAACGGCGGCGGAGAACCCAAAGGCGCGCTGGCAAAATCCATCAAGGCCGCTTTTGGCAGTTTTGAAACTTTCAAACAGACTTTCTCCAACGCCGCCGCCACCCGTTTCGGCAGCGGATGGGCCTGGCTGGGCTTCCAGAACGGCAAACTGGCCGTGATTTCCATGCCCAATCAGGACGCCCCCCTCATGGCCGGCCTGACCCCCATCCTGGGGCTGGACGTGTGGGAACACGCGTACTATCTGAAGTATCAAAATCGGCGCGGAGACTACATCGCCAATTGGTGGAACGTAGTCAATTGGGATGAGGTCGCCCGCCGTTTTGAAGCCGCTGGCGGGTAAGGCGCTGGAAAATCCAGGGCCAGCCCGCACTCCGGCAAGTGACATCATCTGACGGGTTTCCGTTTCGCCCCCGCCAGAAACCACTCCATCTTTCATTCAACGCATCGTTTGAGGAGGCTACGACCTATGACCCACATCATTACCAGTTTGTGCCTGCGTGACAGCGGTTGTGTAGAGGTATGCCCGGTGGAATGTATCGTTCCGGGCAAGCCCATTGAGGAATGGCCCTGGTACTACATCGACCCGGACACCTGCATTGACTGCGGCGCGTGCGTGCCGGAATGCCCTTACGAGGCCATCTTCCCCGAAGATGAAGTCCCCGATGCCTACGAGGCCAAAGGCGGCGAGTACATCGCCCGCGTCGGTCTGACCGGACATTACGAGGGCATCAACCACCACGGCGAAACCGTCATTCTGGATTGCGTCAAGCAACTGGAAGCCGGCGAAATCGTGGACCTGACCGAGGACATTCAAGCCAATTACGATTACTTCGCCGAAGGCCCCGGCTACAGCGCCCTGGACGAGTAATTTTCCGCAGGAATTCCCCGAAAACACAACAGGGACGGGCGTTTGCCCGTCCCTGTTTCCGTTTGTCGTCGTGGAGACCTCACAGGTCTCCCGCGTTTTCAGACCTGTGAGGTCTGCTGCGGCACATGCGCTTCCAGCCAGGCCAGCACATCGGCGATGGCCTGGGCGTGATGCAGGTCGTCGTGGAGACCTCACAGGTCTCCCGCGTTTTCAGACCTGTGAGGTCTGCTGCGGCACATGCGCCTCCAGCCAGGCCAGCACATCGGCGGTGGCCTGGGGGTGGTGCAGGTCGTTGTGCGATTCGTGATAGCCGCCCGGATAGGCGATGAAGCGCTTGTCCTTCACCGGAACGGCATCGAAGAAGGCGCGGCTGCCCTCGATGGGAACCAGCCGGTCGGCATCGCCATGCAGGACGAGCAGCGGCAAACTCCACTCCCCGGCATGGGCGTTGACCCAGGCCATCGCCTTTTCGCTCTCGTTTGCCAGGCGCGGCGTCCCCAGGTCGTGCACCAGCGGGTCGTTACGATACGCCTGCACCACGTCGGGATTTTGCGAAATGGCGGTTGCATCCAGGCCGGTTTTGATGGTCATGGCGGGCACAATGCGAGAGAGCACCCGCGCCGCGGCCATCAAGAGCGGCGAGACGCCTTTGTTGCGCACCGCGGGGGCCGAAGCCACCACGCCGCGCAGTCCCTCCGGATAGTGCAGGGCGTAATCCAGGGCAATCAATCCGCCCAAACTGTGTCCCATCAAAAAGAGCGGTCCCTCCGGTTGTTCCTTGCGCACGAAAGCGATGAATTGCCGCAAGTCTTCCCGGAAGGCATCCCAGGCGGGGACAAAGCCGCGCTGGCCGCCGGAGCGTCCGTGGCCGCGGTTATCCATAGCGTAGACGGCAAATCCCGCCGGCACAAGACGCTCCACGAGATGGGGGTAACGTCCGCCGTGCTCACCCAGTCCGTGCACGAGAACAAGAACGCCCCGCGGCGCGCCTTCGGGCAGCCAGGCCTGATAGTACATTTTCAGCCCATCACGGCTTTCGAGAGAACCTTCCTGGTGTTGCATACGAACCTCCTGGGGGGGACGGACGACAGACGACGGACAACGGACAACGGTGAACCGATGAACCGATGAACCAATTGTAAACCAAAAACGGGTACAATGGGCGCGTGGAAATTTCCGTTCTGCACGCCGACGAAGTCTTGCTGGTGGTCTCCAAGCCTGCCGGGTTACTCAGCCTCCCCGACGGCTACGACCCCGCCCTGCCGCACCTGCGCTCCCTGCTGGAACCGGCCTGGGGACGCCTGTGGATTGTCCATCGCCTGGACAAGGATACCAGCGGCGTACTGGCGCTGGCCCGCAGCGCCGAGGCGCACCGCGCCTTGAGTTTGCAGTTTCAGGAACGCCGGACGGAAAAAATCTACCACGCCCTGGTGCGGGGCCTCCCCGCCTGGGACGAAATCACCCTGGAGATGCCCCTGCGCCCCAACACGGGACGCCGGAAACGCACCGCCGTGGACGAGGCCCGCGGCCTGCCCGCCCGCACGGAGGTGCGCGTCCTGCGCCGGATGGGGAACTGCACACTCGTGGAGGCGCGTCCCCGCACGGGGCGGCGGCACCAGATTCGAGCGCACCTGTACGCTGCGGGACATCCGGTAGTGGGCGACCCGCTCTACGGGCGCGGCAGCTCCCTCCAAATTCCGGGGCTCTCCCGCCTGGGGTTGCACGCGTATTCCCTGGGGTTGCAGCATCCCCACACGGGGCGGTTCGTCACCTTTCAGGCCCCCTATCCTCCCGATTTCGAACAGGGGCTCTACCCAGATTTGTGGGGGTAAGACTTCCGAGATTTTGACGAGAGCCGCTCCGGGCGAACATCGTCCCCCGGAAATCTCGGAAGTCTGCTCCTCTTACCCCACAATTCCGCGTTGACCCCAAACAAGCACTCTTCCGATGAACACGTCTTCCCTCAGCCAATCCCTTTTGCAGCAAGCCGCCGAGATGCTGCGGACGGCCAGGCGCGCCGTGGCCTTCACCGGAGCGGGCATCTCGGTGGAGAGCGGCATCCCGCCTTTCCGCGGCCCGGAGGGGCTGTGGAGCCGTTACGACCCGCAAATCCTGGACTTGCGCTACTTTCACGCCTACCCGCGGCAATCGTGGGAGGTCATCAAGGAGATTTTCTACGATTACTTCGGCCAGGCGCGCCCCAACGCAGGACACAGGGCGCTGGCGCGGCTGGAGAAGGCCGGGCTGCTGCAAGGGGTCATTACCCAGAACATAGACAATCTGCACCAGGAGGCCGGCAGCCGGGATGTGGTGGAATACCACGGAACCAGCCGCACGCTGACCTGCACGGCCTGCGGGGCGCGCCTGGAAGCCGCCCCGGAGATTTTCGTCCACATGCCGCCCGCCTGCCCGCGCTGCGGCGGCCTGCTGAAACCCGATTTCATTTTTTTCGGCGAAGGCATCCCGCCGCGGGCACACCAGCGCGCCTGGGCCGAAACGCGTCTTTCGGACGTGTGGCTGGTGGTCGGCACGACAGGGGAAATCATGCCCGCCGCTCTCCTGCCGCAGGAGGCCAAGCGCCACGGAGCGCGCATCATCGAGGTCAACGTGCGTCCCTCCAACTACACCTTCACCATCACCGACATTTTCCTACCCGGCAAAGCCACCGCAGTCCTCAGCGCGCTGGCCGAGGCCGCCATTCCTACCCCGGAGGAGCCTGTATGAGCATTTTCGATACCATCCCCAACCGCCGCGCCAGCGAAAGCGTCAAGTGGAACGCCTACCCGGAGGACGTGCTGCCCCTGTGGGTGGCCGATATGGATTTTCCCAGCCCGCCCCAGGTGCAGGAGGCCTTGCAGAAGCGCACAGTTCACGGCGTGTTCGGCTACTCCATGGAACCCCCCGGAGCACGGGAAGCCGTCACCGGGTGGCTGGAACGCCGCCACGGGTGGCGCGTGGACCCCGAAAGCATCGTCTTCCTCCCCGGCGTAGTGACGGGAATCAACCTGGCGTTGCAGGTTTTCACCCGCCCCGGCGATGGCGTGGTGGTACAGACGCCGGTTTACCGCCCTATTTTGGAGGCCGCCGAGCGCAACGAACGTCTGCGCCAGGAGGCTCCTTTGCAGCGCGACGGGGCGGGACGCTATTTCGTGGAGCGCGCCGCCTTCGAATCCGCCTTTACCCCGCAGACCCGCGCCTTCGTGCTGTGCAACCCCCACAATCCGGTCGGACGCGTCTTCACGCGCTCCGAACTGGAGGGCATGGCGGAGACCTGCCTGCGGCACGAGGCCCTCATCGTTTCGGACGAAATCCACAGCGATTTGCTTTTGGAGGGGGCGCGGCACATCCCGATTGCCTCCCTTTCCCCGGAAGTGACGCAGCGCACCATCACCCTGATTGCTCCCAGCAAGACCTTCAATCTGGCCGGATTGAAAGCGTCTGTGGCAGTCATCCCCAACCCGAAGTTGCGGGAACGTTTCGCAGGGGGTTTCCCCGGCGTGGTTGGCAAGGTCAATTTGTTGGGGATGCTTGCGCTGGAGACGGCCTACCGCAACGGAGATGCCTGGCTGGACGAGGTGCTGGCCTATCTGCAAGGCAACCGCGATTTCCTCATTGACTACACGCAAAAACATCTCTCCGGTATTCGGGTGTATCCCCCGGAGGGCACTTTCCTGGCCTGGATGGATTGCCGCGAAAGCGGCATCCAGGGCAGTCCCTCCAAATTCTTCCTCAAAAAGGCCCGCGTGGCGCTCAACGATGGACAGTGGTTCGGGCCGGGCGGCAAAGGTTTCATGCGCCTCAATTTTGCCACCAGCCGCGCCGTGCTCACCGAAGCGCTGGAACGGATGCGCACCGTCCACGAATAGTCCACGAATGAACACGAATTGGCACGAATGGGCCTGAATTGCTGAACAGATGCAAACAAAGCGTCCCGCCGAGGCGGGACGCTTTGTTTATCGAGCAGCACGGCGAAAATCAGCCGACCTTGACCTCAATCGTCTTGGGACGATGGGCCTCCGCTTTGGGAACTCGCAGGGTCAGGACGCCATTTTTCAGGGTGGCTTCAGTTTTGCCAGGTTCCAGGGCAGTGGGCAGGGTAATGACCCGTCCAAAGCGGCCTACGGGGAGTTCACTCACCAGGTACTTGGCTTCTCCGGCTTCGGGGGCTTTGAACTCGCCGTGGATGGTCACCGTATTGTTCAGGATTTCTACGTTCAAATCATCAGAAGTCAGGCCCGGCACGAGGGCGCGGACGGTGTACCCATCATCGTCGGCCAATACATCCACGGCCAGGGTCATCTCGCGTTCCTGGGGCTGCATGTCATCCAGGGCGTCTTCCATCATCCGGTTCATCGCTTCGCGCATCTCGGCCCAGCGGCGGCGGGGAAAATTGTAGTAAAAACTCATCATAACCTCCTTATAAATGCAGAATAGGGAATGCAGAATGCTGAAGGCTAAGAACCTATCTGAAAATTCACCGTAGTTGTCCCTACGAGGCGGCGTAGCCGCCGAAGCAGTCTCCTGCAGGGGAGGTGGAGATTGCTTCAGCCCCTTCGGGGCTTCGCAATGACATTGCACATTGCATTTTTCGGATAGATACTAAATGCCAAACGCTGAATGTTGAAGCCTGAACGCTAATTTATCGTACCCCCAAAGTGTAAGAAAAGTGCAAACGAAAGTTCAGAGGAACGCTAACATTTGCGCGCTTCCACCACCAGGTAGAGCGCAGAAGGCTCGAAATCCCCGCCCTCGAAATCACCGTGGAGGGCCGCAATTTCGAACCCCGCCGCCCGCAGCGCCTTCAGGGTGGTCTCTGGCGGCTCCAGCAGATGGGTGGTAGCCCACTCGCACCGCATCCCCTCGGCCTCGTACACCCAACGGATGGTGAAACGCGCCCCCTCCCGCTCCCAGGCACTCGAAACCTCCATCTCCCCGCCATTGGGAAGGGGCAGGGTCATTTCGGGACGCAGCGCACCTTGCGGAGCGGCCTCCCACAGCACCAGGGGATTGGGGGCGCTGAAGACGAATCCGCCGCCCGGACGCAGGACGCGGCGGATTTCCCCCAAAAGGGCGGCGCGCTCCCGCGGCTCGAAGGTGCTGAAAGTGTTGCAGGGCAGGATGACCAGCCCCAAAGAGGCCGCGGCTACCCCCAGGGAACGCGCATCCCCTTGGAAAACGGGAACAGGCGCCCCCTTTGCGGGTTGCTGTTCCTTCAAAACGGCCAGCATCTCAAAGGAGATGTCCACTCCCAGGGGCGCGAATCCTGCATCCCGCAAGGCATGGAAGACGCGTCCCGTCCCGCAGCCCAGTTCCAAAAGGGGCGGGGCATAGCGGGAGGCCGCATCCACCCAGAAAGGGAGGTCTTCGGTGTAGGTGCGGTGGTGAAGGTGGTAGAGACGGGCACGGCGCAGAGCGTTCACGGGCGCTCCCGTTTGCGGTTGAGGAAGCGCTCCACGGCCTGCAAGTGGAATTCGTCCACCCACAGGGGCGGAAAGGCGGCCCGTTCCGCGGCGGCGGCCTCGGCGGGAGGCAGTTCCAGGTAGCCGCGCAGGGTGCGCTTGATGGCGCGCACCGCGGGAGGATGGCGGGCGGCAATCTGCCGCGCCAGTTCCAGCGCAGCGGGGAGCGCGCCGGCGGCGGGCGCGAGGCGCTCTACAAGGCCGTGGCGGTAGGCCGTCCCGGCATCCAGGATTTCGCCGGTGGTGAGCCACAGGAGGGCGCGCCCGTAACCCACCGCCCGCAGCAGGCGGCCCGCACCGCCCCAGCCGGGCATCAGGCCGAGATTGACCTGCACGAAGCCCAGGGTGGCATCCTGCGCCATGACGCGCAGGTCGCAAGCCAGGGCAATCTCCGCCCCGCCGCCGCGGGCCGCCCCGTCGATGGCGGCAATTACGGGGAAGGGAAGGGCGGAGAGTTCATCCAGCGCATCGCTCATCACCCGCACCAGCCGCGCCCCGTCCGCTGCGGTGACGGCATCGTGCAGGGCGCGCAAATCCCCGCCGGAGAGAAAAGTGCCGCCCGCCCCGCACAGCACCGCGGCGCGCATCCCCTCATCCCGCGCCAGGGTACGGACGGCATCTGCAAAGGCTTCCATTGTCTCCCAATCGAGGGCGTTCCGCACGCGGGGGCGCGAGACGGTGATTTGCGCCACGCCGGGGGAGGGGTAGGTGAGAGTGAGGGGGTGGGTCATTGGTTCGTTAGTTGCATTGGTTGCATTGGTTCGTCGGTTGCGCGAGGCTGCGGGCTGTCGTCTATCGTCCGCGGCCTGTCGTCCGTCGTCCGTGGTCTATCCACATCCTTGACGATTACCAACCCCCGCATTATACTCTCAACGCCTCGGGGTGTGGCGCAGTTGGCAGCGCACCGCGTTTGGGACGCGGGGGCCAGCGGTTCGAGTCCGCTCACCCCGACTGAGAATTATCACAACTACGCAGCGGGAGGTGTTTATGCCGAAGAAACCCAAATACGATGGCGTGATTGAAGCCGTTCGCTACGCGCCCGATGGCAAGGTGGCCTGGGCGCGCGTCCACGAGCGCCGCGGCCCGGTCTTCGGCGACCACGTCATTCTGCGCCGCGAGGAACTCATCGAGCGCCTGAAAAGCGGTAAGAAATTCGTCATCGGGAAGCGTCAGCGCGGGATGGGCAACGCCTTCGAGGTGGAAGATACCGTCTCGCTGGCGGGTTCCAACGGAACAACGTATCTGGTCGTCGGCACGGGCGGCAGCGCCAACGGAGACCACCTGCCGGGCATTCCGCAACTGTAGAGCCAACGCTATCCGCCGGCCAGCCTCCATCCATGCGATGGGGGCTTTTTGGTATTGAGGCACAGAGGGGTGTTGCGATTGGCGTGCTCGGCGCCGTTTGGGGTTTTGGGGCGCTTTGGGGTGCGATTCATGAATCGCACCCCAAAGCGCCAAGCGCACGCCCTCCATCGCGCTTGACATCTCCCCTTCTTTGCGGTATCGTTATGGCGCATAACACGCCATAATTCTCGCAACATGCCACAACGCTATGTCCACAGACCGCCGCGTCCGCCGCACACAAAAACTGCTTCGTCAAGCGCTCATTTCCCTGGCACTGGAAAAGGGCTATCGCGCCGTCACCATCCAGGAGGTCACGGAGCGCGCCGATGTCGGCTACCGCACTTTTTTTCGGCACTATGGCGGGCTGGACGCCTTGCTGCAGGACGTGGCACAAAACGTCCTGGATGAATTGGGTGGACGGCTGGCGCTCTACCAGCCTGTCAGTGACGTCGATGCACTGACTGAGAAAGGTGCCGCCCTATTTGCCTACATCCGGAGACATGCTCCCCTGTTTCGCGTCCTTTTGCTGGACGACAGCGCCCCTTTCGTGCTAAGCCCGGTTATCGCAGAGACACGCCACCAGGTCGAGAACACACTGAGCATCTTGCAAGGAGGCCGTTTCCCCATCCCCCTCGTCGCTAACCATCTTGTGACGGCCACCTTCGGCCTGATGCGCTGGTATCTGGAAAACGACCTGCCAGAGACACCACAGCGTATGGGCGAGATTTTCGCCGAACTCATCGTCCAACCCACCTGGCAGGCCGTAGGCAACCTGCCTCCCGCATCCTGACATGCCCGACACTTCCGCTTCCGAACCCATCATCCAACTGCGCGAGGTCGTCAAGACTTACCACAGCGAGGCCGGCGATTACACCGCCCTCAAAGGGCTAAACCTGGAGGTCTATCCCGGCGAGTTCCTGGGGATTCTGGGTAAATCCGGGGCGGGAAAATCCACTCTGCTGAACATGCTGAGCGGCGTGGACCAGGTCACCTCCGGCGAGGTGTTGGTACGCTCCGCCGAGGGGGTGATTGCCCTCCACACCCTGGACGAGAACGCCCTGGCGCTGTGGCGCGGGCGCAACATGGGCATCGTCTACCAGTCCTTCCAATTGCTGCCCACGCTCTCCCTGATGGAAAACGTCATGCTGCCCATTGACCTGTGCGGAAATTACCACCCCCGCCGGAGCCGTGAACGGGCGATGGAACTGCTCCGCATGGTCGAACTGGAGGAACATGCCCGCAAAATTCCGGCTTTCATCTCCGGCGGGCAGAAACAACGGGTCGCCATCGCCCGCGCCCTGGCAAACGACCCGCCTATCATCGTGGCCGACGAACCCACCGGCAGCCTGGATTCCGTCACGGCGGAGCACATCTTCGAACTCTTCGAGAAACTTGTCGCCGCGGGCAAGACCATCGTGATGGTGACCCACGACCAGGGGCTGATGCCGCGCTTCACCCGTTACAAAATCCTGGCCGACGGGGCCTGGGTGGAGGAGATGCCATGAGCGAGCAAAGTTCCTCCCGCCCCCTGATTGTCATGGACGACATCGTCAAAATCTTCGTCAACGCCGCCGGAACCTTCACGGCGCTGAAAGGCGTCCACCTCACCGTTTACGAGGGAGAATTCGTTTCCATCGTAGGGAAATCGGGCAGCGGAAAGTCCACCCTGCTCAACATGCTGACCGGTATCGACCATCCCACCGAAGGTCGGGTGCTGGTGGACGGCGTGGATGTCTACGCCATGAGCGAGAGCCAGCGTTCCCAGTGGCGGGGGCGCAACCTGGGCATCGTCTTCCAGTTCTTCCAGTTGCTCCCCATGCTCACTCTGCACGAGAACGTCATGCTGCCGATGGATTACGCCGACAAGTACGCCTTCGATGAACGTCCTCAGCGCGCCCTGGAACTGCTCAAGATGGTCGGGTTGGAGAAACAGGCTTACAAATTACCGCTGGCCGTTTCCACGGGACAGCAGCAGAGCGCCGCCATCGCCCGCGCTCTGGCGAACGACCCGCCCATCATCGTGGCCGACGAGCCTACCGGCAACCTGGATTCCCGTTCTGCGGCCTACATCATCGACATCTTCGAGGAACTCTCCCGCCGCGGAAAGACCATCGTGATGGTAACGCACGACCCATCCATGACGGAGCGCACGACCCGCACCGTGGTCATCTCGGACGGCGAACTGATAGAGGAGGCCATCGTGCTGGCCCTCCCCATGCTCTCTCACCCCCTGATGCGCGCCGTCCATGACCGGGCCGAGCGGCTGACCTTCAACCCCGGCGAGACCATCATCCAGCAGAAAGCGCCGGTGGACAAGTTCTTCATCATCGCCGAGGGCAGGGTAGAGGTCGTCTTGCAGGTGCGCGGCAAGGAGGAAGTCATCGTCTCCCATCTGGGGCGCGGCGATTTCTTCGGCGAAGTGGAACTTACCCGCGGCGGCAAAGCGATTGCATCCGTGCGCGCCGCCCTCGACGCTCCCGTGCGCCTCCTGGCCCTCTCCCGCCCGGATTTCGACTGGCTGATGGAGGCTTCTCCCATGACGGCGGAGGCTGTCGGACGCATCGTCCAGCAGCGCCTTCAGGAAAACCGCAGTCAGGAACGCCGCAAACGGCCCCGCATTCTTGGAGGGCGATAGACCACGGACGACAGACCACAGACGACGGACGACGGACTACAGACCACAGACAACGGGCTACCGAACTGATGAACCGACGAACCAATGCAACGCTTCGACACGCTCAGTGCGACGCCAATGCAACCGATGAACCAATGTAACTAACCCAACCACCCGACTACCTGACTACCCGACTACCTGACTACCCCCCCATGCGCCCTCGCTGGAAGAAAGTCCTCACCGATTTATGGGATAACAAAGCCCGCACCCTGCTGGTGGTGCTTTCCATTGCCATCGGCGTGCTGGCGATTGGCGTGATTGCCGGCGCGTACGTCATCATCGACGCCGACATGAGCGTCAGTTACGCAGCCCACAACCCCGCCAACCTGGAACTGCGGATGCAGGATTTCGATACCGACCTCCTGGATGCAGTCCGTCATTACCACGGCATCGCCGATGCCGAAGCGCGCCGCGCCATTTCTCTCAGCGTGCGTCCGCAGGGCAGCGAGGTATGGACCAAACTGGACTTCATCGCCGTACAGGATTTCAAGGAAAACCGCATCAATCTGCTTACCCCTGTAGAGGGAGCAGACCAACCCCACAACGGTGAAATCCTGCTGGAAGAAGACGCCCGCGACAAACTGGGCGTCGCGCCGGGAGACGTGGTCGAAGTGCGCCTTCGGGATGGAACCATCAAGCCCCTGCGCGTCGCCGGCATCGTCCAGGACCCCACCACCAGCGCGGCAGATTTCCTGGCCGCTCCGCTGGCCTACGTCCCCGACGACAGCCTCCCCGACCTGCATCAGCCCCAGACCTTCAATCGCCTTTACATCACCCTGGATAGCGGGCAGGATGACGAAGACCACATCCGCGAGATGCTCTTCACAGTCAAGGACAAAATCGAAAAGAGCGGCTACTACGTGGGGTTCACGCGCCGCTCCAAGACGCATCAGCATCCCCTGGCATCCACCGTCAACGCCGTGCTGGGCATTCTCATGGCGCTGGGCGTGCTGATTGTCTTCCTCTCCAGTTCGCTGATTGCCAACACGCTGAGCGCTCTCTTGCAGCAGCACATGCGCCACATCGGGGTGATGAAACTGGTCGGCGGGCGTAACTACCAGGTTTTGGGGATGTATCTCGTGCTAATGCTCGCTTTCGGCCTCCTGGCCCTGCTGATAGCCGTTCCCCTGGGTGGACAGGGAGCCTACGGATTGGCCCTCTTCATCGCCAACAGCATCGGCTTCGCGCTGCAAGGCTACCGCATCGTTCCACTGGCCTTTGTCGCCCAGATTGCCGTCGGGCTACTCGTCCCCCTGGTAGCCGGTCTGGCTCCCGTGTTGAGCGGAACACGCATCACCGTCTTGCAGGCTATCAGCGGAGACCCGGCGCGCTTTGGAGGCGGGGTCTCCGAATCGCTCATTGACCGCACGCTGCTGCGTCTTACCCAGGCCCTCGCCCGCCGCGGCATCCACACCCCGCGCCCGGTACTCATCTCCATCCGCAACACCTTCCGCAACAAGCGGCGGCTGGCGCTGACTCTCTTCACCCTCACGATGGGCGGAGCCATTTTCATCTCCGTCTTCAACGTACGCACCAGCCTGTACCGCTTTGTCCAGCAGGTAGGCAACTACTTCCTGGCCGATGTAAGCGTGGACTTCAGCAAAAGTTACCGTATTCACAAGGTTGAATCCTACATCAAACAGGTTCCGGGCGTGGTCGCGGTGGAAGGCTGGACCTACGCCACCGCCGAAATTCTCTATCCCGACGGCTCGCTGGCCGACAACATCAACATCCTCGCCCCCCCTGCCAATACGAGTCTGGTCTCCCCGCTCATGGTGGCGGGCCGCTGGATGCGTCCTGACGACGTGCGCAAACTGGTCATCAGCGAAAGCATCCTGGATGCGTACCCCGACTTGCAGCCCGGCGATACGCTGAGGCTCAAAATCGAGGGGAAAGAGGAAACCTGGGAAGTGGTCGGAATCTTCAAATTCGTCGGCCTGGAGGGGACCCTGGGCTACGCCCCCTACGAGTACCTCTCCCGCGCCCAGAACCGCGCCAACCGGGCCTTCTCGTACCGCGTCATCACCGAGGAACACGACCGCGCCTACCAAAACCTCATGCGGCAGCGTCTGGACGCATCCCTGCGCGCTCACGGTTTCCAGGTAGAGGACACCACTGCCGGCCTCGCTTCTCTCGATGACGCCTCCGAGAGTCTGGATATCCTGATAACCTTCCTGCTCATCATGGCGCTGCTCACCGCCACAGTCGGCTCGATGGGGCTGGCGGGCACGATGGGCATGAACGTCCTGGAGCGCACCCGCGAAATCGGCATCATGCGCGCCATCGGAGGCACCGACACCCGCATCATGGGCATCGTCATCACCGAGGGCCTGTTCATCGGCCTGATTTCCTGGGTTCTGGCCGACATTCTCTCCGTTCCCTTTTCCTACTTTCTCTCCGGCATCGTCAGCCGGGCGATTTTCAACACCCCCATCCAGGTGGTCTTCACGCCGACCGGCTTCGGCCTGTGGTTGGGATTGGTTATCATCCTCTCTAGCCTGGCAAGTGTCCTGCCGGCCTACAACGCCGCCCGCCTGACCATTCGCGAAGTGCTGGCGTACGAGTGAGAGGTGGTTCGTTGGTTCATCGGTTCGGTAGTCTGTTGTCCGTAGTCTGTGGTCTGTAGTCCACCGTCTACCGTCCACGGTCCGTCCTCAATATCTTCCCCGGGAAGGTGATTTATGAAACGCATTGTTTGGATTTTCTCGACTTTGATGCTCTTGCTGACCCTGAGCGCCTGCCGCGCCCGGGAAACAGTCACGCCCACCCCCGAAGCGGCTCCCGTTTCCCCAAATGAGGTCATCGCCGAAGGGCGTATCGTCCCCCTCCGCTACGCCGTCCTGGCTCCCCAGGTGCGCGGCGTCGTGGAGAGCATCCCCGTCAGCGAAGGCCAGCGCGTCCAGGCGGGCGACGTTCTCCTGCAACTCTCCGGCAGCGAACAGGCCCAGGCCGCCCTATCCTCCGCCCAGGCCGAACTGGTAGCCGCCCAGCAGGCTTACGACGAATTCAAGCGCACGGCAGACCTGGCAAAAGCCCAGGCCTGGCAGGACTACATCCAGGCGCAGATAGCCCGCGCCGAAGCCCAGCGCGCCTGGGATGCTCTCGACATCGACGCGCTGGAGGACGACATTTCTTCCGCCCTGGCGACCGTGCGTGACAAAGAAGACGACCTGAAGGACGCCCAGGATACCTTCGACAAGTACAAAGACCTCTCCGAAGACAACGCCCCCCGCAAACAGGCCAAAGAAGACCTGGACGCAGCCCAGGAGGCCTACGACGCCGCCGTCGCCGATTGGGAGGCCGCCCAGCACGCCATAGACCAGCCCCGCGCCGAACTGGATGCCGCTCTGGCCGCCGAGGCCGAAGCCAAGCGCACCTACGATAACATCGTCCAGAACGGCTACGACCCCGACCAGGAGGCCATCCTGAAAGCGCGCCTGGATGCCGCCCAGGCTCAGGTGGATGCCGCCGAGCAAACCCTGGCGCACTATCAACTCACCGCCCCCTTCGATGGCGTCGTCACCACCATCAACCTGCGGGAAGGGGAACTGGCCGGCCCGGAGATGTGGGCCATCCAGATGGCCGATTTCAGCGCCTGGTACGTAGAAACCACCGACCTGACCGAACTGGATGTCGTGGAGGTCAGTGAAGGGCAACAGGTCACCCTTGTGCCGGATGCTCTCCCCGATGCGACCCTGAAAGGGACGGTAGAATCCATCGCCGAGAGTTACACCCTCAAAGGCGGCGATGTGCTCTACACCGTCAAAATCCGCCTGGACGACACCGACCCCGCCCTGCGCTGGGGCATGACCGTAGAAGTGACCTTCCCGAAAAAGTAAGGAGGATGTTAGAATGGGTGACGGACGACGGACGACGGACGACGGACGACGGACGACAGACCGTGGACGGTGGACGACAGACCGTGCGGGGTACGGAGTACGTCGTACCTTGTACCGTTCAACCAATGAACCAATGCAACCGATGAACCAATGCAACTAATGAGCCAATACAACTAATGAACCAATGCAACCAATGAACAAAATCTCCCTCACCGGCATCAAGCCCAGCGGAATCCCCCACCTGGGCAACTATCTGGGCGCTATCCGTCCGGCCTTGCAACTGGCAGAAACCTACGACGCCTACTACTTCATCGCCGACTATCACGCCCTCACCAGTCTGCGGGATGGCAAGCAGATGAAGCACCTTTCTTACGTGCTGACGGCCACTTTCCTGGCGCTGGGGATGGACCCCGAAAAAGTGGTCTTCTTCCGCCAGTCCGACATCCCCGAAATTTTCGAACTGACCTGGATACTCGCCTGCTTCACCCCCAAAGGGCTGCTCAACCGCGCCCACGCCTACAAGGCCGCCCGCGACCAGAACGTCGCCGAGGGGCGCGACCCGGATTTCGGCGTCAACGCCGGATTGTACAACTACCCCGTCCTGATGGCCGCCGACATTCTGCTCTACGGCAGCCATGTGGTACCGGTAGGCAAAGACCAGAAACAGCATATCGAAATTACCCGCGACATCGCGGCGGCCATGAATCACGCCTACGA
>JANTFR010000045.1 GCA_024763355.1 Anaerolineales bacterium
TGCTTCTGGAGTGGCACATGGTTTGGGCGGCGGCCTCCGGGATGGAGACTCTCCTGGCAGGCCTGTGGGTGCTGGCAACTTTGTTGTGGCTCTCCGGCAGAAGACGCCCTGGCCTGCTCTTGGGAGTCTTTATCGGCGCGGGGGTGTGGGTGCGTCCCGATTTGCTCACCCTGCTGGGGCCGGCCTTGTGGACCATATTTTTTGCGCGTGAGCGCGTCCCTTCACTACCCGATATGACGGTTTCTGACGGGCAGAACCGACCTCTCCGCGTCCCGGCGTTCCTGCGTTCCGTTTTTGTCCCTGCCCGGTTTGCCCTGCCTGCGATGTTCTCTCGGAGCGGGAGATTGCTGGCGGGCTTTGCCCTCGCCTTCGCGCCGTACCTGGCCTTCAACCGCCTCCTGGCGGGAGCCTGGTGGCCGAACACGTTCTACGCCAAGCAGCGTGAGTATGCCGTCTTGCAGCAAATTCCCTTTTTGACGCGGCTGGGGCGGGAACTGGCCGTGCCGCTGGTCGGGGCGGGGATACTGCTGTTGCCTGGCGCGCTGTGGTTTCTCTGGAAGGCGTGGCGGCGCAGGCAATGGTCTGTGCTGGGAAGCGCGCTTTGGTTCTTGGGATACATCGCCCTCTACGCCTGGAGGTTGCCGGTCAGGTACCAGCATGGACGTTACGTGATGCCCGCCATGCCGGTTTTCTTCCTGATGGGGGTGGCAGGCGCGTTGGATGCAGCCCGCAGTAGCGGGCTCACCCTGGGGCGACGCGTTCTCTTGCGAGGCTGGCTGCTCTCCCTGGGGGCGGTGCTGCTCATTTTCTTCGCCCTGGGGGGGCGCGCCTACGGGGAGGACGTGGCCGTTATCGAGAGCGAAATGGTGGCCGCGGCCCATTGGGTCAACGCGAACACCCCCAAAGGGAGTCTGATTGCCGCTCACGACATCGGGGCGCTGGGATACTTTGGGGAGCGCGATATCTTGGATTTGGCAGGACTGGTCTCTCCTGATGTCATCCCCTTTTTACGCGATGAAAAGCGCCTGGCGCGCTTTCTGGATGACGAGAAGGCGTCGTATCTGGTCACCTTTCCCGATTGGTATCCGCATCTGGTGACTTGTGGAGACCTTTTGTATGCTACCGGTGGGAAGTTCTCTCCCCTTTTGGGAGGGGAGAACATGGCTGTTTACCGCTGGCGGGGCAGTTGCCGTGGGGATGAGTGAAAACGCGGTACGTGTGTTGATGGGCTACTTTTCCTGTGCTATACTCTCTCCAGAAAGTGTTTTGAGGAAAGCGAGGCCACATGAATGAAATTACGCTTATGGTGGTGGACGACCACCCAATTTTTCGACAGGGCGTGATTGACGCCCTCTCTCTGGAACCAGATTTCCGTGTGATTGGGGAGGCGGATAATGGCGATACGGCGTTGGAACTCATCCGGGAGCGATTGCCTGACGTGGTCATCCTGGATGTTAACTTGCCGGGTTTGAATGGACAACAGATTACCCGGCGCATTTCTCTGGAAAGGTTGCCTTGCCGGGTTGTTCTGGTGACGGCTTATGACGACGAGGCGCAGATAATTTTCGCCATCCAGGCGGGAGCCAAGGCTTATTGTGCCAAAGATATTGCCCCAGACGCCCTGATGGGTGTTGTCCGTACCGTGATGGAGGGGAAATACGTCATTCAGGATAGGGTGATGAGTGCCGAAGAAGTGACAGAGTGGTTGAAGGCACGCGGCATTACTCAGGATGTGAGCAAAAAACGCCGGGGTACTACGGGGGAACTTGCCCCTCTCTCGGAGCGGGAGATGGAGGTCTTGACTTTGCTGTCCAAGGGATACAGCAATAAAGAGATTGCTCTCGAATTGGATATCAGTCATCAGACGGTGAAAAATCACGTGACGGCCATCCTGCGGAAGTTAGGGGTCAACGACAGGACGCAGGCGGTTGTGTATGCGTTGCAACGCGGTTGGGTGCGCCTGGACGATGATTTGCCATTTGTCGCAAACGGTTAATTGCTGGAAGTAGTACGTTGAACAAGGTCTTCTTTACAATAGGTGAGGAGCGATGTATGAGCGCAGAACATGCGAGTACAGACAACACACTGAATGAAATCAAGCAAGATGTTCGTGCTGAATTGGAGCAAAATCGCAAAGAGTTAAAAGAAATCGAGTTGATGATTGAGCAAAGCCAGGTTGAGGTGGAAAAACTGGTGCGGCGCAATGGCACGGCTTCAGCCAGGTTGCAACAAATTCAATCGCAGTTTGATAGCGTTCCGCGTAGCGACATCCGCTCCATTTATGATGCTGCCCTGGATGCCCAGCAGCGTTTATTCGTCATGCGCGGTCAGTTGGAGAAGTTGCAGAGTGACCGAAAACATCTGGAGCGGTATCGCCTGCTACTGGAAAAATTATGGGGTGTTCTGGAAAGTATCCCGGTGGCCTCGGTGGGGGGCAAACCGGCGCGTTCTGCTTCGGCGACCGCCGAAAAATTAGAGACCATGATTCAGGCTCAGGAAGCGGAACGACAACGTCTTTCGCAGCAAATGCACGATGGACCGGCGCAGGCGCTCTCCAATTTTATTTTGCAAACCGAAATTGCCATGCGCTTGTTTGATATGGACCAGGAAAAAGCGCGGGAGGAACTGGCAAATTTGAAGGCTGCTGCCACGAACACTTTCCAACAAGTGCGGAATTTCATTACGGAACTGCGCCCCATGATGCTGGATGACCTGGGATTAGTGCCAACGCTCAAGCGGTACGTGGAGAATTTCAAGGAGCAGGTGGATATGGACGTGCGCCTGAATGTGGTGGGAGGCGAACAGCGTCTCTCTCCCTACCTTGAAGTGATGATTTTCCGTGCTGTGCAGGAGTTGTTGGGCAACGCCGCTAACCATAGTCAAGCCAGTATGGTTAAAATAGTATTGGATATTTCCGAACAAAAAATACGGGTGAGTGTAGAGGACAATGGGCGCGGGTTTGATACTGCCAGCATCTCCGAGCGTGAGGGAATGGGGTTGAAACTAATCAAAGACCGCGTGGAAATGTTGGGCGGTCAGATGGATGTGGACAGCGTTCCCGGACAGGGAACCCGAATAGCGTTTGATGTTCCCGCTTCTTGGTCGAACAATTTGTAAAATCTTCGGCCTACCTATTGCATTTTTCTGGAAAATCCATATAATTTTGCATGTGCCAATTAGTTCTTGTTGGCCATATCCTATAAGAAAGGAGGTAAAACCGACATGTTGTTCTCACCCAAAGAAAAGGGCCAAGGTCTCGTTGAATATGCATTGATTCTCGTTCTCGTTGCTGTTGTTGTGATTGTTATCCTTGCTTTGCTCGGCCCGGCAATTGGCAATATCTTCAGCAACATTATGGGAGCCCTCTAACTCTAAGCCATCGTTTTTCTATCGTTGAGACATCCCACAAACTTTGTGGGATGTCTTGCTTTTTGGGGATATGTGACGGGTATCGCAACTGTAATTTGATGAAATTATTTCGTTTACGACTGGTCAAGATGTACATAATCAGGTAGACTATATGCACATCTTTGATGTGTGAAGGGGAGCCCTTCCTCTTGTGAGTACAAAATGGGCATTGACTTTACTTCTTGTAATGCGTATGATACACGTAGGACGTTCTTTACAAGGTCTGAAACTTTCTTCCCAGAAGCCAGTTCGGATGGGTTTGGAATGTGTATAACTGCCCACATGAAGAGATGTATGGTTTCTGAGAGTTGTTTGAAGTGCCCGTCGAGTTATTCAATGTGATTGGAGGTTATAATGCGCCGAGGCCGAATTTTCATCTTGTTGGGAGTGTTGCTCATTGTCTTGCTCGCTGCCGTGGCATTGGTTATGTCGCGCTTGTCTGGCAACAAGTCGGTCAGCGGTACCCCCGCAGAAAGTGCTCCTACCCCCGTACCGCAAACACAAGAGGTGGTAGTACTGTCCCAGCCGGTTGCACGGGGGGATAAGATTGATGAGAACCATTTGTCGACTCAAACAATCCCTATAGAGTTGATACCGCCGAACTCTTTTGAAAAATTCGAGGATGTCGTAGGTCGCCGGGCCCGATTTGATTTGGCAGCGGGGCAGTATCTGACCGAAAATTTGATTCTTGACCCGGATGAAATTCTTCCTCTCAAGGGTTCAGACTGGGCGCTGGCAATTGAACCGGGTAAAGTGGCTTTTTCTATTCCCATCAGTCGTTTGGCTGCCGTTTCTTATGCGCCGCAGGCCGGCGACCATGTGGATGTTATCGTCACCTTGCTCATGGTTGACCTGGATACAGACTTTCAGACCTTGTTGCCCAATCAGACCGCCGGTGTAGTCAGCCCCGGGAATGTGGAGTTCCAGGCCCAGGCTGGGGCAGCAGGTGAAGTGGATAACTCCACCGGTCTTATCAAGGGAGAAACAGCAAATCTGGCTGCACAAGTGGTTGGGGGAGGCAAATCATCTTTACTGGGGCGCACCGAAATAGACCCGGTGTTGGGACAGCCTTTTTACGTGCTTCCTTCGGAAAGCCAGCGTCCTCGCATAGTCAGCCAGGCTGTTTTGCAAAATGTGACCGTTTTGGGGGTGGGCACTTTTGAGCGCGAGGGAGCGACTCAGTCGCAGGGTCAGGTGGCTACCACCACCGAGCCGGGCGCTGAACCTCAGCAGCCTTCTTCAGGAGAGCAGCAGGGAGGGGAAGCAACAGGGCAGCAGACGGCATCTCAGTCTGTGACCCGTCCGCCTGATGTAATCACGTTGATTGTTTCTCCCCAAGATGCGATTACGTTGAATTTTCTCATGTATTCGGGGGCAGAAATGACCCTGGCTTTGCGCTCGGCCCAGCCCGATAACAACGAAATTGTTCCTACCCAACCGGTGACTTTGCAATACCTGATGGATACCTACAATATCCCCATGCCTGCAAAACTCCCCTATGGGGTGGAACCGCGTATAGACGAATTGCAGGCGCCGGAATTGCCTAACGACATACCTTTGCCTACGCCCACGCAATAGCACTGTGGGGTAAATATGAGGCGATGGAGGGCGGTTTGTTCACATTTGACCTTCCATCGCCTCACAGCAACAGAGTAAATTGGGTGGGGGGCGTTGTCTTATATCACGGTGCTTGAGCCTGGAGTTTTTTGTTCTGGAGTTATACTGCATGGCCAATGACAATATTCTCGTTCTGATTGTAGATGACATTGCTGAGACGCGAGAGAATATCCGGAAACTGCTGCAGTTCGAGAGCGACGTCGAGGTTGTGGGAGCAGCACGAAGCGGGAAAGAGGCTATTCAATTGGCCAGAGAGACCAAGCCGGATGTTGTCTTAATGGACATTAACATGCCGGATATGGACGGTATTGCGGCTACCGAGAACATCAAACAGATTTTGCCGTATGTGCAAATTGTCATCTTATCGGTGCAAAGCGACCCGAATTACATGCGCCGCGCAATGATGGCCGGGGCGCGAGATTTTCTGGCGAAACCCCCTACCGTAGACGAACTTACCGCTGCTGTTCGGCGTGCCGGGAAGATGGCTCATAGTGAACGCGAGAAACTCTCCGCCGTAGCAGTGGCCTCCCCTGGAGGGGGCACGGGCCCTTTGAGTGGAGGAGTGTTGGGGCAATGGGGTAAAGTCATTGTGGTGTATAGCCCCAAAGGAGGGGTGGGGGCTACCACATTGGCCACTAACCTGGCCGTTACGCTTCATAACCCGGACACTCCAACGGCCATTGTGGATGGCAATTTACAATTTGGAGACGTGGCTGTCTTCCTCAACGAGCAGCCACGGAATACCATTCTGGATTTAGCCCCCCGCGCGGACGAAATTGACAATGAAGTGGTCAATGAAGTCTTGTTGACCCACACGGCCTCGGGGGTAAAAGTCCTTGCGGCTCCTCCCAGGCCGGAACATGCTGACAATATTTCTCCCGACCAGTTCAGGAAAATTTTGCAGTATCTTCGCAGAATGTTTTCTTATGTCATTGTAGATACTTCCTCTACACTTACTGACGTGATTATCAGTGCCTTGGATGAAATGGACCTTATGGTGCTCATTACCACCCAAGACATTCCTGCTATAAAAAGTGCGCGCATTTTTCTGGATTTGGTTGATATCATGAGTATTGAGCGGCAACGTGTGATATTGGTGATGAATAAATTTGACCGGCGTATCAACATTACTCCAGAACGCGTAGGTGAGAACTTCAAACATACTGTCAGCACGGCGATTCCTACTGCTCCCTCCATTGTCATTCCCTCGGTGAATCGCGGTGTTCCTTTCATGCTCAAAGATAAATCTCGCCCTGTAGCACAACGCGTGTTGGCTTTGGCCGGGGAGATACGCCAACGCTTGAGTGAGTTGGAGAAGGCACAGGCGGAATTTTAGCCTTGTGACCTGATTTCAGGAGGCTGTACATGTCTTTACTTAAACGTATTGAACAAAGTCAGGGAGAGGGAAAAGGGAAACCCCCTGAGAAAAAAACTGTTACGGGAGGGCGTTTGGGGGCTCTCCAGTCGCGGCGTGCTGTACCGCCGGGAGCCGCGACCCAAAAAGATACTTTTTCCGATTTGAAAGCCAGGGTGCAAAATCGCTTGTTGGCCGAGATTGACCCTTCCATGGATGTCTCGCGAGTGGCGGAAGTGCGTAGCACCATTCAAGAATTGTTTGAGCAGGTTCTGGCCGAGGAGAACATCATCCTGACCCGCCCCGAAAAACATCGGCTCTTTGAGCAAATCGCGGCCGATATTCTCGGCTTCGGCCCTTTGCAGCCCCTGTTGGAGGATGAAGACATCACCGAAATTATGGTGAACGGGGCCAAGAACATCTATGTAGAGCGGAAGGGCCGTCTCCATCGTGTGCCCATCTCGTTTGAGAGCGATGAGCATGTCAGCCGTATCATCGACCGCATTGTGGCTCCGATGGGACGCCGCATTGACGAATCGCAGCCTTACGTGGATGCCCGCTTACCGGATGGCTCGCGTGTCAATGCCGTCATTCCGCCGCTCTCGTTGGTAGGGCCTGTTCTTACTATCCGTAAGTTCTTCAAGAACCCTTTGACGATTGAGCAGGTCATCCAGTTTGGGTCTATCACAGAAGAAGCGGTGCGTTTTCTGGAAGCCTGCGTTAAATCGCGATTGAACATTGTCATCTCTGGCGGTACGGGTTCTGGCAAGACCACGTTGCTGAACATTTTGTCGGCGTTTATTCCCCCTGATGAGCGTATTCTTACCATCGAAAACGCGGCTGAGTTGCAATTACGCCAGGAACACGTTGTGACCCTGGAATCCCGTCCCCCCAATATCGAAGGCAAGGGAGAGGTTACTATCCGGGACCTGGTTGTCAACGCCTTGCGTATGCGTCCTGACCGTATCATCGTGGGTGAGATTCGCGATGGCGCCGCGTTGGATATGCTCCAGGCCATGAATACCGGCCACGATGGTTCTATGACCACGGCGCACTCTAACAGCCCTCGTGATACCTTGGCCCGTTTGGAAACCATGACCCTGATGGCGGGAGTTGACTTGCCCCAGCGGGCGATTCGGGAGCAGATTGCATCCGCTATTGACCTGATAGTGCACCAGGAGCGCATGCGAGATGGGACTCGCAAAGTGGTCAACATTACCGAAGTCAGTGGCATGGAGGGCGACGTTATTACCACGACTGATATCTTCGCTTTCGAGCATGTGGGGTACGAGCAAGGGAAAGTGGTCGGCCGTCTGCGTCCTACTGGCTTGCGCCCCAAATTCATGGATAAAATCGAAGCCGCCGGCATTCATCTGCCGCCTTCGGTATTTGGTATTGGCCGTCGCCGCTGAAGCAGGAGCATCGATTTATGGAAGGAAGCCTGACGATATTTCTCTGGATTGGCGGAGCTGTGGCCCTCTTGCTGATGTTGGTCGGGGCCATCATTTCTGCGCGCAGCGAACAGTCCTTGATTGAAGACCGTCTGGGGAAATATCTGGATGAGGAAACCATTCAGGAGGCGGTTGCTGCGGAGCGAGAAAAAGGCTCCCCTCTTACAGACTGGCTCAATACTCGTATGGAGAAGTCTGGAAGGGGGAGTAAAATCGCCAGGCAACTGGCGCAAGCGGATGTAAAACTGAAACCCGGCGAATTTGTTGCGATGCAAATTATTAGCGCCGTGGGAACCGGCGTGGTTGCTTGGGTGTTGATGGCCCCTAAAGACAACCGTCCTTTGGGCATCATCTTCCTGGTGGTCGGGGGCATTATCGGATTGTTCCTGCCTGGTATCTATCTACGGCGGCTACAAAGTACGCGTCTGCGGCGTTTTAACGACCAGTTACCGGATATGCTCAACTTGATGGTGAACGGATTACGAGCCGGGTATTCAACTATGCAGGCTATGGAGGCCGTCAGCCAGGAACTTCCTCCTCCCATTTCAGACGAATTTCGACGGGTAGTACAAGAGATGCAACTGGGCATCCCTATGGAGCGGGCGTTGGATAATCTCCTGCGGCGTGTGCCTAGCGATGACTTGGACCTTGTAATCACCGCAATCAACGTGCAGCGAGAAGTTGGCGGCAATCTTGCCGAAGTGTTGGATACCATTTCCTATACCATTCGGGAGCGCATCCGCATCAAAGGCGAGATTCGAGTATTGACTGCTCAGGTGATGTATTCGGGCCGTTTTCTCTCCATGCTGCCCGTCATCCTGGCCGCAATTTTGTGGCTCATAAACCGTCCCTATATGATGAAGTTTTTCGACCCGCAAAGCCGGGTTTGTGGTCTCAGTATGTTGGGTTGCAGCGTTCTTATGATTGTAAGCGGCTATTTCGTTATGAACAAGATAGCCGATATCGAGGTGTGATGACCGTCATACTTTCCTGCACCAGGATACGTTACTCAGGAGAGCAAGCACCATTTTTGGAGGTGGCGTCGTGAGCAGCCTTTTGATTTGGATTATTCTCGGCGCTGTAGTTGTTGTCGGCGCGATTGTGCTTGTGATTGTCGGTCTGCGTACAGAAAGTTCCGAGGACCCCATTCAAACGCGCTTGGCCGAGTTTGCGGAACGAGGAGAAATTGAGAGCCTGGAAGAAATTGAACTCTCCCAGCCTTTAAGTGAACGCATCTTCATCCCCCTGGCGCGTCGAGCAGGGGAACTCGTCCTGCGGTTCACTCCTCAGAACGCTATCCAGAGCACGGCTATCAAATTGGAGATGGCGGGAAAAAGCATTGACCCCGCTGTCTTTTGGGGGATGCGCCTGGGAGGCGTACTTTTGGGGGCGTTGTTCATTTTCTTGGGCGGTGTTGCCCCCGATGGGAGTTTCCTTAAAGGGCGCGGCCTGCTTTTTGGGTTGCCGATGAGTTTTTTGGGGTTCTTCTTGCCGGAAATGTGGCTTTCCAGCCAGATTAGCCGCCGGCAAAATGCCATTCGCAAGGCCATGCCAGATGCGCTGGATTTGCTGACCATTTGCGTGGAAGCCGGCCTGGGCTTTGATGCAGCCATGGCAAAGGTGAACGAAAAATGGGACAACGAATTGGCTCTGGCTTTTGGGCGCGTCATCCGAGAAGTGCAATTGGGTAAATTACGCCGTGAAGCGATGCGTGACATGGCAGACCGGCTTGGTGTTCCGGAGATGACCAGTTTTGTGGCTGCGGTTATTCAAAGTGAACAATTGGGGGTTAGCATGGCGAAGGTGCTGCGTATTCAGTCGGAACAGATGCGCATCAAACGGCGACAGGCGGCTGAAGAAGAGGCCCACAAAGCGCCTATCAAGATGCTCTTCCCTATGGCCTTGCTGATTTTCCCCACCATTATGATTGTGCTTCTTGGGCCGGCGGCCATTATCCTGATGCAATCTGCGTTGGGTGCTATGTTCTTCTAACAGGGGCGTGCGCGTGAGAGAAGCAGCCTATCGCGCCTACCGCGTCTTCTGGCAAAGCCTCGATTTGCTTTATCCGCCGGAATGTGGGGGGTGCGGTCAGCCAGGGGCGCGCTGGTGTGCTCGGTGCGATACGGCGGCGGAACGTCTCACTCCCCCGTGGTGCCCCTCTTGTGGGATGCCAACCCCCGATGGCGAAATCTGTCTCCGCTGTCGTGAGCATCCGCCCGTGTTGCAGGCTTTCCGCTCCTGGGCATTTTTTGATGGGCCTGTCCGTAATGCTCTCCATCGCATCAAATATCGCCGGGATATTGCCCTTGCAGATGCCCTGGCACTTCAGATGCTAAAAATGTACCGCACCTACCTGAATTGGAACGTGGATGTCGTGCTTCCAGTGCCGTTAAGCAGCCAACGCCTTCGAGAGCGCGGTTATAATCAGGCGGCTTTGTTCGCCTTACCGTTGGCCTTGGGTCTGGATGTGCCTTATCGCCCGAAAACACTCCAACGGGTGCGGCACACTCGTTCTCAAGTGGACCTCTCCTGGGGGGAACGCAGGAAAAACGTCGCGGGGGCGTTTGCCGCCTCCTCCGACGGTGTTTCCGGGAAGACCATTCTTCTGGTTGACGATGTGATTACCACAGGCGCAACATTGAATGCCTGTGCCTCGGCGCTGCTTGCTGCAGGAGCGCGGGCAGTTTATGCTTTTTCGGTTGCCAGAACGCCTCTGCGGTCGGCAGCGCCGTAAGAACGCAGCGTTTTTGAGCCAACAGTCATTCCACCGGCTACTTTTCTCAGGAGGTTTGTATCATGACACTTGAAGTGGATATCTACACCCGAAACCTCAATCTGTCTGAACGCATCGAAGAATACGTCAATAAAAAAGTCGGCAAATTGGACCGCTATCTGAGCAGCATTGATGAAGCGCGGGTGGACCTGGCTCACAGCAAATCTGCTCGCAACGCGAATGACCGTTACGTGGCCCAAATTACCGTACGCGGACGCGGCTTCATTCTGCGTGCCGAGGAGAGCGCCGATACCATTTTCACCGCTATTGATATGGCGCTGGATAAAATGCAGCGCCGTATTCGCCGCTACAAGGATAAACGTTATCAGGGGCGAAGAGAACCCCGCATAGAGGAGGAAGCCTTTGCCGAATTGCCCCCCGAGGAAGACGAGGAACCGCTCATTGTGCGCCGCAAACGCTTCACGCTTATCCCCATGGACGAGCAGGAAGCCATCGAGCAGATGAAACTCCTCGGACACGACAACTTCTTCATTTTCTACAATGCCAATACCAATGCCGTCAACGTCCTCTACCGCCGCCGGGATGGGGCCTACGGCTTGATTGAACCGGAAATTGGATAGCGCTTTACCCCCTGTTGATACACCAAAAGCGGGAGCCGATGCGGCTCCCGCTTTTTTTCTGCCGCGTTACGGCTGTTTCTCTATGGGCTTACAGGTCACGTGCAGGAAGTGGAAATTCCCTCGCGCTGGCATCAAATCTACCACTTCTACAATTTCAAAGGTCTCGTTTCCCAGTGTGACGCGGTCGCCGACTTTGGGTTCGGTTTCGGTGTTCACGATGGCTCCGGGATGGGGCTTGCCGGTGACGACGTAACTGATTTTGTAGATAGCCATCTTATCCCCCCTCTCCTGCTTCCAGATTTTGATGGCGGAGTTTGAAGGACAAATCCGCAGCCAGATTGCGCATCACCAGATAGCCGATGCGTGTGTTCTCCTCGCAGAGCGCTTCAAATGCTTCCCGGCTAATGACCTCTATCACCGTGGGGGTGGTCACCGCCCGTACGGTGGCCGAACGCGGCCCGCCGTCTATCAGTGCCATTTCTCCGATAACCTGCCCCTTGCCTAACTGGACGAGAATGTGGTCTGCCGCATCACCGGGTGTGGGCAGGCTGATTTCTACAAAACCATCTACCACGATGTAGAGCGCATCCCCCGCCTCCCCTTGATGGGTGATGACTTCGCCCGCAGCGAATGTCTTCTTCTGGCAGATGGCGGCCACTTTTTCCAAATCGTCTTCTGCGAGATTGGAAAATATCTCCGAATTGCGGAGTATGCGTGTTATGTCCATGGGCATGTCCTTCGCGTATCCTTCTTGCGTTCTCGGAGGAACGGAGCGCGTTTTTTTGCCTGCGCATCTCTTTTATAACATATTTTCCTGGCTCTGATGTCTTTTATGGTTCAGAGATTTGAACCCCGCCTCCCCGCAATCCTGACGAAAATCAGCGTGCATCGGCGTCATCAGCGTTCTGTTGTCCGGTAAATATATTTTCAATGCTCTCTTGCAAGACCACATCCGGGCGGAGGAAAAATCCGTTTGGCGGAAGCAGCCTGCGGGCCGCGTCCGCCAGATGCTCTCCGGTGCGGGGATTCTCGTAATCGGGCAGAATCTCCGCCAGCGGGACGGCCAAATGGGGGCGTTCCCACACCTCCGGTTCCAGCAGCCGCGCCCCGTAGAGCAAAATGTCCAGGTCAATCGGGCGGGGAGCAAACTTGTCGGGGCCGCGCACCCGCCCTAGAGCGGCCTCGATAGGGCGCAGGACGTCCTCCTTCAGCGCCTCAGCGGGCAGGGAGGTCTCGATGGCCGCCGCCGCGTTCAGGAAGGGCGCGCCCTGTGTCCCGTATGGGGGTGTCTGCCAGACGCGGGAGACCTGCTCCACCCGCACATGCTGCCTCAGCAAGGCCAGGGCGCGGGGCAGGTTCTTCTCCGGGGCGATGTTACTCCCCAAACTCAGGTACACGCGGGGCATTTCAGGCAAAATCTTCGGGACTGCGCTCGATTTCCACCCCCACCGATTCGGCAAAGCGCACCGCGCCGGGCTTCTCAACCCGGACGCGCACCTTTTGCACTCCCGGCTCTTCCAGACACAGACGGGCGATGTCGGCGGCCAGGGCCTCCACGGTGAAGCGTCCCGCGCTTTCGGCGTGCGCCAGGGCCTTCTTCGCCACCGTGCGGTAGTTGACGCTGTGCTCCAGCCTATCGCTTTCCCCGGCGCGCCGCAAATCGGCATACAGGGTGATGGTGATGCGGATTTCCTGCTTCTTCTCCCGCTCCCAATCATTGATGCCGATGATGCCGCGGGCGACCAGATTTTTGATGATGATGGTATCCATATCTGCCTCAGATGAGATGCCTGCCCCCGTCCAGGTGAATGATTTCTCCCGTGATGTAGCGTGGCCCGCCCAGCAGGAAAACCGCCGCCGCCTGCACCTCGTCGAGTTCCGCCCAACGTTCAACCGGCAGCCCGCTGACGACCGCATCCGTCGCTCCACCGTCGGAGGGGGGCAGAATCGCCCCTAACGCCAGGGCGTTGACCGTGATGCGCGGCCCTAAGGCGACGGCCAGCGCCTGGGTGAGGGCCGTCAGTCCCGCCTTGCTGATAGTGTACGGCAGGTGGTCTTCTCCGGGGCGCAGGGCGCGCCAATCCACGATGTTGAGGATGACGCCCGCCTCCTCCGGCGGAAGGCGGGAGGCAAATGCCTGGCTGAGCAGGAAGGGGGCTGTCAGGTTGATGCGCAGGTGCGCCTCCCAGGCATCCAGCGTGGTATCCTCCCATCGCAGCGGGGCGAAGATGGCCGCATTGTTCACCAGCCCGCTGAGCGGCGTGCATGCCCAGGCGTGTTCCACCAGCGATTGTGCCTGGGCGGGGTCGTTCAGGTCGGCCTGCAGCAGCCACGCCCGGCTTCCGAGAGCCTCGATTTCCGCCGCCGTGGATTGGGCCGCTTCTGCGGAATGTCCGTAGTGAATGACGACATCCCCGCCGGCCTGGGCGATGCCCAGGGCGAGCGCTTTCCCCACTCGGCGCGCCCCGCCAGTGACAAGAAAGGCCTTGCCGCGAAGGGGATTTTCAACCCTCATAACTGCTCCTTTTCGGAAGATGCGGCAAAGGTCTCCCTTTCGGCGGCTTCCGCTTCCCGAAGTTTCCCCAGCACCCACAAACTTACCGCCAAAACCAGCCACGCGCCGATTTGCTCTGCCCGCACCCCTCCGGGGAGCAGGGTACTGTCGCCGCGAAAGGCCTCCAGAAACAGGCGCGCCCCCGCCGTCCAGGCCGCAAAACGCCAAAAGGTGCGCCCCGCCGGGCGGGGCGGTTCGATTCCGTAGGAGGGCCAGGTATCCATCAAAATGAAGGCCGCGGCGATGATTTCGTACACTTGCGAGGGGTGCCGCATTGTCCCCCAGAGTTCGATGCCCCAGGGGAGGGAGGTCGGCGCGCCGTAGCCGTTGCCCGAAGCCAGGTTCGCCAGCGGAAGGGCGACGCCCATCACCGCCAGCAGGGGGGAGAGGGCGTCCAGCATGGCCGCCCAGGGGATGGCTTTGCGCTGCCCGTAGATGAACGCGCCCAGCAGCGCCCCGAGCGCCCCGCCCCACGGCGCGAGCGCGGCCGTGTCGAGGGAGAGCAAACTCAACGGCCTGGCGAGATAGGCATCGAGATGTTCGGCGGCGTAGGCCAGCCGGGCCAGCAGGAGCGCCCCGCCGGCGGCGGCCAGCACGATGCTGCTCACGTAATCCTTCTTGACGCCGAATTGCAGACTGTGTTTCTCGGCCAGACTCATCCCCAGCCACAGCCCCACGAGCAGGATGAAGCCGGGGGCCTGGATGGCGAGCGGACCGAGGTGCAGGATGGGGAACATGCTATTTCAACAATCCTTCCACATTGGCGCGGATGCCGGCCTCGGACATCGGCCCGCCCACAATCATTTTTTGGATGATGCCCTGGGGGGTGATGAAGAACGAAGTCGGCAGGGAGGTGATGCGGTAGGCGCGGGCTACCTGGGCGCTGCTATCCACCAGAATGGGGAAAGGCAGGCCGTATTCGGCGGCGAAACTGGCCGCCTCGGCGCGGGTATCGTCGGCGGTGACGGCCAGGACGAGGAAACCCTGCGCCTGATAATCGGCGTACACCTGGGCGATGGCGGGCATCTCGGCCCGGCAGGGAGGGCACCACGTCGCCCAGAAATTGAGCAGCACGGCCTGTCCTTGCAGGTCGGAGAGGGTGTAGGTTTGCCCGTTCAGGTCTTGTAGGGTAAAATCTGGAGCCAGGAAGCCCTCCTTAGGGGCTGTTTCAAGCCCCTGGGCGGTTTTTCCCTGGTCTGGGGCGGCGCTGAGAGCAATCCACAGCGCCCCGGCCAGCAGGATGATGCCCATTGTCATCATCCATCGCCTCTGGTTGGCAAGATTTTGTTGTTTCATGGCGTCCATTCTACTTGAAAGACGGCGCGGCTGTCCAGAGTATTACCGTTTCACCCCCTTTTCCCAAAGGAGACCCTATGACCCGACGAAGACCATTCGTTCCTTTCTTGATATTGTTGATGCTGGCGCTGCTTTTGGCGGCTTGCACCTCCGGCGGCGGGGATGACCCCACGCCGACATCCGCTGCGCCGGGTGAGTCCTCCTCTCCCACGTCGACGACCGTTGCGCCCACCGAATCATATCCTGCTCCGCCGACGACCGCTGCGCCCACCGAATCATACCCTGCTCCGCCGACAATGGCCCCTACCGTCCCGCCGGAATCCTATCCCCAGCCGACGGAGGCGGGCGCGGTGGCCCCTCCGCCGCTCAAGCCCACCCCCCGTCAGGAGTTGGCTGCTACCAACCCCGCTTCGGTGGAGTTAGCCTCCGGCGGTGTCCAGGTGGTGGAGTTCTTCGCCTTCTGGTGACCGACCTGTCGTGCAATGGCGCCTGTCGTGCACAGGCTTGAATCCGATTTTGCCGGGCAAGTGAAGTTCTCTTATCTGGATATTGACGACCCCGCTACCGAGCGCTTCAAGAAGGCGCTGGGATACCGCGTGCAGCCCCACATCTTCCTGCTGGATGCGAGTGGAAACATCCTGGGGCAGTGGGTGGGTGGCACGGACGAAGCCGTCATTCGGGATGCCATCCAGACCGCTTTGGGACAGTAAACGAATATAGGCGCAGGCATCGCCTGTATCTCACGGTGTAAAAAAGCGGCATCGGGTTGATTCGATGCCGCTTTGTCGTTCCATGTCTGTCCGTAGAACGGCGCGAGGTGACAGTCACTTCCCAATGCGACTGTCACTTCGGGAGTACGAAAAGGAGGTCAACGCGAAATTGTGGGGTAAGAGGGGCAGACTTTGCAGATACCCGCGGCGGAGGCAAACGAAGCGGAAAAAATCAGCGAGAATCAGCGTGCATCAGCGCCATCAGCGTTCTACTGCCCGGCAGGACAACGTGTGCCCTCCAACACATCTTTAGTGCTCCCGTCACCTCGGCCTCTCCCCGGCAGGAGAGGCAAACACCCACACCTGCGCGCCCTCGCCCAGCCCGGCGGCGCACTTACCCGCCAGGGGACACTTCTTGCAGGCAGCGGAACAGGTCTGCCCAACGGGGGAGAGGTACCCCTGTCGGGTGAGGGTTCCCAGCATGGCCTCTACCAACGCTGGAGTGGTATCCAGGGCGCGGGCCAACTCTTCCACGCGGCGGGTCTCTCCCGCTTCCAGCAGGGTCAGCAAACGGCGCAGCATCGTCTCACCACCCTATCCAGGTGAAAATCCAAAAGACGGCAGTTCCCGCCAG
>JANTFR010000046.1 GCA_024763355.1 Anaerolineales bacterium
GGGGTGACCCGCTGGACGGCCTCTTCCTTGCTGATGAGGCCCTCTTCGGTCATATCCACCGCAATCTTGACCGCGGCTTTGGCGGTGCGTTTGCCGTTGCGGGTTTGCAGCATCCACAGGCGGCCGCGCTCGATGGTGAACTCCACGTCCTGCATTTCGCGGTAGTGCTTTTCCAGTTTCTTGGTGATTTCCACGAACTGTTTGTATGCTTCGGGAAGTTCCTCGGCCATCTTCTCGATGGGGGAGGGGGTGCGGATTCCCGCCACCACGTCTTCGCCCTGGGCGTTGAGCAGGTACTCGCCCCACAGTTTCTTCTCGCCGGTGGAGGGGTTGCGGGTGAAGGCCACGCCGGTGCCGCTGTCCCAGCCCATGTTGCCGAAGACCATCGTCACGATGTTGACGGCGGTGCCCAAGTCGTGGGCGATGCCGGCCGCGTTGCGGTAATCAATGGCGCGCTTGCTGTTCCAGGAGCCAAAGACGGCCTCGGTCGCCAGACGCAATTGCTCGATGGGGTCTTGCGGGAAATCGAACCCCTTGTGCTCGCGTACCACGGCCTTGAATTTTTCCACCATCACTTTCCAATCCTCGGCGGTCATGTCGGTGTCGGCGGAGTACCCTTTTTCCTTTTTATATTCATCCAGCGGTTCTTCGAAGGCCTCGTCGTCAATGCCGAGTACCACAGAGCCGAACATCTGCACAAGGCGGCGGTAGGAGTCGTACACGAAGCGCTCATCTCCGGTCAGTGTCACCATCCCTTTGGCGGTTTCATCGGTCAGGCCGACGTTGAGGACGGTATCCATCATGCCGGGCATGGAGAATTTGGCCCCGGAGCGGCAGGAAACCAGCAGCGGGTTTGCCGGGTCGCCGAATTTCTTGCCTGTCTGCTCTTCCACAACCTTGAGCGCTTCCAATTCTTGCTCCCACATGCCGGCGGGGAATTTGTTGTCGTTGGCAAGATAGGCGTTGCAGGCCTCGGTGGTGACGGTAAAGCCAGGGGGAACCGGCACGCCGATGCGGGTCATTTCGGCCAGGTTGGCTCCTTTGCCGCCCAGCAAACCGCGCACACCGTCCCATGAACCGGCGTAGGCTTCGGCCTGGTCTACTTCATTAAACAGATAAACCCATTTTTTTGCTGCCATAGAAAAACCTCCTGAATTAGTGAAGATATCCACGGGGAACCCTCGCCTTTGATGGTGGAGATAACGGCTAGGGATTCCGCGCATTTTGTTGTGTTCACGCGCCTGCCTCATTCTGCGACTTTGCTACAGACATACGAACAGCGCCAGCGGCGCTGATGAGGGTGATACAGCCTGTATTTGATTCGCCGAATGGGGCATTCGACGGGAGGACATACGGCCTAAGTTTACCATGAATCGTGTACCGGCAGACGTGCCAGATGATGGTTTTTTTGAGGAAGATTCCACGCCGAATTGCTGAATTTTGCAAAAATTTGTTGACAGAGCGTATCAACACCGTTATAATGCATCCGCTATCGCCCCGGCGCCTTGCTGGGGCTTCGTTGTGTTTCCTTTGAAACACGCCTATTCCATCCCCCAACTTCCCCGCAGCCGGGCGGGTGACGCGTGGCCTTGTGGTGAAGTGAAGATTGGAGGTTTTTTTATGACGTATGCGATTGTAGAAAGCGGCGGCAAGCAGTATCGTGCCGTCCCCGGCGAGGTCATCGAAGTGGACCGTCTGCCGAAAGAGGTAGGCGAAAGCATTGACCTCAAGGTTTTGTTGGTATCTGATGATGGAGGCGTCCGCGTGGGCACACCCTACGTGGAGGATGTCTCCGTGCAGGCCAGTGTGGTGGCGCAGGTCAAAGGCCCCAAGGTGATTGTCTTCAAATATCATCCCAAAAAGCGCTATCGCCGCAAGCAGGGGCATCGTCAGCAGTATACACGCCTGAAAATCGAAGCGATTGCGGCAGAAGGATAGGAGAAGGGTATCATGGCTCACAAAAAAGGCGGCGGCTCCAGCCGCAACGGACGCGACAGTAAATCGAAGCGCCTGGGCATCAAGAAGTTTGGCGGCGAATATGTCATTGCCGGCAATATCCTGGTGCGGCAGCGCGGTACCCGTATCCACCCCGGCTTGAACGTAGGTCTCGGCAAGGATTACACCATCTTTGCTACTACTGATGGACGTGTGGTTTACGACGTGGTGCGGGGACGCAAACGAGTTAGCGTTGTGCCGGTAGAAACCGAGTAACAGCGCCATGCAGGAAAGGATTTTGTTATGAAACAAGGTATTCATCCTACCTATTACCCCGACGCCAAGGTGATTTGCGCTTGCGGCAATACGTGGACCACCGGCTCGACCCAGAAAGTCATTCACACAGATGTGTGTTTCAAATGTCATCCCTTCTACACGGGCGAACAGCGCATCGTGGACACTGAGGGGCGGGTGGAACGCTTCCAGCGCAAATTGGAAGCCCGCAAACGCTACGAGGAAGAGAAAGCGGCCCGCGAAGCGGAGCGCGTCTCTCCGGAACGCCCTGTCAGTGAGTTCGGATTGGGCAAACGCGCTGTTGAGGCGCTCGCACAGGCCGGCATCAACACGGCTGGCGACGTGCTCCAAAAACTGGAACTGGGCGAACAGGCTTTGCTGGACATCGCGGGTTTTGGTCGCAAATCCCTGGCAGATTTGAAAAAGAGTATGCGTCAATTTGGGTACACCCTCCCCGAAGCGGCGGAGGAAATCAAAGCCTGAATTTCTTCGAAGACACGCTCTTTTTAGGGTAAACTACAAGCAGATGCCAGCCCCGGCATCTGCTTGTTTTGTATCGGAATTCTGCATATTGCATACATCATTCCCATAGCGAGGTGACCGTGAAACATCATGTTGGCAGCATTGAAGTGATTACCGGTTCCATGTTCTGCGGCAAAACGGAAGAACTCATCCGCCGTCTGCGCCGCGCCGCCATCGCCCGCCAGAAGGTGCAGGTCTTCAAGCCTGTGATAGATGACCGCTACGGATATGCCCAGGTCACATCCCATTCCGGCAGTGCCTTCGACGCCCTCCCCGTGGCCCGCGCCGAGGACATCCTTGCCCAAATCTCTGCGGATACCACCGTAGTGGGCATAGATGAAGCCCAATTCTTTGACGAAACCATCGTGGATGTGGCCCAGCAACTGGCTTCCCGCGGGGTACGCGTTATCATGGCCGGGCTGGATATGGATTTTCGCGGCGAACCTTTCGGCCCCATGCCCACCCTGCTGGCAATTGCCGAGCGGGTGGACAAACTGCATGCCATTTGCATGGTATGCGGGGAGGCCGCCAGCCGCACGCAGCGCCTCGTCGATGGAGAACCTGCCCGATATGACGACCCGGTGGTCATCGTGGGGGCCTCCGAACTCTACGAAGCGCGCTGCCGCAAACACCACATCGTCCCCCGCGATTGACTTTCGCCGGGGATTGACCCACAGGAGACCCACATGAGAGATTATCACGATTTCCTGGGCGAAATTCTCATCTCTGAAGAGCAGTTGCAAGCCCGCATTGCCGAACTGGGAGAACAAATCAGCCGCGATTATGCCGGAGAAGACCTGCTGTTGGTGTGTATCCTGCGCGGCGGCGTTCTCTTCCTCACCGACCTGATGCGCCACGTTACCGTTCCTCACGCCATAGATTTCATGTCCGTGTCCTCCTACGGCATTGGGGCGCGGCAGCGCAGCGGACAGGCGCGCATCAACCTGGATATCAACACCGATATCTACGAGCGCAACGTCCTGTTGGTGGAAGACATCGTAGATAGCGGCTACACATTGGAGGCTGTTCTGGCCTTGTTGCGTACCCGCCGCCCCAAGACGCTGCGTACCTGTATCCTGCTGGATAAAGCCGAGCGCCGCGAAGTGGATGTCCCCGTAGATTATTGCGGCTTCACCATCCCTAATGCCTTCGTCTTCGGTTACGGCCTGGATATTGACGAGTATTACCGCAACCTGCCCTTTATCGGAGTAGTGGATTTGGAGAAATACGAATCCGCATGACTCCCTCTCCCCCCTGGAAAACGCACCTCCCGCCTTTGTTGGCTCCCTACGCCGGACGTTGGGTAGCCCTGGTGGAGGGGCGTGTCGTTGCCCAGGGAGGCACCCCCGAACAGGCCCGGCAGGCGGCGCAGCGCGCCCGTCCCAAAGAGCGCCTCACCTTGATTTTCGTCCCTATGGAAAACGCTTTGTCTTACTCCCCCCTGCTTGAACGCGCCCGTCAGGTGCTGCCCGACGGCGTGCGCGTCTACCTGGTGGGCGGCGCGGTGCGCGATGCCCTGCGGGGACGCGCCTCCCACGACCTGGATTTCTCCGTCCGGGGCGATGCCCGCGCCACGGCGCGGCGGGTGGCCGACGCCCTGGGGGCGGCCTACTATCCCCTTCACGATGATTTCGACGCCGGGCGCGTCGTCATCCAGGAAGCGGATGGGCGCTACGTTCTCGATTTCATCGGCCTGCATCCCGATGGCCTGGAAGCCGACCTGCGGGCGCGGGATTTTACCCTCAACGCTATCGCCGTGGACGTGCGCGCTCCGCAGGAATTGCTCGACCCTCTGGGCGGCGCCTCTGACCTGCTCAATGGCGTGCTGCGGGCCTGCTCCCCCACCAGTTTGCAGGATGACCCCGTGCGGGTGCTGCGCGCCGTGCGACTGGCCGCCTCCCTGGACTTACACATCCAGGCCGACACTCGCCGCCAGATACGGGAGGCGGTTCCCGGCCTGGAACGCGTCTCCCCGGAGCGTATTCGCGCCGAACTGATGCGCATTTTGGGCGGGCCGCGCCCGGCGACCTCCTTGCGGGCGCTGGATGTGTTGGGAGCGCTGTCCGTCGTCCTGCCGGAGACCGCCGCACTCAAAGGCGTGGAGCAAACGCCTCCGCATGTGTACGACGTATGGGAGCACACCCTGGCCGTCGTTGACCGTCTTGATGTCCTGCTGGATGCCCTCGGCCCGGCCTACGATGCCGAAACCTCAGCCAACAACCTGGCGCTGGGGCACGCCGTCCTGCGATTGGGGCGTTACCGCCAGCAGTTTGCCGACCACCTGACGGCGGAGACCACCCCCGACGTGACCCGCCGCGCCCTGCTTTTCTTCGCCGCTCTCTATCACGACATCGCCAAGCCCGCCACTCGCCAGGTGGAACCCTCCGGACGGGTGCGTTTCTTTGGGCACGATACCGAGGGGGCTGGCGTGGCAGCCCGCCGCGGTCGCGCCTTGCACCTCAGTGCCGATGAAATCCGGGTCATCAAAACTGCCGTGCGCCATCACATGCGCCCGCTGCTCCTCTCGCAGAACCTCGATATGCCCACCCGCCGCGCTATCTACCGCTTTTTCCGCGATACGCGGGATGTCGGTGTGGACGTTTGCCTGCTTTCCCTGGCGGATTTTCTGGGAACGTATGGCCCGGCTCTGCCGCAGGATGCCTGGGCGCGGCACGTGGATGTCGTCCGTATGCTGCTGGAATCCTGGTGGGAGCGCGCCGAGGAAAGCGTTTCTCCCCCTCCGCTCCTCAATGGGCGTGACCTGATAGAGACCTTCGATTTGTCCCCCGGGCCTCAGATTGGCCGTCTACTGGAGATGGTGCGCGAGGCTCAGGCCACGGGGCAGGTGGAAAGCCGCGACGAGGCCCTGGCGCTGGTGCGCGAGCATCTGGCCGAAGAAACAGAAGAAACATAAGAAACAGGGGAGAACAGTGTGGTGCGATTCATCAATCGCACCACAGACTCCAGCCTCCCCGGTTTGCCGCCTCAGGGATACACATCCTCCAGCATGGGTTCGTAATAGGCGCGGCAGCCCAGCGGATGGGAACAGGCCTCATAAGGCAATTGCGGGACGGCATCCTTGGGATAGGTGCCTGTCAGTTGTTGGCAGGCCGGGCAGGCGTCCGCAGGCGCAATGATGGTGATGTATTTGACCCGCGGGTTGGCCTGGAGCGCCTTCAGGGCCCGCGCCGCGTCGGAATTTTCCCACGCCTCTGCGGTGCGTGTCATTGGGGGGAAGATGGCATCATTCGATTTGCTCATAGGGAGTATCTCCTCTCTTCGAAAAGGGATAGGTGCTTTTGCTCTCGGTAGGAAACGGCTTTTCCTGTACGTCCTGATGAGATGTATTATAATCTTTTTTGACCGGCATTGTGCCCTTGCGTGCGTTGTGGAGAGCCTGTGAGCGAAGAATACATCCTGTGTCCCAATTGTCACCAGCCTGTTTCCGGGCAGGAGCGGTATTGCGCGCACTGCGGCGCGGACCTGGCGGTTGCTGCCGCACTGGAAGAGCGTGGCTTTCCTCTTGCTGAAGCGCTAAGGGGAGAGAATATTCCTCTTGCCCCGGAGGTGCTGGTTCCACGGCTGGGCGAGCAACTGGTGCGGGAAGGTGTGATTGACGAGGCGCAACTGCAAGAGGCATTGGCCTATCAACAGCGGCAGGCCCTCGCGGGGAAGCCCTGTCTTTTGGGGCAGGCATTGCTCTCTTTGGGGTTTGTAGAACGAGAAACGCTGGATAGGGCCATTACGGAACAAATACTCCAGTTGCAGGCTGCCTTGGAGCAGGCCAACCGTACGTTGGAACAACGGGTAGCAGAGCGCACGGCTGAATTACAAGCGGCTTTGCAGCGTCTTACCCAACTGAATCAAATCAAGTCGAATTTTATCTCCAATATCTCGCACGAATTGCGAACCCCTCTGGCGCATATCAAAGGATATCTGGAATTGTTGGCCGCCGAGATGCTTGGGGAACTGAACGATGAACAGATGCAGGCTGCTAAGACTGCTCTCCGCTCTACGGACAGGTTGGAGAAATTGATTGACGACTTGTTGCAATTTTCATTGGCCGCGCGCGGGGCGTTGAGTCTGGACATCGAGCGGTTTGATATGGCACAACTCGCCCGTCAGGTGTGCCTCCAGGCGGATGCCCTGGCACGGCTCAAAGTCTTGCAATTGGATTGTATCCTTCCTGAAAAGCCTTGCTGGGTGCAGGCCGATTCGGAAAAAATCGAATGGGTGCTGAACGAGTTGACGGAAAACGCCATTAAGTTTACTCCTGAAGAGGGGCGCGTGATAGTACGAGTTGCTTGCGGCCCTGAAATCGTGGAAATTTCTGTGGAAGATACAGGTATCGGTATTCCTGAAGAGCGGATTGCAGAGATTTTCGAGCCGTTTCATCAATTGGATGAAACGGCTACCCGGCGCTATGGCGGTACCGGTTTGGGGCTGGCCTTGACCAGGCGCATTTTGGAGGCCCATGGAAGCGTGCTCAAGGTGCGTTCACAGGTGGAGAAAGGCACGCTGGTGCATTTCTCTCTGCCCTCAGTTTCCTGACGAGACGACGTCTCTCGGGGAAGGCATTCTCTGGAGGAAGGAGTAAGATGTCAGCAAAAATTTTGGTTGTTGATGATGAACCTTTGTACGCCCGTTTGGTGGGAGAAAGCCTGAAAGTGGCGGGCTACCAGGTGATTCGGGTGTATAGCGGCGCCGAAGCGGTTGAGAAGGTGGCGCAAGAAAATCCGGACCTGGTGGTGCTGGATGTGATGATGCCGGACATGGATGGCTTTACCGTCTGCAAGCGCATCCGGGAATTCTCCAACACCCCCATCATCATGCTGACGGGAAAAACGGAAGAGAAGGCCCGCGTAACAGGCCTGGACATGGGAGCGGATGATTACATTACCAAACCGTTCTCCGGGGAGGAGTTTCTGGCGCGCGTGCGCGCCGTCTTGCGCCGTTTTTCGGTGCAGAGTCAACCGCCTACCCCTACCGTCTTCACCCACGGCGACCTGCGCATCAATTTTTCACGAGCGGAAGTGTATGTGGGCGATAAGATGGTTTTTCTCTCCGCCACGGAATACCGTCTCCTGTTGCAATTTGCCCACAATTTAGGACGTCTGCTGACTTCCGAAGAGTTGCTGACAAATGTGTGGGGGGACGAGTTCAAGGATGACCGGGAGATTTTATGGGTCAGCATTTCTCGTCTGCGCCAAAAACTGGAGAAAGACCCCCGCCGTCCCGTGCATATTGTCACTCGCTCCGGCGAAGGGTATATCATGCCCGCGGTGGTGCCCCCAGCCTCTTGAGGCGCAATGGAGGAAGGTTCACAGTACGCCGTACGCTGTACCCCGTACGTTCTGGAAGGATTAATCTCATGGCTCAAATCCGTTACGACGAAAAAGGCAAATACTTCACGAATTTTGTCTCCAAAACACCGGTGCAGGCTATCATTCAAACCGCGCATTACCGCATCCGGGGAGAAATTCATGTGCGGAGGGGGGAGCGTGTTAAGGATGAATTGGACCGCTCCGAGCAATTCCTGGCAGTGACGAATGCTGTTGTGTACGACGAGGAAGACAATGTGCTTTTTGAGCGCAAGTTCCTTTCGGTCAATCGCGACCATGTCATTTGGGTGATTCCCGAGCGGGAAGATAGTAACGAATTTGGGGTGCTGGCGTACAATAATGTTCCTGAAGAAACAGGAGGCGGTGAGTGAGTATTCTTTCGAAAACTGCCTCCTCCGGCGGAACTTCTTCAGGCGGCGGCAGCACCGAGAAACTTCGCACCTACCTTATCGACCTCATTTCGCGGGAACTGGCAGCGCATCCCGTTCCCCAGGAGCAGCGTTCCGAGGCCGTCCGAAAACTCTTGGAGCAAGCCTACGCCCACACCAAGGTCAACTTGCCTCCCACCTTGAAAGCGCAACTTTTCAAAGATGTGGAGAACGAATTACTGGGGTACGGCCCCATCCAGCCTTTTTTGGACGACCCTAATGTCAGTGAGGTGATGGTCAACGGGCCGGAGAATATTTTTATCGAGAAAGACGGCAAACTGGTCAAGACGAATGCCCGCTTTCGGGATGATGCCCACGTTATCCGCATCATCGAGCGGATTGTTCTGCCTTTGGGACGCCGCGTGGATGCCGATAACCCCATGGTGGACGCTCGCCTGCCGGATGGTTCGCGTGTCAACGCTGTCGTTCCTCCCATTGCCATTGATGGACCCTCCATTACCATCCGCAAGTTTCGACGGGACAAACTGAGCGTGGAGCAACTTGTTGAATACGGGTCTCTTACTGAAAACATGGCGGAATTTTTACGGGCCTGTGTGGTTTCCCGCCTCAACATTGTCATTTCGGGGGGCACTGGTTCCGGCAAGACCACCCTGCTCAACGTGCTCTCCGGCTTTATTCCCAAGGACGAGCGCATTGTGACCATCGAAGATGCCGCCGAACTCCAATTGCGGCAGGAACACGTTGTGCGGCTGGAGACGCGCTCCCACAGCGCCGACAACAAGCGGGCTATTACCGTGCGGGACCTGGTGCGCAACTCCTTGCGGATGCGCCCGGACCGCATCGTCGTCGGCGAATGCCGCGGCGGAGAGACACTCGATATGCTTCAGGCGATGAACACCGGGCACGATGGCTCACTTACCACCCTGCACGCCAACACACCTCGCGATGCCCTCTCCCGCATGGAAACCATGGCTCTCATGGCGGGGCTGGAAATGCCGCTCAAGGTCATTCGAGAACAAATCGCCTCTGCGGTGGACCTCATCGTTCAGCAAAGCCGTCTCCGAGATGGTTCCCGCAAAGTGACCTCCATCACCGAAGTGGTTGGCATGGAAGGCGACACAGTCGTTATGACGGAAATCTTCCGCTTTACACAAACCGGCATGACCACCGAAGGAAAAATCCTTGGAGAGTTGAAGCCCACCGGAATTCGTCCCCTCTTCATGCCTCGGCTGGAAGCCGCGGGGTTCAAACTTGGCCCGCAGGTGTTTGGCGTCAACATGGGAGAGATGCTCTCCGACAGGCGGCGACGCCGCCGCTAAATCGGCAAACAAACGTATGAAGCCGCCCGTGACACTTTTGGGCGGTATCCAGGAAAGGTGCTTGTATGGACCAACAAAAAGAGATTCTTTTGCGGACCAAAAAATTGGGTGTATTGCTTCGGGAAGCCCGTAAAATAGCAGGGCAAAGCGCAGCGGTGTGCGCCCGCGCTATCGGTGTGCCGGTGGAGCGGTACGAGGCCTATGAACTGGGGGAGGAAATGCCCTCCTTGCCCGAAATCGAAGCGCTGGCCTACTTCCTCAATGTCCCCCTCGCCCATTTCTGGGATGGCGCCAGACTTTCCTCCTACCAACAGAGCCGTCTCGAAAAACTGGACCGTGCTATGGCCCTGCGCCAGAGACTCATCGGCGCGTTGATACGTAAATTCCGTCAGGAAGCCGGCCTTTCATTGGAATCTATGGCGGAGCGGATAGACATTTCTGCCGAGACCTTGCAGCGCTACGAACTGGGCGAAACTGCCGTTCCCCTGCCCGTGCTGGAAATGATTGCCGAAGTTTGCAACCATTCCGTGCGCGATTTCTACGACCGCAAAGGGCCTTTTGGGGTGTGGATGTCGCAGCAAGAAAGCATCCAGCGCTTTTTGGAACTGCCTCCCGATATGCAGAACTTCATCGCCCAGCCCATCAATCGTCCCTACCTGGAACTGGCGCAGCGCCTCAGCGAGATGGAAGTCAACAAATTGCGCGCCATCGCTGAGGGACTGTTGGAGATTACCTTGTGACCACTCCCCAAGACATCTCGCAGGCAGGCAAACGCGCTTACGAGAACGGGCAGTATGCTCAGGCTGCGGCGTTGTTCTTGCAGGCGCGAGATGCCTGGAAAGACAACAATGCTCCGCTGGAGGCCGCCGAGGCCGCCAATAACGCCAGCGTATCTCTCTTGCAGGCCGGAGAGGCCCAAGCCGCCCTGGATGTCGTCCAGGGAACCGCGGCTGTTTTTTTGCGGGCGGGCGATTTGAAGCGCGCCGGGATGGCCTGGGGCAATGCCGCCGCCGCTCTCGAAGCGCTGGAGCGCCTGGATGAGGCCCTGGATGCCTACCGGCAGTCCGCCGACCTGCTCAAACAGGCGGGCGAAACGGATTTGCGTCTCCACGTGATGCAAGCCATTTCCGCTTTGCAACTGCGCTCCGGCAGGCAACTGGAGGCTTTGGCCTCCATGCAGGCCGGCCTGGACGGGGTGGAGAAATTATCTCCCAAGCAGCGTCTCCTGCGCCGCCTGCTGCAAATTCCCCTGGACTGGCTCAACCGTCGTTTTTCGTGAGGCCATGGTACTCAACGAGCAAGTTTCCGTACGGGTACGTCCCGCCCAGCCCGAAGACCGGCAGGCCATTGCCAACTTCATCCACTTCGAACGCTACGTCCATCGGCATCTGGGCTGGCGGCCTCCCATTGACTGGTTGGGAGAGCAGCCCTTCCTCCTTGCCGAGCAGGATGATGAGATTCAGGCCGTCCTGGCCTGCCCTCCCGACCCGCCGGGGGTGGCCTGGATTCATCTTTTTGCCGTCAGGACGTGGGCGGCGATGGATTTCTGGTGGAATCACCTGTGGGAGCGCGCCCGGCAGACTCTGCAGGCGGAGGCCCCCCTGGTGTGTGCCGCTCTCCCCTCGCAACCCTGGTTTCGGAGGCTGGTAGCCCAATCCGGCTTTTCTATTGTGGAACGGGTGACCATGCTGGCCCTGGCGTTGGAATCTGCTCCCCCGGCGCGCCTGCCGGCCGGCGTGCGCCTGCGCCCGATGACCCTCGCCGACCTGGAAGCGGTTACCGCGGTGGACCACGCCGCTTTCGATTTGCTCTGGCGGCAATCTCTCAGCGTGTTGGAGCACGCCTATCGTCAGGCTGCCCATGCCACAGTGGCCGAAACGGATGGCCGTATCGTTGGCTATCAAATCAGCACGGCGGTCGGCCCCTGGGGAGGCCATCTGGCCCGGCTGGCCGTCCTGCCGGAATATCAGGGGCGCGGCATTGGCGGGGCGCTGGTGCGCGATGTGCTGGCCTACTTCGCCCGCGAGGGCATCCGTCACGTGACCGTCAACACGCAGGATAACAACCCCGCCTCGCTGCACCTGTACCGCAGTCTGGGCTTTCGTCTCACGGGGGAGAAAATTCCGATGTACGCGTTGTCGCTAACCCCCTGATTCCCTTTCTCCCAATCTCTCCAAAATCTCCGCCAGTCGCGCCCGCCAATCGGCCTCCTGCCGGTAGTTGAACCACAGGGCGGTCTGGCCGCGGCGTACTCCCTCCACGGCGGGAGTCTCTTCGGGAGGCGGGGCTTCCCCGAAACGCAGCACAATCTGTCCCTGTTCGGTGCTCACAGAGCGCACGCCGGCGCGTTCGGCCAGCAGGCGGAGATGCACCTGGTAGAGCAGATTCTCCACGGCGGGGGGGAGCGGCCCGAAGCGGTCGGCGAATTCCTCCCGCAGGGCGGCGACCTCTTCGGGGCGGCGCACATCCGCCAGGCGGCGGTACAAACTGAGGCGCATCACCTGGTCGGGGACGTAGGAAGCGGGGATACTTACGGGGAGCGGCAAATCTATACTCACGCGCGCCCGCTGCGGGGGGAGTAAGTCCCGCTTCTCCGGGGGCGCGGCCTCTCCCTGAGGGGCGGGGCTTTCCCGTTGCAGGCGACGCACCGCGTTTGCCAGCAGGCGGGTGTAGAGATGAAATCCCACCGCCGCCATGTGCCCGTGCTGACGCGTCCCCAGCAGGTCGCCCGCCCCGCGGATTTCCAAATCGCGCATGGCGATTGCGAAACCGGCTCCCAGATGGGTGTGCTCGGCAATCGTCTCCAGGCGCAGGCGGGCTTCGGGGGTGGGAGGCAGTTTGCGGTGGCGGAAGAAGTAGGCGTAGGCGCGCTGCCCGCCCCGCCCGACGCGCCCGCGCAACTGGTACAACTGCGCCAGCCCGAAGGTGTCGGCGCGGTCCACGATGAGCGTGTTGGCGTTGGGGATATCCAGCCCGGATTCGATGATGGAAGTGCTCAGCAGCACGTCAATCTCGCCGCCGGTGAAGGCGCGCATCACGGCGGCCAGTTCCTTTTCGGGCATCTGCCCGTGCCCCACCCCGATGCGGGCCGCCGGGACGAGTTTCTCCAGGTGGGCGCGCATCGCCTGGATGGTCTTGACGCGGTTGTGGACGAAGAAGACTTGCCCGCCGCGTTCCAGTTCCCGCAAAATGGCCTGCCGGACGAGATTTTTGTTGTAGGGGCCGACGTGCGTCACCACGGGCAGGCGCTCTGCGGGCGGCGTCTCCAGGGTGGAGATATCGCGCACGCCGGTCAACGCCATGTAAAGGGTGCGCGGGATGGGCGTGGCCGTCAGGGTGAGCACATCCACGGAGGCGCGCATGCGCTTCAACTTTTCCTTGTGGCTCACGCCGAAGCGCTGTTCCTCGTCGATGATGAGAAGCCCCAGGGCTTTGGGCTGCACATCCGCCGAGAGCAGGCGGTGGGTGCCGATGAGGATATCCAGCGCCCCGCGGGACAAATCGCGCAAGATGGCGCGCTGCTCCCGCGGCGTGCGGAAGCGGGAGAGCATCTCTACGGTCACGGGGAAAGCCGCCAGCCGTTGGCGGAAGGTGCGGTAGTGTTGCTGCGCCAGCACCGTGGTCGGAACCAGGACGAGCACCTGCTTCCCGTCCATGACGGCTTTGAAGGCAGCGCGCAGAGCGATTTCGGTCTTCCCGTAGCCCACATCGCCGCAAATCAGGCGGTCCATGGGACGCGGGGCTTCCATATCGCCCTTCACTTCTTGCAAAACGCGCAACTGGTCAGGGGTTTCGATGTAAGGGAAACTGGCTTCCAGTTCTTGCTGCCAGTACGAATCGGGGCTGAAAGCGAAACCCCGCGCCACCTGCCGGCGGGCGTAGAGTTCCAGCAGGTCTTCGGCGACGCGGCGCACGGCCTCCTTGACGCGCTGCTTGATGGTCTGCCACTCGGTGCTGCCCAGCCGGGTAGGGCGCGGGCGACGGGCGTCCGGCCCGATGTAGCGCGTCAGGCGGTCGGCCTGATGCACCGGCACGTAGAGTTCGTCCCCCTCGGCGTATTCGATGAGCAGATATTCGTTGCGGATGCCCTCGATGGTGCGGGCAACCATCCCCTGAAACATCCCGATGCCGTAATCGGCATGCACCACCCAATCGCCTACGTTCAGGTCGGCGTAGGCGCTTTCCGGGGGGATGGATTTGCGGGAGGCGCGCCGCCGCGGTTGGGGAGGCCGCCACCCGAAGATTTCCCCGTCTGTGAAGAGATGCCGGCGCGGACCGCCTTTGGGGGTGAGAATCCACCCCTCGGAGAGGCTGCCCTGTTGGAAGGTGAGCGCGGATGCCCCCCACCCAACCCTCCCCCCAACGGGGGGAGGACTTTGCGACCCACCCAAACCTTCTCCCGCCGAGGAATGGCTATTTCCCTTGCCTCGCCCCTCCCTTCTCGGGGGATGGTTATCTTCCTTCCCTTGCCCCTCCCCCCTCGGGGGAGGGGGTGGGGTGGGGGGAGTCGCGTATTCCCGCCACACTTCTTTCAACCGCTGTGCCTGCCGCGAAACGACCACGACCTGCTCTTCGGCGGCGAGCAAAGTTTGGATGTGTTCGACAAAGCGCTTCAGTTGCCCCCCAAAACGCGGGGCGGGTGCAAAAGCCTCCCGCAAAGCCTCCAGCCCGGGGTCTGGGGAGATGGAGAAGGGGCCGAGAGCCAGGGCGTTGCGGGTCTCCAGCGCGGCGCGCAGGGTTTCGGCGGGGAGATACGGGCGGGGGAAATCCTGCGGCAAGGTCTCCTGGGCCAGGGCCTCCCGCCGCAAATCTTCAGCCTGCGTTTCCAGCGTCTCGAAGGTTTCTTCCAGCGCCTGGATGTCTTCCACGAGCAAGAGGGCCTCGGAAGGCAGGTAGTCGAGCAGACTGCTCTCCCCGGCGTGGATGAGGGGCAGGTGGAATTCTTCGGGGGGTTCTGCCTCCAGCCAGGTTTCCGGCAGGAGGAATTCGCGCCCCGGCCCGACCAGGAGGGTCTCCAGGCGGGCGGTGGTGCGCTGGGTGGCGGGGTCGAAGCGGCGCAGGGTTTCCAACTCGTCGCCGAAGAAATCCAGGCGGACCGGAAGCGCGGCAGTCGGGGGCCAGAGGTCCAGCAGGCCGCCGCGGCGGGCGAACTGCCGCGGGGCGGTGACGATAGAGACCGGTTCGTATCCCAGGGTGACCAGGTGGGCGGCCAGTTGCCGTGGTTGAAGGCGCAAGCCGGGCCGCAGCAGGCGGGCGGCTTTGAGAAAAGCGCGCCGCGGCAGGGTTCGGGTCATCACGGCGCGGGCCGAAGCCACGATGAAGGGCGGCGCTCCGTCGCGCGGCGCGCCGGGGATACGGGAGGCCGCCAGGCGCGTCAGGGCCTCCAGGCGTTCCTGACGCACTTCCTCACTCCACGGGACGCGCTCGTAGAACAGGGCGTTGGGTTCGGGGAAGGGGAGCAGGGCGGCATCCGGCAGCCAGAGACGCAATTCCTCCAGCAGCAGGCGGGCGCGGTCGGCCCGCTCCGTGAGCAGCAGGACGGGACGGCGCAGGCGCGTGTGGAGGGCGGCGGCCACGGGCAGGCGGGCGGCGCGCGGCAATCCCAGCGCCCGCGGCGGGCGGGGGCTGGAGAGACGGGTCAGCAGGTTGTCAAAAGCGTGCCAGGTGTCAGGTATCAAGTGCCAGGTGTGGGTGTCAGGTATCAGATATCAAGTGTCAGGTGGCAGGTGGCAGGTGTTGGCAGGTTCAGGTCACGTCGGGATTGACGTAGTTCATGGCGGCGTCCAGGCCGGAGGCCGCGAAGATGCGGATGGCTTCCACGCCGCGGTCGAAGATGGCGGGCAGGGCATCCTGTTCGTCGGCAGAGAACTGCTGCAAGACGTAGTCGGCGGCGTCCATGCGCCCCGGCGGGCGTCCGATGCCGATTCGCAGGCGGGGAAAATTCTGTGTGCCCAGACGTTCGATGATGGATTTCATCCCTTTGTGGCCGCCCGCACCGCCTTTGGGGCGCATCCGCAGGGTGCCGAAGGGCAGGTCAACGTCGTCATAAGCCACCAGCAGGGATTCGGGGGGCAGTTTGTAGAACTTCATCAGCGCGCCCACCGATTGCCCGGAAAGGTTCATGTAGGTCTGCGGCTTTGCCAGGATGAGTTTGTGCCCTTCCAGGCGCGCCGTGGTCAGGAGGGCTTTGAATTGCAGGCGCGTGAAGGAGACGCCCAGTTGCGCGGCGAGATGGTCGAGGAGCAGGAAGCCGGCGTTGTGGCGGGTGCGTTTGTAGTCGCGGCCGGGATTTCCCAGGCCGACGAGGAGGAGGGGGTCATGTATCATGTGCCACGTGTCAGGTGGGGGGGGACGACGGACGGTGGACGGTGGGCGGTGGGCGGTGGACGACGGACTGACGCCTATCCTCTACCCTCTCCCCTCTCTCCTCATCC
>JANTFR010000047.1 GCA_024763355.1 Anaerolineales bacterium
TGGGGGCCGCAGGGACAGATTTTGCGCTACGCCGCCGAAGCGGGGTCTCTTCCCGCGGCGCTCTCCGTCTCGGCGCAAGGTTGGCTGGCGGCGGGCGATGAGAACGGCCTGCTCACCCTCTGGGACGGGGAAAGCGGCGCGCCCCTGCGCCGCATCCGGGCGCACACCGGGACGGTGCTGGCGCTGGCTTACCGCCCCGGCAGCGGCACGCTGGCCTCCCTGGGCGCGGACGGCGCACTGCGCCTGTGGAACGGCGCACCGCAGGTCAACCGCGAGACCGAGACTCCCGCCCCGCGCCTCACGGTGCGCGGCTTTGCCGCCGGGGCGCGGGATGCCCTCTTGTGGCCGGAAGGCAACTCGTTGGCGAGCGCCCACGCCGACGGGGGCGTGCGTCTCTGGTCGCTGACAGATGGCCGACTGCGCGCCGCGTGGAATGCCCATCGCGGCGCAGCCACCGCCCTGACCCTCGACCCGCAGCGCGGTGGGCTGCTCTCCGCCGGCCTGGATGGTGCTCTCCGCCGATGGCATTTGCCCGATGGCGCGCCGGCAGGGACGATCTACACCCACAGCCCCTTGACGGCGGCGCGCTTCGCTGAGGGCCTCCTGACCGTGGCCGGTACGGACGGCAGGGTGCAGGTCTGGCAGGGAGAAACGCTGACCGCCGAGACGACGCTCCCCGCGGGCGATTGGGGCGCGGCGCTCGCCTTTCAGCCCCCTGCCACGCTCTGGGTGCTCTCCCGCACCGGCGCGCTGCGGGGGTATCGCCTTCCCGCGCTGGAACCGCTCTCCGACCCCGACGGCGAGTTCCCCGGCGGAGAGGCCTTGACGTGCGCCGCGGATTGCCGTCGCTTTACCGTCCTGGACGGGCAGGGCGGCGTGTGGACGGGCGCGTCCGGCGCGTGGGAACAGCCCCCCTTGCCCCAGGGGGAACGGGCGACGGCGGTATGGCTCTCTCCCGATGGAGAGACGCTTTTGATAGGGATGCAAACGGGGGAAGTTTGGGCGGCCTCGGCGGAGGGCATGCGCCGCCTTTTCACGGAAGATTCAGCCCCCTTGTGGCTCTTCCAAAGCGGGGGAACGATTTACTGCGGCCTGCGCAGCGGCCTCATCGCTGCCTGGGAGACGCCGGAAGGCCGTTGATGGGGGGCAGCGCAAAGGCGCAGGGGGGCGAAGCAAAGAGAAACCAGCCCTTTCGTAACCTGAGTTGCGGATAAGAAAACTTTTTGCCCGAATGATTTTGCGAGCTGCCGGTGGTTGAGCCTGTCGAAACCCGGCGGCGACCTGTGCCCCGAAGGGGTAAGCAATCTCCTGCCGTGGCTATGACGGGGATGACTTCGGGGCTTCCCTTCGCTGCGCTCAGGACAAGGCTCAGGATAGGCAACCCTCGTCGTGACAAAAGCGAGCGTAATCTGCAATTGAGGTTACTGCAAAAAATCGGAGCGGGCGCGCTGTTGGGCGCGTTGCAACTGCCACAAAATGTAGCGCACCCTTCCGGACATGGCGGTGGCGATGTTCCACAGGACGCGCACTCCCAATTCCGGGTCGTCATCCATAATGGCGAGCAGCCGCTGGCGGGAGAGTCCGAGGACGGTAGCCCCATCGGGGCCGGCAATCAAATCGGCGGTGCGGGTTTCCTGGTCAAGCATCGCCAGTTCGCCGGTCATCTGGCCGGGGGTGAGGACGGCCATGCGCTCGGCGTGGGTGGCGGTGCTTCCGGGGCGGGAGGGGTCGCTCCATACCTCCACCGTCCCCTCCTGGATGAGGAACATCTCACTGCCGGTTTCGTTTACGCTGACGATGGACTCGCCGGCCTCGAAGCGCACCTGGCGGAACTGCGCCGCCAGCCGGGAGCGTTGCGAGCGGTTGAGACCGCGCCCCAGGTCGGAATGGGTCAAGAACTGGGCGATTTCCCGCACCCGGTAAAGGTTTTCGTCGCTGACGGGGGTGCTGAGTTGCGAACCGAGCAGCGGAAGTCCCAGGAAGGAGGCCACCAGACGGCGGGTCTGGTCGGGGGTCTCGAATTGGGGCCAGTGCCCCGCTTTGGGGAGGATGCGCAGGTCGGCATCGGGCCACTCATCGGCCAGGATGCTGGCATCCCGCAGGGGAACGGTGTTGTCCTCCGCCCCCCAGATGACCAGCGTGGGCACGTCCAGGCGGGAGAGTTTGCCGCTCAGGTCGTTCTCGCGCATGGCGAAGTAGCACTCGGCGCGCACGCGCCCTTGTCCGGGATGGCGGGCGTCGGCGCGCAGGCGGTGGTAGTCTTGCTCTGTGATGCCGCTGCGTTCGGAGAAGGAGACCGGGCGCATCAGGCGGTCGGTGATGCCCACCATGGCGTTCTCCACGGCGGAGACAATCAGACTACCCAACCCGAAGCGTTCCATCAGGGTGATGGGGGCAATCATCAGGTTTATCATGGTGGAAAGTTTCCCCGTGATAGTCGGGCCGAGGAGCACCATGCGCTCTACCAGCGCCGGATGGGTGAGCGCCATCGTGATGCCGGTCATGCCCCCCATGGAGTGCCCCACCAGCACGACCGGCCCGTCGCTGAGTTCCTCGCACAGGCGAGCCATGTTTTCCACGTAGCCGGGGATGCTGGCCCGCTCTCTCGGCGGCGGGGACTGCCCGTAGCCGGGCAAATCCACCGCCACGCAATGGAAGCGCTGGCTCAAGAGGGGCAGCAGCGGCGAAAGGGCGTACCACGAACTGGACCAACCGTGAATGAGCAAGGCCAGTTGCCGATTGGGATTGCCCATCTCTTTGTAGTGGATGGTTTGCCCGTCTATGTGGAGGAGTTTCGAGCGGGGGAGTTGCATGGGGGTAGTCGCCTGGTCGCTTGGTCGGGTGGTCGGGGAAAAGGCTGTTGTCCACCGTCCATTCTAGCAAAGAACCCCGGCGGAAAGCGTTGAGGAATCGGTGCGGGTGTGTAACGGGGGATTTATCCGCCGTTGCTACGGGCAATCTCTTCGGGAGCGAAGACGACTTCTTCCTTGCCGGTCAGTTTCTCCTGGATTTTGCGGGCAATCAGGTCGAGATGCCCGGCGTGGGCGACGTAATCCAGGCTATCGGCAGGGACGGTCAGCACGGGACACAGGTTGAAGTCGGCAATCCAGGCCTCGTAGCGCTGGTTGAGTTGCTGCAGGTAATCCTCCCGGATGGTGCGCTCGTACTCCCGTCCGCGTTGGGAGATGCGCTGCAAGAGGGTGGGCACCGATGCCCGCAGGTAGATGACCAAATCGGGCGGGGGCAGGAATTCGCACAGCACCTCATACAGGGCGTGGTAGGAGGCGTAGTCGCGGGCATCCATCACGCCCTGGGCGTACAGGTTGTAGGCGAAAATCTCGGCATCCTCGTACACGCTGCGGTCCTGAATGACGGAAGTCGGGCGCAGAGTGATTTGCCGGTGGGCCTGCAGGCGTTTGGTGAGGAAAAAAACCTGCGAATGGAAAGCCCAGGTGGACATGTCCTCGTAGAAATCGGCCAGGTAGGGGTTTTCGGTGACCGGCTCGTAAAAAGGTTCCCAGCCCAGGCGTTCGCTCAACATGGCGACCAGGGTGGACTTGCCTACCCCGATGTTTCCGGCGACGGCGATAAATTTTTTCATGGCGGTTCAGCGCATCTGCGCCTTGAAGCCCTCGATGGCTTCCACGGGGGTGGGGTCTGTGTCGTAGGCCATCGCCAGGTAATAGGCGGTGTAATCGCCGAAGTGGAGCAGCGTCCATTGCTGCGCCAGGCGGCTCTCTCCGCGGGCGTCCACGAAATCGGTGTTCAGCCCTTCCAGCATCATGGTCTGCTTCGTCAGGTCAAGGCGTTTGCGGTTGCGGGGATGGCAGCCGGGAGCGCGCAGGAAGAGGGCGAAGGTGCGCATGAGGACTTCTTCGGGATTGAGCAGTCCCGCCAGGGTGTTGTGGTCGGACTCCGGGATGAACTCGAACTGCGCCCAGGCTTTGGCAATCTCGCTGATTTGCCCCTTCCAGCGGCGGGCGACGGGTTCCAGGTGGTCTGCTCCGAAGACGGCTACCCAGCGCTCCAAAAGTTGCCCCGCCATGCGTTTGGCCGGGTTGTGGACGACGGGCACGTCGGCGCGCAGGGTTTCCTGCTGCGCCTGCATGGCCCGGATGGTCTCATCCAGTTCCTTGGCGGGGTTGGGCAGGAGACCCAGGCGGACGAAGGCAGCCAGGAGCAGCCCGAAGGAGTACCCTACCGCGGCGCGGGGCTGGCCGGCGTGCTCGAAATGCCAGATGGGAACGCCGCGCTCCTGCGCCAGGAGGCTCAACTTCCCGCCGGTGCTGACCGCCATCGCGGTGCAGTTGTTTTCGAGACCCCGCCGAAAAGCGGAAAGGGTCTCCTCGGTGTTGCCGGAGTGGGAGGAGGCAATCACCAGGGTTTCGGGGCCGCGCGCCCAGGCGGGCAGGTCGTAGTTGCGGTGCACGAAGACCGGGACGGGGCACAAGGGGGCGGCGTAAGCGGCCAGCAGGTCAGCGCCAATGGCCGAGCCGCCCATCCCGGCGATGACCACCTGCCGGATGCTCTTCGCGGCAGGGAGGGGCGGGGTCTGCCCCAGTTCCCAGGCGGTGCGGAGTTGGTCGGACAGGCCGTCAATTTCGGCCAGCATGTTTTGGGTATCGAGTTGGGGGAAGGAGGAGTGGTCGTTGAGGTTCATTGGTTTGTTAGTTCATTGGTTGCATTGGTTGCATTGGTTGCATCAGTTGCATTGGTTGCATCGGTTGCATCAGTTGCATCAGTTGCATCAGTTGCATTGGCGTCGCGCTGAGCGTGTCGGCGTCGCGCTGAGCATGTCGAAGCGTTGCATTGGTTTGGCCGCAGGTCGCACTTCCCACTTCCCACTTGCCACTTCGCACTTCCCACTTTGCACGGTCTACGCTTTCTCCTCCGCCGTCAGCCGGACGTAGATTTCGCGGCGGGGCCAGCCGGAGGCATCGGCCAGGCGGCGGGCGGCGCGGGCAGGGGATTCTCCGGCGGCGCGGGCGGCTTCGATTTCGGATTGCAGGCGTTCCGGGGACCAGCGGGCCGTTTCGGGGGAGGCGGGCGCGCCCTCCACCACGAGGGTGAATTCCCCGCGGGGAGCGGTATCCGCAAAACGGGCGCGGGCCTCCGCCAGCGTCCCCCGCCAGATTTCCTCGTGCATCTTGGTCAGTTCTCGCCCGATGGCGATGCGGCGTTCTCCCAGAACATGGAGCAGGTCGTCCAGGGCGGCGCGCAGACGGTGGGGCGTTTCGAGGAAGATGAGGGTGTAGGGCAGGGCGGCGATTTCAGCCACCCGCGCCCGACGCTCGGTGCGTTTGCGGGGCAGGTAACCCAGGTAGAGAAAGGCGTCGGCGGGCAGGCCGGAGGCGACCAGGGCGGCGATGGGCGCGGTGGGGCCGGGAACGGGGGTGACGGTGTGCCCGGCCTCGATGGCGGCTCGCGTCAGGTCGTAGCCGGGGTCGTTGATGCCCGGCGTGCCCGCATCGGAGACCAGCGCCAGGTCGCCGCCGGCCAGTTTCTCCAGCAGGAAGGCCCTCTTGCGCGCTTTGTTGTGCTCGTGATAGGGCGTCAGCGGGGTGTGGATGTCGTAACGCTCCAGCAGTTTGCGCGTCTGGCGGGTATCCTCGGCGGCAATCAGGGGGACTTCCCGCAAAACGCGCAGGGCGCGCAGGGTGATGTCTTCCAGATTGCCGATGGGGGTAGCGACCAGATAGAGGGTGGACATGGGGGGGCGGAGTTGCGAAGTCAGGGGGTGAGGCGGATGTGGTGTGCGGCGGCGGCCTCCACCTGCGGACGGGTGAAGAGCATAGGGCGGTATTTGCCCGTCGCCCACATGGAGGCCATATCGATGTAGTTGGGGTGATAAGCGTGCCCGGATTCCCCGGTGGTGTGGATGTCCACGCTATTGCTCAGGTCGCTCAGGTCGGCAATCATCCGCATAGAGGGCAGCCAGTCCACCTCGTAGCCTTCGGTAGCCGTCCAGCCGGTGGCGTTGACGATGGCCTTGCCGCCGCCTACGGGGAAGGGGCCGCGGTTGAAGAGGTCTTCGATGATGGAAATGCCCGATTCGCCCAGCGTGCCATTGCGGAAGGTGGCGGCGTGCAGGTCGCCCCAGCGCCATTGGGAGGGGTCTTTCCCCAGGCGGTCGCGTAATTCCTGGACGGCATCCTCCAGGGCGGCGGCGAACATCTGGTCGCGGGTCTCCACCGCGGGGGTGCTCTGGTCGTCCCACCAGAGGGAAGCGGGATTCTCCGCGAGGTGGCGAACCACTTCCCACCAACGGGAGCCGCCCGAAGGCCAGTATGCCTCCGGCAGGTCGTCATGGAAAGTGCGGGTCAGGAGGTGATTCCAGAAAGCCTCGAAGAGAGCCGCAGGAGCCGAATCGACGGTTTGCTGGTAATCCCAATCTGTCCACAACTGGCGGGCGGTCTCGAGAGCGGGCGTATCGGGGGCGGCCTCCAGCACCACCGGAACCAGAAAGGCGGCGTTGCCGCTGTAATCGTCCATCTGCATCTTCTGGTAGGCGGCGATGTCCAGCGGGCCGGGGGCGGCGTTGAGCATCTCCACGATGCGCTCGGCGCGGTAGCCGTAGGTGGGGTCGGCGGTTATCAGGTAGGGGTAATCGGGGCCGACGACGGGGTTATTGGCGGTCACGATGTAGCCCTCGTCGGGGTTGAAGGCGTAGGGCAGTTGTTCGAAGGGGATGTAACCATCCCACTCGTACTCGTCCGTCCAGCCGGGGACGGGCATGCGTCCGTCGCCGTGCTTGCGGATGGGGACGCGCCCCGGCATCTGGTAGCCGATGTTGCCGTCCACGTCGGCGTAGAGCAGATTTTGGGCGGGCACGGCAAACTCGGAGGCTGCCTGGCGGAATTCGTCGAAATTTTGGGCGGTGTTTAGCCCCAGGATGGCGCAGAAGACGCAGGAAGGCTCCAACGCCGTCCAGCGGATGGCAATGGCGTAATTTTCGGGCAGGTCTATGCCGGCGCGCTCCCGGAAGGGCGTGGCGGTGGGGTCGGGATGGTCTTTCAGCGGGCCGTAAGCATCGGAGATAATCGGGCCGTGGCGGGTGTAGCGCACGGTCACATCCACCGGGTCGCCGCCGCCCACCCGGATGGTCTCGTGCAGCACGTCCATATCCACCCACTGGCCGTTGTACTCGTACTGGTTGGGGTTATCGGGGTTGATTTTCTCGATGAACAGGTCAATCACGTCCGGGCCGGTGTTGGTGTACCCCCAGGCGATGCGGTCGTTGTGCCCGATGACCACGCCGGGAACGCCCGCAAAGGAGAAGCCGACCACATCGAAGGGGCAGTCGGCGCTCCGTTCGATGCAGTGCAGGCCGATTTCGAACCAGATGGAGGGCATCTGGATGCCCAGATGGGGGTCGTTTGCCAGGAGGGGATAACCGGTAGCGGTTTTATCCCCGGAGACCACCCAACTGTTTGAGCCGATGCCGTCCCCCGAAGGCCCAACCAGGGAATCCAGCGCCGCCGTTTGGGTGGCGAGAGACTCCAGCAGGGGCAGCGCATTCTGGGGGATTGCCGCCCCCCCCGCTCCCCCGGAGACTCCCTCCAAAACGGGGTGCGGCACGATGACAGGCTGGCGCTCGTAATCGTACGGCGGATACAGGTCGGCCAGTTGTTCCGGCGTAAGGGTCTTGCTCAGCACGGCGCGTTCGATTTCCTGACCGAGGTTACCGCGCAAATCCCAGGCCATGGCCTTGGCCCAGGTGAGGCTGTCCAGGGGCTGCCAGGGGTCAGGGGCGTAATCGGGGGTCAGCAGGCCGAGGACGGCGTATTCCAGGCTGATTTCCTCGCCGCTGCGGCCGGAGAGATAAGTGTTGACTCCCTCGGTGTAGGCTTCGAAGATAGCGCGTGCCTCCGGAGACATGGCTGCCCATTCCTGCTCAACGACGCGCCGCCAGCCCAGCGTGCGCAGGAAGGTGTCGGTATCCACCTGGCTCTCCCCGAACATCTCCGAAAGGCGTCCCGCTCCGATGTGCCTCCAGAAATCCATCTGCCAGAAGCGTTCCTGGGCATGGACGTAGCCCTGGGCGAAGAATAAATCGTGCTGGTTTTGGGCGTAGATGTTGGGCACGCCGTATTGGTCGCGGTAGATGTCCACGGGGGCGGTCAGGCCGGGCAGTTGTATCTCCCCATCGGTCTGCGGGAAGGATTTCTCTGCCACACGGCGCATGTAGGGTGAGAAGGCGGCGGCAACTGCTCCCACCAGCAGCGCCAGGATGACGATGATGATGCCGGTAATACGCAGGATTTTTTTCATGGCTGGTTCCTTTGGAAGTTCATTGGTTGCATTCGTTGCATTGGCGTCGCGCTGGTTGGTCGCACGCCGCACTTCGCACTTGGCACTTGACACTTGGTACATGGTGCGTGGTACGTGACACGCCTCACACCTCGGCCAACGCGCTCAGGACGCCCATCAGGGCAGGATAATCGTCGCGCAGGAGGGCGATAATTTCCTGCGTGGCGGCCTCTTTCCAGGCGGCGGGGTCTTCGTGGGCTGCGGCGGCCTGCTTGAGATGGGCGGCCAGCAATTCGCCAACGGGGGCGTCTTTGGCCTGCAAAATCAGGCGCAGGTAACCGAAGCGTCCGGCGTTGGTGAAGGCTCGGATATCCGCCGCGTCGCACAGGTAGAGAGCGTCCAAACTGAGAGGCGGGCGCGGCGGCAAGAGGTGGTAAATACGTCCGCCCTCGCGGTAGCCTACGGCCAGAATGCTCATTTCGATAGGGACGTTGCGGTTGAGGCGGCTGTCGGCGATGACGTGTTCATCCACCCCCTCGGCGGTGACCAGTTGCTTCACCAGTCCGTCATCCTCGATGCGGATATCGTAAATCAGCCCGAAAACTTCGCTGGAGGGCGTGAGGGGAGCGCGGACCAGCGCCCCGAAGGAGGGCGCGTCCACCTGGGCGACGCGGCAGCCGGCCACGAAGCCGGTCATCCCGGCGCGCAGCAGGCGTCCGATTTCGATGCGGGAGGGATGGGGATTCATTGGTTGCATTGGTTCATCGGTTCATCGGTTGCATTGGTTGCATTGGTTGCATTGGTTGCATCGGTTCATTGGTTGGCCGGTTGCGTCGGTTGCACTGGTTGCGTTGGTTCATCGGTTGCATCGGTTGCATTGGTTCATTGGCTCGCCGGTTGCGTCGGTTGCGTCGGTTGCACGGGGTGATTGCCCTTTTCCCTGACCCTGCAACTTCCTAACTTCGGCAACCTCGCAACTCCTAACCTCATAACTCCTTCACCCCCTGCTTGTGCGACTGTCCCTCCACCTCTACCCCGCGGCGGCGCAGTTCGAGAAGAATCATGGTGGTGAGTTGCTCCTGCTCCTCGCGGCGCACGACGGCTACCTCGTGGGCGCGGTGCAGCAGGTAGGGGTAAGCGCGTTCCCCCAATATGCGGGCCTGATAGACCAGAACGGCGTGCAGGCGGTCGAGTTGAGCGGGGTCGTCGGCCACCCAGCGGGGAATTTCGACGCGCGCCAGCCAGGGTTTGCCCTTCCGCCCTACGTTGAGGTAGAAAAAGTGCAGTCCCAACGGCCCGGTGTAATCCTGTTCGGATTGGGACTGCAAGCCGAAGACCGCGGAGCGCTCTCCCGGTTCCAGGCGGTGAGCAAAGAGCGCCCAGTCGGTGACGCCCAGGAAGACGCGCTCCTTCAGGGCACCGCGCAAATTCCCTTCGGGGGCCAGGACGACCTCCAGCAGGCGCACCACCAAATCGGCGCGGGGTTTGTCCACGTAACCGGCGGTGGCAACTCCCAGGGCGTGCAGGCCGCGCAGCGCCTCCAGGTAACTCTCCAGCGCCCGGCGGAAGTTGCCGCCGGAACTTTCATTCTGTCCCTTTGCGCCCCACAGTTCCAGCGGCCCGTCCGTGAGGGTGATGAGGCCTTGCCCAGAGACGTCAGCCGCCAGTTCGAGGAGGGCGCGGCGCTCGGCCACGTCCCGCTGGAGGGCCACCGCCCCCTCGGAAATCAAGTTGCCTCCGGGGTACAAATCTTCTCCGTAATGCAGGCGGCTGCGCACCCACTCGCGGGGGGCGCTATCCGCTTCGGGGAGCAGGTAAATCGCCCCTACATTGACCAGGTAGTAGGCCACCGGGGCATGGCGGTCCGGGTTGATTTGCGACCCGTCCGCGGCGATGATGGGAATGTCGCCAACGGGGATGTCGGGCGCGGGGGCGTGTCCGTTGAGCGCCTCCCGTGCCGGACGGGCACAGCGCAGCCCCGGAACCTGCCGGGAGGCGGCGCGCACTTTCTCTCGCAGTGTATCCAGGGCCTCGGCGTGTTCGTCCAGGAGGGTGTTGGCGCGCTGGCGCAGGGTCCGCAATTTCTCCTCGCGCCGCGGCGCGTTGCGCCCCAGTTCCTGAACCTGGGCGCGTACCTGTTGAAAATCGAGCATGAATTCTCGCAGGGCTTCCGCTAGACCTCACATTTGCCCGCTGTCGGCGAAAGCCCCGTCCGTGTTGATAAAGGGGGCGGGACGTGAGGGATGGTGTATGTTCGATTGTACAGGCAAATAGGGGAGAGCGCAAGCCACTCTCCCTCGCGCCGACAATTCTGGACCGGGGGGCGCGTGGCGGGAAAGGTGGGCGCGTTCCCACAAAAGTGTTAAAATGGCCGTCACCAATCAATGTACCAAGGTATTATGCTATGTTTGTTACCTTCCGTGAATGGTTTGCCCTCAACCGCCCTCTTGTCTTGTTTGTTTATGGGCAGGTGTTTTTTGTCTTGGGGTTAGCCATTATTTTGCAATCGCGCCAACGCTCGCGCTTGAAACTGGCACACAGCCTGCCCTGGCTAGCGGGGTTTGGGTTGTTGCACGGGCTTAATGAGTGGGGGGATTTCTTTATCCCTATTCAGGCACAGTATCTTAACTCCGTTATCACCAATTTCCTCAATGTTGCCCAACTGGTTTTGCTTGCGGCATCTTTTGTTTGCCTGTTTCAGTTTGGGGTGGAGTTACTGCGTCCCTGGCCTCAAAACTGGCGATGGGTGAGATTTGGCCCTGCATTGCTCTTTTCCATATGGCTGATTGGCCCTTTGTGGATTGGTGTGCTGATGTCTTCCGATGTGAGGCAGTGGCAGGCCGAAGCCAACGCATTGGCGCGCTATTTGCTGTGTGTTCCGGGTGGTTTTCTCGCTGGCTACGGGCTGCACCGGCAGGTACAAGAACAGATACGTACGCTGCGATTGAAGCCTATCGAGCGCACGCTCAACGTTGCCGCTGGTGCGCTGGTCGCGTATGGTGTTTTGGGAGGCTTGATAGTGCCCGCAGCACCCATTTTCCCCGCTACCGTCCTCAATGTGGACACGTTCACGCAACTTTTTATCTTGCCCCCTCCCGTTTTTCGTTCTTTGGCCGGTTTAATTCTAGCGGTAGCCATCATTCGCGCTTTGGAGGTCTTTAACCTGGAAACCGAGCGTTTAATCCATCACATGGAAGAAGGTTTAATGATATCCATGGAGCGGGAGCGCATGGCCCGCGAATTGCATGATGGGGCTCTTCAACAAGTTTACGCTGCTGGATTACTGGCCCAATCTTTGTACAAACGAGCCAACGATTCGATGACGGAAGGATTGGAACAACTCGTTATCACCATCAATCGCAGCATTACCCAACTCAGGACATTTTTGGAAAAATCCCAGTCCACCATCGAGCATATTGAACTGGTGCCCGCTTTAGAGACAATAGTGGAGGATGCCCGCCGGCTACTCCCTGTGGAAATGCGTTGGAAGATGAAGAGAACGCTTCATCTTGCGCCGGAGCAAATCAATCACTTGATGGCTTTCGTTCGCGAAGCGCTTTCTAATGCTATTCGACATGCCGATACTGACCGCATCGAAATCTCTTTGGCGTGTGCAGACGGCCGCCTTCAGCTCTCCATTCGCGATTTTGGACGCGGCTTGCCCGAGAATCCAGAGCCTGGGTACGGTTTACGCAACATGCGTGACCGGGCCCGCTTGCTCGACGCCGTCTTGTATTTTAAAAGCGTACCTGGCAAAGGAACGACTGTTACTCTCGATATGCCTTTGGAGAGGAATCCATGAAACGCATTCGCATTCTGATTGTGGACGACCACGCGGTTGTGCGGCTGGGTTTACACACCTTGTTGGGCGATGAACCTGACCTGGATGTCGTCGCAGAGGCCGGAACAGCCGACCAGGCGTTGATAGAGGTGGGACGGCACCGCCCCGATGTCGTTGTTCTGGATATCCAGTTGCCGGGGCGTAACGGTCTGACGGTTTGTAGCGAAATACGGGAGCAATTTCCCGAAACGCAGGTGGTCATGCTTACATCATCGGTCAATGAGAACTTCGTGCTTGATGCTTTGCGCGCCGGCGCAGCGGGGTATGTCTTGAAACAAGTGGGGAACGAGGAACTCATCCGAGCCATCCGAGCCGCCCACCGGGGAGAAACCGTTTTGGACCCCCGCAGCACCACTCACATTGTCAATCGCTTGAGCGATTTGCAAAAGGAGGCCGAAGCCGTCGCCTTCCGAGTGTTGTCGCCTCGAGAGATGGACGTGTTGGAACTTGTGGCGCAGGGACGGAGCAATAAGGAAATCGGGCAAGCGCTCCATTTGAGCGAAATCACCGTGCGGAATTACGTCAGCAACATGTTGACCAAACTTCACTTACACAATCGTATTGAGTTAGCCATTTATGCCGTCCAGCACAAATTGGACGATTATCTCTCCAGCCGCGCATAGGAGCCGGACGTGCTCCGGAACGCGGTTTTGGGAAAAGAAGAGGAGGCGGAGCGTAAAGCGCTCCGCCTCCTCTTTTCTGAAAAAGCAGGCCGGTATCAGAACAGGTTGATGAAGAAATCAAACACCGGCGGGACGGTCAACAGTACGCCGATGACCAGCAAGGACAGAGCGATGGTGGCGATTTTCTCAAAGTCAACATCCGTATCTTTCCACTTGTTGTTTAGGAATGCCCAGGATGCCAGCCATACAATCACCATCATGGTACTCTTTCCGGACAGATTGCCGGAGGGGTTGTACCAGTTGAGCGCATGCCCGATGGATTCGACGCCTTCGGACAAGATGATGAAAATACCGTAGGCGAGAGCGCCAATTCCGCCGGCCAAAAGGGCGGCAGCCGCAGGGCCGTTTTTCATCTTGGTATCTTGATTTGTAGCCATGTTATTTTCTCCTTATCCGTTAGAGTACCGGAGCCGCTTTGGTGATGAGCGCGCCCAGCAAACCAGCGACAGCCGCGGTCACGAAAGTAATCACCAGGAACCAGGTAATGGCCTTCCGAATCTGCGGCTGCTCGGCCAGTTCGGTGCCATACTTGGAAACAACGTAGGCTACAATGGTTGCGGCAACGGGGGCGAGCCAGGCGATGTGTTCTTTCCACTCCATGCCGAAACTGTGCCATCCTGCCGCTCCGGGATTAGCCAGAAGGAACGAACGGGGATATGCTGCCAGGTTTGTTGTCCCTTCGGGTGGTTTGGCGCGGTACCACGGATAAACGATGTAAGTACCGGTGAGAACCGTGCCCCAGGCGATAATTGCCATGCTCCACACCCAGACTTTGAGTTTGGTCGCGGCTTCGCCTAATCCTCTCGTCGTCATCCAGTCAGGACGAAGGCCATAAAGCGCCAGCAAGCCGCCGGAAAAGGACAGCAGGAACAAAGCGCCAAAGACCATCCCGTGGATGATGCCCCATGATTCACGAAACGTGACTTCCATAGTGCCTCCTTAGTTGAGTAAAAAGAGTCGAACCGGTTTGCAAGTACATTATCCTTCTGGGAGTAAAAGATTCCAAGATGCACTCGTCCCTACGCCACTAGGTACACTTCACCCAAATTTGTTATAGGACTTTCGCTGCTACAGTTGGGAGGATGGCTGAATGGCCTTGCAAAGATGGGCTGTGCCTGTGCCCTTTCCGTAAGTACACACGTCGAATGCGGGTGGAATATTTGTCAACGTGCTGGTGCTTTGCCTGCAGAGATTTTTTCTCCTCGTTGAAAATGAAGATGGGACATGGTAGGATGGAGAGTGAACCCCCAAAAAATTTTTTACTATGCGGGAACCAATTCCCCGCGGGCGGCGTTTATGTTGTGTCGTACCCGAAAACGAAAATCATCTCATCAGAACCAGGAGTGTGAACTATGCGTACCGTGAAATTTGCCCTTTTGATTGCTGTCCTGGCAGGGAGCGCCCTGCTCAGCGCCTGCGCCGCAACTGCTCCCACGCGGGCGGCCCTTGCGCAAGGCGAAACGCCCCAGGCCGAGCCTGTCGCGCAGCCGGATATCAACCGTACGATTGCCGTCAGCGGCATGGGTAAGGTTACGCTGACCCCCGATATCGCCTACATCTCTATCGGCGTGCACACCGAGAATAAGGATGCCCGCCAGGCAGTCAGCAACAATAACGCCCAGAGCACCGACCTGATGACCGCCCTGCAAAAAGCCGGCGTGGACAGCAAGGACATCCGCACCACCAATTTCAGCATCTACCCGCGCCAGGAGCGCGACAGCAAGGGAGAGGTCATCGGCATCACCTACGTCGTGGATAATACCGTTTACGTCACCGTGCGCGACCTGGATAACATCGGGACGCTGCTGAACGCTGCGGTGGATGCCGGCGCTAACAATATCGGCGGAATTCAGTTCGATATTGCCGACCGCACGGCGGCCTACCAGCAAGCCCTTGAGGCTGCTATGAACGATGCCCGCGCCCAGGCTGAAGTGCTGGCCGGCGCCGCCGGTGTGGAAGTCGGCGAGGTGCAGCAAATCAATGCTTCGGTAGGCTACGCTCCGCCCCCCATCGTCCGCAAAGCCGCCGGTATGGAGATGGCAATGGCCGATTCGGTGCCCATCTCCGCCGGGCAGATGGAGGTCAGCGTCACGGTCAGCGTGGTGTTCGGCATCAAATAGAGGCCTGAGGCGGCGCGTTGCGTGTGCCGAAATGCCCTCGCTCGCGTTGCGCATCGTCGAAGGGAAGCCCAGCGCTGGCCAGGTGACAGTCACTTCGCAAGTGACTGTCACCTGTTTTTGGATAGGTCCTAAACGCAAGGGCGCAAGATTCATGAATCTTGCGCCCTATCTTGCACTCTCTTTGTCTCTCAGCCGCGCAGTCGGGCGGTGAGCGCCTGCCACAAAGGACAGCGGTCGTACACGCCGGCAAAAGCGATGACCGCTCCGACGGCGAACAAAATCCAGGAATGGGTTGCCAGCAGCGCAATCCCCATCACGGCGAAGCCCGCTCCCAAGCGGAGAATCCGGTCTCCCTGCCCCAAGGGACGCGTTACCGAGGCATCCGTCTCACCCGTAGCCACCTCGAACATCTGACGCAGGGCTGGTTCGGGCTGCGCGCCGATGCGGCGCAGGACTTCTTCCCCGTCGCGGTAGACCGCTACTGTGGGGATGCTGCGAATCCCCAGGGCGGCGGCCAGGGCGGTTTCCTCGTCGGTGTTGATTTTCCACAAATCCACCTGCCCCTCGTACTCGGCGGCCAGTTTCTCCAGCGCCGGGCTGATGAAGCGGCAGGGCGCGCACCAGGGGGCCCAGAAATCCACAATCACCGGGCGGGGGTTACGCTTGAGTTTCTTGAA
>JANTFR010000048.1 GCA_024763355.1 Anaerolineales bacterium
TAGAAGCCCATGAAGACCAGCAGGATGAGCAGCAAAATCATGGCGGTAGCCGCGCCGCGTCCGAAATCGAAGAGTTTGAAACTGAACTCATAGGTCAACACGGGGAGCACCTTGGTGCCGAACCCGCCGCCGGTGAGCAGAAAGATGTCATCGAATTTGTTGAACGTCCACATCAGACGCAGTAAGAAGACGGCGCCCAGGACGTAGCGCAATTCGGGCAGGGTGATGTACCAGAATTTTCCCCACGTGGTCGCGCCGTCCACCTCAGCGGCCTCGTAGAGGGTTTTGTCCACCGCCTGCAGGCGTGCCAAAATCATCAGCATGGCAAAGGGGAAGTAGCGCCAGGCCTCGAAGATGATGACCAGTATCAACGCCATCCCGCGGGTGGAGAGGTAGCCCAGCGGCAGGTCAATCACCCCGGTTTTCATTAGAATGTCATTCAGCACGCCGGAGGGTCGCGGGTCGAGCAGCCAGCGCCACACGAAGGCCACACTGACCACGGGGGCTACGTAGGGAAACAGGAAGACGGCCCGCGTCAGTCCGCGGGCGCGAAAAGGGCGGTTGAGCAGCAACGCCGCTATCAGCCCCACGATGATGGTCAGGAAGGTGGCCGCGAAGGAGTAGATGATGCTGGTGACGGCCGCTCCCCAATTCTTTGGCCCCTGGTATTTGAAGGCGTAATCGTTGAAAACGCGCACGTAGTTGTCGAAGCCGACGAAGGGGGCGTGGAAAACGTCGTTCAGGTTGTTCAACCCGACCTTATGGAAACTGACCCACACGCTGAAGATGGCCGGGAAGATAACCACGCCGAACACTATCAGGGCGGTAGGCGTAATCAACGCCCAGGCCAGGCGGCCTTCGCGGGCATACAGCGACCCCCAACGGCTGCCGCTCTGTTTTGCGGGAAATGTACTCATCTCGAAGCCTCCGGAAACGGGGGCGGGGAGGCCGAAAATCTTTCTCCCCTGGCAGTACAAAGAAAAGAGGAGACCCCCGAAAGAGTCTGCCTTCGGAGGTCTCCCTACACAGATGCTACTTACTGATTTTGACGGTCGGCCAGCATGATTTCAACCTGTTCTTGCAGCCATTGCGCCCCGCTTTCGGGCGTCATGGTGCCTTCCAGGATGATGTTGCTCAAGACCTGCGGGATAAGCAGGCGGCCTTCGATATCTCCGATGACGGCGCGCTGGGTGGCGTCGTAGCCGGGGCGGAACAGCCAGCGCTGCATGGCGTCGTAGCCGTTGGCAATCTGTTCCAATGTGGTGGGGTCGTAGTACTGGAAGAAGTCGCTCAGGCCTTTCCAGCCGTCCACGGCGCTCTTCAGCACAGGAACCTTGCCGAAGGGGGCCAGCGCCAGCACGTCCTGATAGTTCTGCCCGTCCATGAAGAACTTGACCACGTCTTGCGCCACGGGGTCGGCGCCCTGCATGATGCCCAGGGTAACCAACTGTCCGTAGGTAGCCTGTCCGTTGGGGCCGACCATCTTGGGGGCGAAGCCGGTCTTCTTGGCGAGGTCGGGCACGGCGATTTGAATCTTGCCGTTATCCGTGCCGGAGCCTTCTACCAGGTCGTCCATGATGTAGGTGCTGTAGAAGAGCATTCCGGACTGGTCGAGTTCGTACATCTCGCGGGCGCCGCGCCAGTATTGCGGGCCGGGAGGCGCGCAGCGGGCCAGGTCGGTGTAGAACTTGAGGGCTTCCACCATTTCGGGGGTGTTCATGGTCACATTGCCGTCGGCATCGAAGGGCCAGGCGTTGTTGGAGATGGCGACCTGCTCGAAGACCTGATGCGGATAGTTCTGACCGGGGTCGTCCGGCAGGACGAGGGCGTAAAGCAGGTTGCCGGTGCCGGGCAGCGTATCGCAGGCGGCGTTGATGTCCTCCCAGGAGACGGGGGCGTTCAACCCGGCCTGGTCGAAGACGTCGGCGCGGTACCAGATGGCCTGAATCCAGCCGTCGTAGGGGATGGCGGCGTACTTGCCCGTGGAGGGGTCGGTAACCATTTGCAGCGGGCCGGCGCGGAAATCGTCTTCGCCGATGGACTGGATGGCCGCGGTGGCCGCGTCCTCGTCCAGAATACCGTCGGCAGCGAAGGCAGCGACGCGCTCCACGCCCATACGCACGATGTCGGGCAGGCGGTTGGCCGCCTGCGCGGTGGCGATGCGCTGGCTGATGGTGGCCTCGTCAATCGGAACGATGCGGATTTCCACGTCGGGGTGTTGCTCCATGTAGCGGGCCGCGACGGCCTCGTACACGTTGACGCGGTCTTCCTCGTTGTCGGTGGTCCAGAACTCCACCACGGTCTTTTCGGTGGGCTCGACCATCACCTCCTGGGTGACGACCTTCTCGACTTCCTGGGTGACGACGACTTCTTGTGTGACGACTTTTTCTACCTGGACCGTCTTGACGACTTCGACGGTCTGGGGCTGGCAGGCGCTCAGCAGGAGTGCGCCCACCATGGCGATAAGCATTATCAGGTTGAGTTTCTTCATTGTGTCCTCCATAATAGGGTTTTAGAAACGGGGGTACAGGTGGAAAGGCGGGAGAAATTTTGTCCGGGCATCACCTCCTTACGAGGGTTTTTGTTTCTGCGGCGCAAGACCACAAAGAGAATTCTTGCTTCAGGCGGCTACCCGCACTCCGCAACTCTGGCGCACAATCAGAGAAGGTTTGAGCAAGATGCTTTCGGGGTGAGGCTGTGCGCCTGTGATGATTCCGACCAGCATCTCGCAAGCCATGTGCCCAATCTGGTAGATAGGTTGGTGGACGGTGGTGAGCGGCGGATGGCTGGTTTCGGCCAGGGGAATGTTATCGAAGCCGGTGATGGCGATATCGCGCCCGACTTCCAGCCCACGGGATTGCGCCGCATTGATGGCTCCCAGCGCCATGAGGTCGTTGCTGGCGGCGATGGCCGTCGGGGGAGGAGAGGTATCCAGCAATTGCAGGGCCTTTTCGTACCCGCCGCGCTGGGTCAGGTCGCCGGTGGTTATCAGGGATGCTTCGATGGGCAATCCGGCCTCCTCCATGCCCTGGAGATAGCCTGCTTTGCGGCAATGGGCGAACATCAGGTCTTCCGGCGCGCCGATGAAGGCAATCCGGCGGTGTCCCAGACGGGCCAAATGGCGCACTACCAGTCGCATGCCGTACTCGCCGTCTTCATCCACGTAGGGATAGGGGCCGGCGTTCTCAGTGCGGCCAAAGGCCACGAAAGGGAAACCGGTTTCCAGCAGATATTGAATGCGGCAGTCTTTGCGCCGCGTCCGCACAATGATGAAGCCGTCCACGCGGTAACTCTGGACGATGTCGCGATAGGCTTGCAACTCCTCTTCGCCGGGGGGACGGGTGGCGACCAGAATATCGTAGCCCAGTTCTGTGGCCTTGTTGCCAATGCCGGCCAGGAATTCGCTGAAGAAGGGGTCGGAAAAACGCGGCCCGAAAGTGGGCAGGATGAATCCCAGCGTGTCGGTGCGCTGTTTTTGGAGCCGCTGCGCCAGAATGTTGGGAATGTATCCCAGTTCACTGGCAGCCTGCCGGACGAGGGCTTTTGTCTCCGGGCTGACATCGTCGTAATCGTGCAAGGCGCGTGAAACCGTGGTCACCGATTTGCCGACTTTTTGGGCGATGTCTTTGAGTGTCGCAGGCATAGGCTGGTTAACGTCAAATATCCAAAACGTTTTGGAAAGCGTTTCCATTGTAGACCAAAACGTTTTGGATGTCAACCGTTTAAAACATCAAGGGGGCACTCAGATGTTGTAGAAACCAGGAGAGCCGATTTTTTCCCCGTAGCCCTTTTTGTGTCATGGCGAGCGCCCGCCAGGGCGCGAAGCCATCTCCCCCCACGGATGGTGAAAAGGAGTCGTTGCCTTGCGCTTGCCGGTCGGGAGGTCGCTTCGGGCGCTTCACGCCCTCGCGATGACACGCAAAAGAAGCGCGAGAGGAAGGAAGCCTTCTACAGAATTTGCGTACACCCAAGCATCAAGACCTCACAGGTTTACAATGCCTGTGAGGTCTTGACTCTTCTGCCACTTCAATGGACTGCTGCTTTACGGATTCCCAAAGGTCACGTCGGCGGGCATACCGGGTTTGAGTTTGCCGCCGCTCTCCTCGATGCTCAGTTTGACGGCGTACACGGTGTTGACGCGCTCCTCTTTTGTTTGCACGTTGCGCGGAGTGTACTCGGCTTTATCCGAGATGGCGATGACGGTGGCGCTGAACGTCTCGTCCGGGAAGGAATCGACCCGCAAGGTGGCTCCCTGTCCCAGGGAAATCTCGCCATAGCGATTTTCGGGTAAATAGACCGTTACGGTCAAATCCTTCAGGCGCGCCAGGGAGAGCGCCCCGACGCCGGGTTCCAGCACCTCCCCGACTTCGATGCTGCGGGTCGTGATGACACCGTCCGTCGGGGCGGAGACGGTCAATTTGTCCCTCTGCACCTGGGCGGCATCCAGGGCGGCCTGCGCCTCCGCTACGCCTTTCTCGGCCTGGGTGATGGCGGCCTCGGCCTGGGAGAGACCCGCCTGGGCCTGCGCTACGCCGGCCTGTGCTTGCTGGACGACGGCCCAGGCGGCCCGCACGTCGGGTGCGTCCGGACCGGTTTGCAGGGCTTCCAGGCGGTCGAGGGCCAGTTCGTAGCGTTCCCGAGCCACGGAGAGGCGGGCGCGGGCTTCCAGTAAATCCTGAGCGGCCTGCGTGGAGAGCAATTGGTCGTAATCCAGTTGGGCGGCATCCAGTTCGGCTTTGGCCGAGTCGTAGAGTGTCTGGACGTAATCGCTGATGTCTTCCTTGTTCTTTTGGGAGACTTCGCGGTTCAACAGGTCTTCGGCCACCTGAAAAGCGGCCTGCGCCTTGACCAGCCGCTCCTCGGCGGAGCGCACGTCGGCAGCGCTGGATGCGTCCAGGGCGTTTTGGTAATTGTCCTGCTCGGCCTGGAGGGCCTCCTGGGCCTGCTGGACTTCGTTTTGGGCGGCCTGCAACTTCTCGTCGCGGGTGAAGTACCACAACGGGAGGTTGAAAGCATCGGGCGGTTCGTCTCTCCATATGGCGACGCGGTTGGGTTCTTCGGCGGCGCGGGCATCCTGAAGGGTCAGGTCGTACTGCGCCTGGGCGGCCTCCACGGCGGCCTGGGCAGCATCCACGGCGGCTTGCGCCAGGTCACGGTTGGTTTTGGCGGCCTCCAGCGCGGCCTGGGCGGCCTCCACGGCGGCCTGCGCCTGCCGGTATTGGGCCTCCAGCAGGTCGTTTTGCAGGCGGAAGAGCGGGTCGCCGGTTTTGACGGCATCCCCTTCGGAGACGAAAATCTCAGCCACTACGCCGCCCACTTCGGGGGACAGGGTGATTTCGGGAGCCTCGATGACGCCGGAGGCTTCCAGGGGGGCGGTCTTCTGTGCGGGCGTTCCGCTGCAGGCTGTCAGGGCGAGGGTGAAGATGAGAGCGAGGAAGGTGAATTTACGTAGCATGGTTCCTCCGGGAGTGGGAAAGTTTGCGAGTGTGCAAGTAGGAAAGTTTGCAAGTGGGGGGCGTCTGCTCCTGCCCCTTGCGGGAGGTAGGGTCAGGGGGTCATTGCATGGCGGCGATGAAGACGTCCTCCAGCGAGGGTTCGATGACGTCCATGTTGTGGACGCGGATGTGCGCATTCTGAAGTGTGCGCAGGATATCTTTGCGGTGCTTGCGGGCCTCCGGCAGGATGACGTGCACCAGCGCGCCGTACAATTCGACGCTTTCCAGGGGTAGCGCGCCCTCCAGACGGGCGGTGCGCAGCACTTCCACGGCGCGGGCGGCATTTTCGGGGGCGATTTCCAGTACCTCGCCCCGCATCTTGTGCCGCTTGATTTCGGAAGGCGCGCCCAGGGCGATGATTTGGCCGCGCCGGATGAAGGCCAGCCGGTGACAGTGCTCGGCCTCGTCCATGTAGTGAGTGGTGACGAAAACCGTGACGCCTTCTTCGACCAGGCGGTAGAGCAAATCCCAGAAGGTGCGGCGGGATAGTGGGTCTACCCCCGCGGTGGGTTCGTCCAGGAAGATGATTTCCGGCTCGTGCAGGATGGCCGCACCCAGCGCCAGGCGCTGCCGCCACCCCCCGGAGAGTTCCCCGGTTTTGAGGTGTTCGCGCCCTTCCAGGTCGGCCAGTTGCAGCGCCGCCCGGATGCGCTCCTGCAATTGGGCGTTCCCCAGCCCGTATGCCGCCCCGTAAAAGCGCAGGTTTTGTATCACGGTCAGGTCGTTGTAGAGGCTGAAGCGCTGCGACATATAGCCGGTGCGCGGGCGGATTTTGGCCGTCTCGCGGCGGGCGTCCATGCCGAGCACCCGGACGCTCCCCGCGGTAGGGGCGAGAAGGCCGAGAATCATGCGGATGGTGGTCGTTTTCCCCGCCCCGTTGGGGCCGAGAAAGCCGAAAATCTCGCCGCGCCGCACTTCGAAAGAGATGTCATCCACGGCGGTAAAATCGCCGAAGCGTTTGGTGAGGGAAGAGACGATGACGGGGTTCATTGGTTGCATTGGTTCATCGGTTGCATTGGTTGCATCGGCACCTGACACCTGGCACTTGGCACTTGGTACCTGGTACTTGGCACTTGGTACCTGACACCTGACACCTGACACCTGGTACCTGACACCTGACACCTGGCACCCTCAATCCAGCGCCCGGCGGACGAAGCGCAGGGAGAAGGTCAGGATGATGATGCCCAGGACGAGCAGCCCCAGCAGGTTGGGCCACAACACGCTTATCCCGGCTCCTTTGAGCAGTACGCCGCGCAGGATGGTCAGCCAGTGGTGGGCGGGGACGAGATTGGCAAGCCATTGCAGGGCGACAGGCATCCCTTCCACCGGCGCGGCGTAGCCCGTGAACATGAAATCTGTCATCCCGACTAACATGACGAGCAGGAAAGCCTGGTGCTGGGTGTGCGATACCACGGAGATGACCATCCCTTTACCCAGTTCCACCAGCATATAGCCAAAGGCGACCACCAGCAGGAGGGCCAGCGAACCGCGCAGGGGGAGGTGGAAGACGTAGCGGATGAGTATCAGCATGAGCAGGAAATCGGAATAGGCGATTGCCAACACGGGAATGGCCTTGCCGAGAATGAGTTCCAGCGAGGAGAAGGGCATCACCAGGAGTTGTTCCAGGGTGCCCAATTCGCGTTCGCGGGTGAAGGCCAGGGCGGCGAAGAGCAGGACGACGAATTCCAGCATCAGGCCGAACTCCGCCGGGACAGTGTAGAAGGCGTCCTTGAGGGCTTCGTTGAACCAGACGCGCAAACTGAAGTCGAAACCGGCGAACTGCTCTGGCGGCAGATGAAGCCGCTCCACTACCAGGGCGGTGTTCAAATTGTAGGCTACGCCCTGTACGGAGCGCAGCGCTTCCGTGGCGGGAATGCTCTCCGCTCCGTTCAGGATGACGGCCAACTGCGGCCTGTCCTGCGGATTGACCATCTGCTCGGAGAAATCGGGCGGAATGACCACCGCGGCGTTGATGTCGCCGCGCACGATGGCATCCTTGACCGCGGTTTCGTCGGCGTAGCCGCGCAGGTCGAAGGTGCCCGTGTTCTCCAGGGCGGTGACCACCTCGCGGCTGGCGGCGCTGCGGTCGTAATCTACTACCAGAATGGGCAGGTTGGTGATGGGGCGTGAGGTCACCCAGGCCACCATAACCAGTTCCATCAATCCGCCCAGGAGCATGAAGGCCGGCAGCCACCAGTCATTCCGCAGGTGGATGAATTCTTTTCGGGTGAGGGCGAGAATACGAGACATGATTACAATTTCTTCCTGAAAAACAGCGCCGCTAGGCCCGTGAAGACCACTCCCTGAAAGAGCAGCATCACGGCGTAGGGCCATACCACTTCCAGTCCGCTCCCCGGCAGGAAGATGGCGCGGGTGATGGCGGCGTAGGGGGTGCCGGGCAGGAACATGGCCTCCAGACGCACTTCTTCGGGCATGGATGCCAGGGGGAAGAAAATGCCGGTCAGGAAGAATCCGGGGTAAAAAATCAGGAGAAAGGAGAGCGCCAGCGCCGCCGCCTGCGTCCGCATGAAAACGCCCAGCAGAATCCCCATGCTGAGAATGGCAAACAGGAAGACCGCCGAGAGGAGGAAGAAAAGCAGAAAACTGCCGTTCAACGAGATGTGGAACCAGGCAATCGCCAGGGCGGGGATGAAGAGCACGTTGAACAGGCCGACCAGCAGATAGGGGATGATTTTTCCCAGGAGCAACTCGGCGCGCCCGATGGGGGTTGCCATCAACTGCTCCAGCGTGCCGTGTTCGCGCTCGCGGGCCAGCGCCAGGGCTACGGAGAGGGCCGGCACGCCCAGTACCATGGAAATCATGCCGGGGATGATGTCGTTGCGCGGCTTGAGACCCGGATTGAACCAGGCGCGCACGCGGATATCCAGCGGCGAGAGGGAGGCGGCCTCCAGTCCCATGCCCTGCAACTGCCGCCCCAGCGTCTCGGTGACGAAGGTCTCGGCGCGGCGGGCGATGTGGTCTACGGCAAAGTTGCCGCTTTCCGGTTCGGTGCCGTCAATCACCACCTGGATGGGCGTACCCTGAAGCCTCATCAAATCGCGGGAGAAATCCGGCCCGATGATGAGAGCGGCTTTGATTTTTCCGTGGACGAGCAGCGTGTCCAGTTCCTCGAAAGAACCGACCTGGGCGTAAAGGTCCAGGTCCTCCCCGGCGGTGATTTGCTGGACGAAGGCCCGCGAGGCCGGACTGCGGTCGTAATCCAGGACGGCGATGTTCACGTGCCGGATGTCGGTCGTCAGCGCGTAGGCGAAGAACAGCAGCAAGAGAGTTGGCGTGAGCAGGACGAGGATGAAAGTGCCGGGGTCGCGCAGGATATGATGTAATTCTTTGCGGGCTACAGCCCAAACGTGCCTGGTGTTCATCATGATTCTCGTTTCCAGGCCTTTCGGATGCGGGGATTGCGCTCCCAAAAGGCCCGGCGGGTGGTCTGTCCCACCCGGTTGAGCGGACAAGCGAAGTTCATGCACTGATTGCACATGCTGGCTTGCATGTAGACGAAAAAGGCGGCGATGAAAAATACCTCCGCCATGCCCCACAGCCATTGGGAGGTCCACAGGAAGACGGCGACGGGGTAGCCGACGATGAACAGTATACCGGCCAAAAAGACGATTTTCTCGGTCAGGCTCATAGGTCCGGGGCGGTAGCGCCACAGTTTGGGCGAACCGTAATTTGCCCAGCACTTCAGACTGCTCCCTTCCTCGGCATAGTGCGGGCAATGCGAACACATGACCCGGATTTCAATCAGGCCGAAGTAGGCCAGAATGAAGGCCACCCACAAGGCGAAAGGCCCCAAACCGAAGCGGTAGAGGCCGATGCCCCCCAGCAGAAAGACGGGGAAAGCGGAGGCCAGGAATTTGCCGAGGTCCCTGCCGCCGAAGTGGCAGTGTATCTGTTCGGCAAGCGGACAATTTTCGCAGGAAGGCTGTGTGCAGGTTGCAATAGGGCGGTCAGGGTCGAGGAACATGGGGGTCTCCTTGTGCGGTTTCCTCCGTCAACTCCCGAATCATGGAGATGAAGGCTTCCTCCATGCGCGGCGGCGCGAGACGGATGTTGTTGCAGGCCAGATTGTGCTTTTTGAGCGTTTTTTCTATCTCCCGGAGACGCTTCGCGCCCGTCCCTGCTTCCACCAGGACGTGGAGAGCCTCCCCGTAGGTCTGCACCTCGCGCACGCCCTCCAGCGCAGCGATGAGGCCGCGCGCCGCCCGCCAGTCCGCCGGATGCACTTCGATAACCTCCGCCCCCAGTTGCCGGAGGATTTCCCGCGGCGGGGCGCAGGCTGCCAGTTTGCCCTCGTACATCAATCCGACCCGCGAACAGCGGTCGGCCTCGTCCATGTAGGGCGTGCTGACCACGATGGTCGCACCGTCCAGATGCAGGTCGGTAAGAATGTTCCAGAATTCACGGCGGGCGATGGGGTCTACTCCCGTAGTGGGTTCGTCCAACAGCAGGATTTCCGGCTGGTGGATGAGAGTGCAGGCCAGCGCCAGTTTCTTCTGCATCCCGCCGGAGAGTTGCCCAGCGCGCCGCTCGCGGAACTCCGTCAGACCGGCGAATTCCAGCAGGTGGGCGGTGCGTTCGGGGCGCGCCTCGCGGGGCACATCGTAGATTTCGGCAAAGAAGGCCAGGTTTTCGTCCACGCTCAGTTCGCTGTAGAGACTGAAGCGCTGCGCCATGTAGCCGATGTGCTTCTTGACGCGCTCCGCCTGGGTCTTCAGGTCGTATTTCAGCACCTGGGCCTCGCCCGCGGTGATGTCGAGCAGCCCGGCCAGCAGCCGCAGGGTGGTGGTCTTGCCCGCCCCGTCGGGGCCGACCAGGCCGAACAGTTCTCCGGCCTGGATGTCGAGGGTCAGCCCGTCCACGGCGCGGGTGGTCTTGAAGTCTCGGGTCAGGTTACGGAGGGAGATGACGGCCATGCGCTTATTTCTTCACGTAGCGGACGAGCCACAGCACCAGCAGGGCGCTCAGCCACGGTTCGGTGCTCACACCCAGCCAGCGCATGGTGTCGCTGAAACCCATCGCCGGAATGACGTAATAATCGAGCAGCCCGACGATGACGGCAGTCACTACGGCGGCGATGTAATCGCCTTTGACCCCGATAGGACGGTTGTCCTTCCAGATGAGACCGGCCGCGAAGCCGACAATCAGTCCGAGGACAATCATGGCGAGAACGAGCAACACGATGGTCATGGGAATGCCTCCAAGAAAAGATTAGTGAACGGGCGAGCGCTACTCTCGCACTTACCCACTTTTTAAACTTCACAAAATGCCACCACCGGGATTTGTTCTGCCATTTGGCGCAGACTCTCCGGTGTGCCGTCGTACTGCAAGCCGATGATTTTCCCCAGTTCGCGCAGCGCGATGGGGTGTTTTTGGGCGTATTGCCGCAGGATGCTCTCGGCCTCCTCCGGGGACAGGCGGTGGGCCTCGGCAGTCATCTTGCGCCGTCCCACCTGGATGGTCACTTGCGGCGTCTTCATGATGTTGCGGAACCAGTGCGATTTTTCGCCGAAGCCGGAAGCAACGTACCAGGTATGGGTTTCCGGGTCGTGATGGACGACCTCTATGACGGCGTGGCGCGGCAGCCCGCTTTTCCGCCCGATGTGGGTTAGCAGCAAAAAGCGTTCTCCCAGCATCCAGCCGAGGTGCAATTTGTACAGGTAGATGGGCAACCGCCAGGGGATGGCAGCCAGCCCGCGAGGCGGTTTTCTCATGGCCTTTTCTCCAAAAGCAAAAGGGCGCTGGGGATGCCGAACTCTTCGATGACCTGCGCTTCTCGCACGGCGAAGTTGCTTTCCGTTGCCATCTCGTTCAGTTGGAGCGGGCGGCAGCCGCCGCAGGCCAGCGGAGCGAGACGATAGGCCGTTTTCCAGGCCCACACGAAAGCGCGTCCCAGCGGAGAAACACCCTCCGTCAGGGTGAGCAGTACGGCGCGGCCTCCCTCCCTGAGCAGGCGGTGAAATTCTCTCAGTGCAAGGCGCAGGTCGGCGGGGGAAAGTACGTCGAGCACGTAGGCGCAATAGACGGCGTCGAACACCCCTGTTGCGAAGGGCAGATGGCGGATGTCGGCTTGCACCCACAAGGCGCGGGCGCGCTTGCGGGCGGAGCGCAGCATCCGGTAGGAGATGTCCACCCCGACGGGTGGAAAATTGCCCTCCAGGGCGCGGGCGATGCGGGCCTGCTCCCTGCCTGCTCCCGTGCCGGCGTCCAGAATGCGCTCTCCGGGGCGGGGGGCAAGCAATTCCAGGGCAGCGGTCTGCCCGCGTCCTTCCACCAGGGTCGCCCAATCGTACAGGAGGGCAATCCGGTCGTAAAAGCGGGCAATCCGTTGGGGGGCGGGTATCTTCGGGCGGTCAGTCATTTCGCTTCGGAAAGTACATCCCGGTACGCTGCATGTACTCCCGGTAGGCGTCGCCGTAGCGGATGAGCAGGTCGCGCTCCTCGGCGCGGCTCATCCAGTGAAAGAGCGGCAGCCAGATGATGGAATAGAGCGCCAGGAAAGGCGAATTGCACAGGAAAGCAATCACCCACCAGTACCACACTTCCCCGGCGGCCTGCGGGTGGCGGATTTTCTGGTAGATGCCGCCGTAGAGCGTGTGTTCCTTTTTGGGGTGCATGGTCTCCTCGCCGGCGTCCAGCGAGCCGCGCAGCCACACATAGCCGGAAGGGATGGCGATGAGAACGGCGATGACGACGGAAACCCAGTACGGCCAGGGGAAATGCCGCGGCAGCGGCAGCGGGAGGGGGTAGAAGGCGTACACCACGTAGTTGATTCCCGCCAGGGTCATGAAAACGCCCGCGAGAATGCGGTAGCGGGTGCAGATGGCGTAGGCGCGTTCTCCGATTTTCCGTTCGAGCGCGGCGGGGCCGGCGCTCTTGATGTAGAAATACACCGTCAGGACGGTAAAGAGCAGCAGAAGCAGGAAATTGATTTGGGCTATCATGCGCGCATCCCCTCCAGCAAAATCTGAAACCCGCTGCGGATGTGCCGCTCCACGTCTACCGTCTCGGGGTCGTACACCCACAGCAGGAGCGTTCCCTCAAAGAGCGCACCCAGCGCCAGGGCTGCCTCCTGCGGGTCTACGGGGCGGAATTCGCCGCGGGCGATGCCGTCCTCGATGATGGGTATGCTCAAGGCGATGTAGGTGCGCAGGTACTGGCGAAAGGCCTTCTGGACGAGCGGGTTGCGGAAAATCAGGGCCAGAAACTCGTATACCACGGGGAGGATGCCCATCCAACTGCCTTGCACGTCGGCGGTGATGGTTTCCATGAAGCGCCACAGACGTTCGGCAGCCGGAGCGTCTTCTTGCTGGATGGCGCGCAGGTCGCTCATCTCGCTCTGGAAAAGACGGTCGAGCAGGGCGGTGATGAGGGCATCCTTGTTCTTGAAGTACAGGTAGAGCGTGCCCTTGCTCAGGTTGGCGCGAGCGGCGATGTCTTCCATGCGGGCTTTGTGGAAACCCTTGCGGGCAAAGACTTCGCGGGCGGCTTCCAGTATCTGGGCGGTGCGTTTTTCGCTAACGTCGGGCTTTGGGGGCATGGCAAGTTTGCGATGAAGATAACTGACTGACTGGTCAGTCATAAAATACCCCCAAAATAAGATTTTGTCAAGCGTTTGAGGTTTGCTGGGTGTATGCAAATTCTGTAGAAGGCTTCCTTCTCTCGCGCTTCTTTTGCGTGTCATCGCGAGGACGCGAAGCGCCCGAAGCGATCTCCCGACCGGCAAGCGCAAGGCAACGGCTCCTTTTCACCATTCGTGGGGGAGATGGCTTCGCGCCCCGGCGGGCGCTCGCCATGACACAAAAAGGGCTACGGGGAAAAATCGGCTTTCCTGGTTTCTACAACATCTGAGTGCCCCCAGGGTTGCTTGCAGGGCTTACAAGCATCTCAAAAGGGTTCTTACGCTGCTTCCATTGTCTCCACTGGTACGCTGCCGCATACGTTGAGAGGGTTGAGCGTTTGCACCAGTTCCCAGAAGGCGGTCTGTGCCGCCGTGGCAGGGTGAACGGTCTGACGGCCGATGTAAATGTCCCGGCAAATTTCCATGCCCTCAATGGGCACAATCTTGACGCCTCCTCTGGGAATGCGGGTGGCAATCATGTGTGAGACAAATCCTACCCCCAAACCCTCTTGCACGGCTAGAGCAATCGCCTCCGAATTTCCCAAAGTCATGATGGTGTTGAGTTCGTGGATGGAAACAACGCCTGTTTGGCGGAGCGCTTCCTCCACAGCGTCGTATGTGCCGGACCCCGGTTCTCGCAGCAGAAAAGTGCCCTGGCGGAGTTCCTCCGGCTTTACTTGTCCTTGCTGCGCCCAGGGGTGGTCTTCAGGCGCCAGCAACACTACGGGGTCTTGCATGAAGAGACGGAATTCGGCGCCTGTGCAAGGCAGACGGATGCGGCTGGAAAGCGCAAAATGAATTTTCCCGCTGCACAGCAATTCGAGGGCCTGTTGTTGAGAGGAAACCTGACAGACAACGCTTACTTTGGGGTAGAGGCGATGAAATCCAACCAGGATTTGTGGGAGAACGTATTTCCCCGGTGTGGTGCTGCATCCCACCAGCAGACTACCGAAAATCTCTCCCCGCAGGGAAGCCATGGCTTCTTCGATACGGATAGATTGGTACACGATTTCGCGAGCCAGAGGGAGCAAGGCATTCCCTTCATCTGTCAAGCGGAGTCCGCGTCCTGCCCGTTCGAAGAGGCGTGTGTTGAAATGTTTTTCCAGAGAGCGAATATGCTGGCTGACGCTGGGTTGGGACATACTCAGTTGGCGGGCGGCCTCGGTGAAGTTCAGTGTTTCCGCGGCGACGACAAAAACGTGCAATTGGTGAGTGTCTAGCATGGGGTTCCTCGCTGTGCGCTAATAAAAAAACATCTCATCTATAACGTTTCCTTATACTGTGGCATAAGCACGTTCTATAAGTAATTATTATGTTTGTCACTTGTATCTATGAGTGTTGTCTATTATACTATATTTGCGCGTGAAAAAATACACAAAAGGAGCATAAATCTATGAATTTCAAGCGCATTTGTGCATTTTTTTTGGTCGGAATGGTGTTGACCATCCTGACAGGGTGTGCTTCTGCCCCCCCTGCTGAGCATCCGGAGGCCCTGGCCACGGCAGAGATGGCGGCCGCACATCCCCGCCCTATGCTCATTCCCACTCCCACTCCTTTCATTGACCCGAACAATGAATGTCTGAGTTGCCACAGCGACAAAGACCGCCTTATCCAGACGGCCAAGCCGGAGGAAAAGGCCCCTAGCGAAAGCAAAGGAGAGGGGTGAGGGGGAGAGGTGGCTCCGTTGGAGCCATGGGAGAAGGTTTTGATTGATGCCGGGGCTTTTGTGCAGACTACTCACGGACGGATGGACTGCATTGAGTGCCATGGCGGGGTGCAATCGCCCGATAAGGAAACTGCTCATCAAGGACTGATTGCGCGGCCCAGCGAGGATAGCGAATCCTCGTGTGGAGAATGTCATCCCAATGTCGTTCCTTCCTACCAGTCCAGTTTGCATCTGACCCAAAATGGCTACTGGACCGTTCTGGATGAGCGCAGTATGCCGGAGAATCACCCTGCTCTCGAAGAGATGTTTGGCAATCATTGTTCTACCTGTCATACGACATGTGGAGATTGTCATGTCAGCCAACCCTATTCCGTGGGCGGCGGGTTCGTCGGCGGGCACGTCTTTCAGGCCAA
>JANTFR010000049.1 GCA_024763355.1 Anaerolineales bacterium
GCCACCCGCACCCAAGAATTGCGCATAGCCAACTCCTCTCCCTTAGGGAGAGGGGTACGGGGTGAGGGAATTGCCTCTGCGCCCTGCGCCTCCGATAACGGAGTGCCCTTCTCCCTTGTGGCAGGGGTGTGGGGTGATGGAATCCCCCTCCCCCCTGTGGGGGGAGGGCCGGGGTAGGGGGCCAAAATCACCCACCCCGGCAGCACAAACAAAAATGCGGCCACCAGCAGATACCATCCCCAGGTCAGGGATTCGCCCGCCAACCCCAGCCCCAGGCGGAGCGGGTCGTAATCCAGCAGAAAAGAGAGTTGGGCGTCGTCGGCAGGTGTGCCCTCCAGATAGGCGGAGCCGTCCAGATACCCGTTGCCGGGAGCGCGTCCCACCCGCAAGGCCCCCTCTCCCTCGAAACGCATCTCAAAATAGTAGTATCTCTGCCGCGAATCTCGCTGTATGGGCAGCGGGAAGCGGTAAAACCCCGGAGCCGTGATTTGTTCGACGGGCAACGCGGCCACCCCCAAATCCGCGTCTGCCCCGGCATCCTCCCGCAGGTGCAAACTTATCTCTCCCCGCGCCGCTCCTTTGGGGGCCAGGTACACTTCCACCCCGTTCATCCCCGCAAAATTGGCGACCATCGTCTGCCCGATGCGCTCCCCCGGCTTAAACACAAAAGCATCCGTCTGGTCGGGCTGCTCCGGACGGACGATGGGGGCGCAGGCGCTCAGGGTCAGCGCCAGCAGCAGGACGATGAGCCAGCGTCTATTCGTGTTCATTCGTGCCCATTCGTGTTATTCGTGGACACATTCGTGCCCATTCGTGGACTCATTCGTGGCCCGGTAACGCAACTCCTCCAAAATCTTTCGGTTGAAGGCCAGCAAATCCGCCGCCAGCCCAATCAGGAAGGTCTGCACGCCGACGATAATCAGGATGGCCGCCAGAATCAGCGACTGGATGTGCCCGCTGCTGTGCATCACCAGGAAGAAGTACAGATACCGCACGGCGGGAATCAGTCCCGCCCCAATCAGCAGCAGACTGAGAAGCGTGAAGACCTTTAGCGGCTGGTAGAGCGTGTACGCCCGGATAATCGTGGGGATGGATTGCCGCAGGTAGTGGAGTGTGCTGCGCATCAGGCGGGAGGGCCGGGTCTGCGGATTGGTGCGCACCGGCACGTACTTGACCGGAATGTTGTGTGCCCCGGCCTGGATGAGCGTCTCCAGCGTGTAGGAGTAGGTGCTCAGCACCATCGTCCGCAGGGCCGCTTCGCGGGTCAGCGCCCGAAAGCCGCTGGTGGCGTCGGGGACGGGCATCCCGGCGGCCTGCGAAACCACCCAACTGCCCAGGCGTTGCAGCAGCCGTTTGTGGGGCGGGAAACCCTCGTGAGTCGCCACGCCGCGGTCGCCAACAACGATTTGGGCCTCGCCCCTCGCAATCGGCTCCAGCAGTTTGGGGATGTCAGCCGCCACGTACTGATTGTCGGCATCGGTGTTTACAATCACATCCGCGCCGCGCCCCAGGCAGGCCTCCAGCCCGGCGGCGAAGCCCCGCGCCAGCCCCATGTGGTAAGGTAGGCGCACCACGTGATGCACTCCGCAAGCCCGCGCCGCCTCCGCCGTGCCGTCTGTGCTGCCGTCGTCAATCACCAGGAATTCGACTTCGTCCACGCCGGGCAACTGGCGCGGCAACTCCGCCACCGTCTGCGGCAGCGTCTCCGCTTCGTTGTAGCAGGGGATTTGAATGATGACCTTCATCGCGCCGCCGAAGTATATCACACCACGAAGATACCCACCGTCCCCGGCCCGTGTACCCCAATCGTGAGCGTCATCTCGATGTCCGCGGTGCGCGATGGGCCGCTGACCAGCATCACAGCGGATTTCTCCCCGATGAATTCTCCCCCGCCCGCTTTAAGGAAGGATTGTAAATCCCGATGGATGTCCGCTTCCCGCAAGATGACCGCGCTGATGGGGGGCAGGAGCGAACTCGTTTGTGGCTGCTCCCGTTCTCCGACGAGTACCACCGTCCCCGTAGAGGCCAGCCCGGCGGCGGCCACGGCAATACCGGCCTCCGCTTCGGCCAGCGCCTCCAACTGCTCCTGACGAGCGGGGTCTGCAGCGGGCAGGGAGGCCTCCACCGGATGCAGACCCCGCTCCCGCAGCGCGGCGCGCACCCCGGCAGGCAGCCCTTCCCCCGGCGGGATGAGCACCGTCCGCGCCTCTTTTGCGCATAGCCAATCTGAGAGTGCCTGCCCCAGCGTATCTGGTGTGCAGCGGATGACTTCCCCATTCAGCCCTGTTACCTCCGCGGAAAAAATCGGCATGGATTGCGACGTACGAGGTGCGGCGTGCGAGGTGCGCATCCGGTCGTCCACCGTCCACTGTCCACCGTCTACCGTCCACGGTCTACCCTCTCCCATCCACCGTCTCCCGTCTACCGTCCACCGTCTCCCGTCCATTATCGGAAAATGCCTCGTCTTCGTCCAGGCGTTCAGCGGGGCGGGGAGCCACGTCAGCCAGCCATCTTTGCGGGGCAGCAGGCGCATCCCCAGGGCGGCGGCTTTGCGGAGCAGGCGGTACGCTTCGGGATGAGTCATCATCCAGGCGTAGGCGCGCATCCCCAGGCGGGAGCCGCGCGTCTCCGGGGGACGCGTCTCCACCCACTCGCGACGCACTTCCAGGAGCAAATCCGGCAGCGGGACGCCCACCGGACAGGCTTCGGCGCACGCTCCGCACAGCGTACAGGCTTTCGCCAGATGTCCGAAATGCTCCACTCCGAACAGGCCGGGCGAGACTACCGAACCAATCGGGCCGGGATAGGGCGTCGGCTGGCCGCGGTCGCCCACGTAGGCGTGCCCGCCCATCTCGCGGAAGGTGGGGCAGGCGTTCAGACACGCTCCGCAGCGGATGCACAGCAAGGCGTCGTGCAGCGGCCCTTCTCGCAACGCGCCGCGCCCGTTGTCCAGCAGAATGAGGTGGCGTTCCTGGGGGCCGTCGGGGTCGTCGGGGCGGCGCGGCCCGTTGAGCAGACTGACGTAGGTGGTCAGTTTTTGCCCCGTGGCGGAACGCGGCAGCAAATCAAGCATCACGGCCAGGTCGTCCAGCGTCGGGACGAGGCGCTCCATCCCCATCAGGGCGATGTGGACTTTGGGGAGGGTGGTCACCATGCGTCCGTTGCCCTCGTTGGTGACGATGCACAGCGTCCCGCTCTCGGCCACCCCGAAGTTGACGCCCGAAATGCCCGCCTCGGCGCGCAAGAAGACCTCCCGCAGGGTGCGGCGGGCGGCGGCGTTCATCACGGAAACGTCGGTGGTGTAGGGGATGCCCAGTTTTTCGGCGAAGGTGCGTCCCACGTCTTCGCGGCGCAGGTGGACGGCGGGGGTGATGATGTGCGCCGGTTTCTCGCCCCGCAATTGGACGATGAACTCTCCCAGGTCGGTCTCCACGACGCGCATTCCGGCGGCCTCCAGCGCTTCGTTCAGCCCGATTTCCTCGCTTACCATGCTCTTGGATTTGGCGACCAGGCGGGTCTCGTGGGTTTGCAAAATCTCCAGCACGATGCGGCGCGCTGCCGCGGCGTCGCGGGCGCGATGGACGCGTATCCCGTTGCGCTCCGCGTTGCGGACGAAGGTCTCCAGCAGGGCATCCAGGTCGTCCATCACCGCCTGGCGGATGGCGTGGGCGCGTTCCTTGAGTGGACGACCCTCGTCCGGCAGGGAAGCGAAAGCGCGGGCGCGCACCTCTTTGCGGCGCTCGGCGTTCTTGTCCAGGGCGCTTTGCAAGGCGGGGTTGGCGAGGGCTTCGCGGATGCGTTGGCGGAGGAGTGTCATGTGTGTATCACGTGTCAAGTATCATGTGCCACGTATCAGGTGCGGCGTGCGACGTGCGGGCGTGCGGGGTAGGACATGCGTTTCGCTTGTCCGGAGAGTGCGAGGTGCGGGGTGCGCAGTGCAAGCCGCCACTGGCCGAGTGCGTAGCGTATCGAGGCCGCTGCGGGCGTACGTTTCGCTTGCCCGTCGTCTGTCGTCCGTCGTCCATTGTCCGTCGTCCACGGTCTACCATTTCCCGTCCCCATCCAGCACCTCAGCGATATGGACGCAGCGCACGGGAGAGCCGCGCTTGCGCAGGCCGCCTTCGATGTGCATCAGACAACTCACGTCGCAGCCGGTGACGATTCGCGCGCCGCTGGCCTCGATGTCGGCGATTTTGCGCTCCAGCAGCGCCTCGGAAAGTTCCGGCTGCTCCACAGCGAAGACGCCGCCGAATCCACAGCATTCCGGCGAGAGGACGGTGAAAGGTATCCCCGCAGCGCGCAGCAGGTCTTTGGGCTGGTGGTCAACCCCCAGTTGGCGCAGGAGATGGCAGGAGGGGTGATAGGCGAGGGCGGGAGGAGAGAGTAGGGGGTTAGGAGGTTGCGGGGTTGCGGGGGTAGGGGTTGCGGGGGAGTGGCTCCAGAGGAACTCGGTGAGTTCGTAGGTGCGTTCCGCCAGGGACTGTGCCCGCGGCAGGTTGACGGGGTCATCGGCGAAGAGTTGGGGGTAACCGTGGCGAATCATGCCCGCGCAGGAGCCGGAGGGAAGCACAACCGGCCCCTCGGAGGCCTCCAGCACCTTCAGGGTGTGGAGCGCCATGCGGCGGGCTTCCTCCCAGTGCCCGGCGTTGAAGGCCGGCTGACCGCAGCAGGTCAGGCCGCGGGGCGTGTGGGGCGCGTATCCCAGCCGCGCCAGGAGATTTGCCGCCGCCTGCGCGACGCGGGGGAAGAAATTTTCGACCAGACAGGTGGGGAAGAGAGTGAGAGGTTGCAAGGTTAAGAGTTTGAAAGTAAGCAAGCGAGGGGGCGAGTTGCGAGGTTAGGAAGTTGCGAGGGTAGACCACGGATGACAGATGATAGACCGTACAACCTCCCGACCAGGCGACTATCTGACTACCCGACTACCCGACTACCTCCACCACCCCTCCGGCAGGGGGACGATGCGCCCCAGGGTTTGGGCCAGGTACTGGACGCGGGCGGTGTGTTCCAGACGCTCCAAGTTGATGAGGGCCTCTTCCAGGGTGCGGCCTACGGTCAAACTGCCGTGCTGCCGGAGCATGAGGGCGTCGTGATGGGGAATCAATTCCCGGATGACCGCCGCGTTTTGGGGGGAGGAGGGCAGGGCAAAATCGGTAGTCGGGATGCTCCCCAGCGTCATGCGCGTCTCGGGGAGGAAATCGTTCCGCAAGTCGAAGCCGGCCACGGTGAGGGCCACGGCGTAAGGCGGATGGGCGTGCAGGACGGCGTTCACGTCCGGGCGCAGGCGGTAGACTTCCAGGTGCATGGGCTGCTCGGAGGTGGGTTTGCGCCCCGGCGCGGCCTCCACGACCTCGCCTTCGGGCGTGATGACCAGCAAGTCTTCGGGCTGCATACGCCCCTTGCACAGGCCGGAGGGGGTAATCAGGATGTTGCCGTCGGGCAGGCGCACGGAAATGTTGCCGTCGTTGGCAGTCAGCAGGCCGCGCTGGTAGGCGATGCGTCCGGTTTCGATGATGGCGGTGCGGAAGTTCATGGGAGAGGGGAAAAGTTTGTAAGTCTGGAAGCGAGAAAACGCTCTGGTGGGTGGGGGGTATGCAAGTTCTGTAATTTGTAATCAATCGCCGTGTGACATCACAAAACTACTCGGCCACGCGACTACCCAACTACTTGACTATCATTGGCAAATACACTGTCTTCCCGTAAATCACGTGCCAGGCGCCGTCGTAAGCGCGGTTGCCGACCCAGTCCATCGCTTCGGCATAGAAGGCCATCTCCGTCTGGGGAGGGAGCGCACCGGGGTCGAAAACTATCTGCCATCCGTTGCGCCCGTCGGCGTCCGTGCCGACCAGTTGCCAGGTATCCTGCTCCCAATCGCCGCTGTGCCACCAAAAAGATACCTGTTGCACGGCGTCGTCGTCGCCGGCGGAGACGGTCAGCGTGACGGACTGTCCGTAGGCGAGCACATCGGGAGCGTGAAGCGTCACCGTGGGCGGCGCGCTGTCCTCCAGCAGGTGCAAGGTGTACGTGAACGCTTCACCGCCTGCTGTGGGGTGGTCCCAGGCGCGCAATTTCAGGTAGTACGTGCCACTGTAGGGCAGGGTGAAACCCAGGTGAGGGTCCTGCATCTGGTAGGGCACTTCGTCGTCGTGCTCGGCCAGTTGCGAAGCGCCGTCCTCCGCCAGCAGGAAGAGGTAGGGGTCGAGATGGGAGCCGGTTCCCGCGCCGACGGCATCCACGTCCGCGCTGATGCGCTGCCCCGCCTGCCCCTGGAAGGTGAAGAAATCCAGGTCGCCCGGCGGACAGATACTCCCCTCCACACTTTGCCCGATGCTTAGCGGAGTGGCCGTCGCCGGCGTGTCGTTGGCGGTGCTCTCTGTGCAGGAGTAAGTTTCGGCGGGGAGGATGCTCACATCGTCAATCGCCCAGGGCGCGGCGGGATTGTGCTCGCCGTCCAGGGTAACGAAATGGAAGCGGAAGCGCACCGTGCGGCTCAGATAGGGGGTCAGCGAAATTTCCGGGCTGTGCAGCCAGCCCAGCATGGGGTCGTTCTCTAATTGGAGGAGATTCTCGAAGGGGCCGTCACCCACGGAGACCTGCACCCACCTTTGGTCCCAGTCTGGCCCATTCCCCTCGGTGTTGGCGCGATACCAGAAGCGGAGGGCGTATCCGGGCAGGGTCACGGAAATCGGCGGGGAGGTCAAATCGGCGGCGAAAGGCTGGGAGGCGCTTGCCAGCGTCGGGCTGACCACCCAGGCGTGCCCGCTGCGGGCCAGGTCGTTGCTCCATCCCCAATTTTCGGCCAGCCATCCGGTGTTGCTCTCCATCCCGCTGGTGTAGGGCAGGGAGACGCTTGTCGTGGGCGACGTCTGGGCGCGCAGCGTGAAGGTGTAGGGCACGCTCCACTGGGTCAGAGAGATGCTGCCGGTGAGGGCTGAGCGGGCGCGCACCTGCCAGGCATACGTGCCGGAGAGCAGCCCCCCGGGGGCCAGGGAGGGCGCGGTCTGCCATGTGCCGGTCAGCGTGCGGGTGAGGGTGTCGGAGAGACGCGTCTGGAACTGGACGCCCCCCCCGCCATCCTGCCAGTAGAGATTGACCGAGCCGGTCAGGACGCTGCCCGCCGGCGGCCATTGGGGAAGCGGCAGGGAAGGCATTGCCCCTTTGGGGAGGACGCGCAGGGATTGGGCGGCATCCGCCCCGATGGGATTATCGCTCAAATTGGGGTCATCCGCCGTGAAGGTGGTGCTGCGTCCCCCGAAGTTTTCTGCGCCAAACAGGGTTGCCAGCGCTCCCTCCCCCACCCGCAGGGAAGCCGCGTTGCCCCCGCCTACCGCCCCCAGGTCAATGCCGTGGGGGTAATCCCCGATGTTCAGCAGGGTGCAGTCGCCGGCGTAATTTGGCTCGGCAAACAAGGCAACCTGATTGGGAGCAGGCTGACAGGCCGGGGGCGGCGGCGGACAGGCGTACTGCTTGAAGACCTGCCGCAAGCCTGTGAGCGGTACGCTGGTGTTGTGGGCGCTATCCTCCACCTGGACGGCCAGCGAGACGGGACCGTTGGGAACGCCCGCCGCGCACCAATCCCAGGTGTGGGTGAAAATCAGCGTGTTGCTGAACGCCGGCCCGATGGTCGTCCACGTCCCGCTGTAATTCGCCATGAACTGCGCGCTGGCGACCCCGCTCAGGTCGTCGGTAGCCCAGCCCTCCAGCGTCAGGGTGCGGGTGGTGACCACGGTGTCGTCGTAGAAAGGACTCAGCAGGCCGCCCTGGGGCGGGGTGTTATCCGGGTTGTGCACCACGTTGCCGGAGGTGTAGTAAGTTTGCCCCTCCTGGCCGGTGGCGGCGGCCTCGGCAGGGGTGCGCGGTCTGCCGCCGTTGATGCTCACGTCGTCGAAAGTGATGTCCACAGCGGTGTCCCACCAGTTCGGCGGGACGTGGACCTGAAAGTGCAGGTGGTGGCCGGTGCTGCATCCCGTATCGTCGGCCATCCCGAGATATTGCCCCTGCTGGACGTACACGCCGTGGGTGCGCAATGCCTCGGGAATGCTTTCGTAGGCCAGATGAAGGTACAACTGATAGGTGGTCGGGCTGGTGGTGGTGTCCTCGAGCACGATGTAGTTGGCGTGGTTGCAGTTGCCATCGTAATAGCCGTTCTCGTACCACCACTTGACGTATTTGACCGTCCCCCCTTTGGCGGCATACACGGGAAACATGTTCCCCGGCGTGTAGGCGGCGAAGTCAAAGGCGTAGTATTCGCGTCCCCCGTGGGAGATGCTGCGCGTCAGGCGGTTGGTCTCCCCGCCTTCCCAGGGCAGGAGATAACCCCCAAATGGGCCGTAAGTCACGGCATGGGTTTCGGCTTCCGCCGAGCGCTCCAGCCAGACGGCTTTTTCATCCGTGCTGAGGAGGGTATCGGGCATCAAGGGGAGCAAATGCGGCCAGTCGGGGTCGTTGGGAAGGGTCAAATCCCATTCGGAGCCTGTCCAGCGGGCCAGCCCCAGGCCGGGTTCGGTGGGAAGCACCTCGCCGGTATCCGGGTCGCGAAATTCCAGCAGCACTACCGCCCAGCCATCCTGCAGGTCGTAGGCAATCTCGTGGATGCCGACATCGTAAATCAGGTAGGCGATAGAGTCGGGGTGCCGCAGCGACTCCAGGAGGGCCTTATCCAGCGAAACGCTTACCTGCGAATACACCTGCTGGTACGAAAGGTTGCCCGGCATGGAGGAAGGAGACTGGGGCGTGGGCGTGCCCTCCGCGGCCTGCGCGCCGGAGGAACGGGAGACGGCAAACCCCAGTCCGCTCAAGAGAAGGATTGCGAGAAGGAAGGAGAGGATACGTTTCATGAATTTTTTCAGGGGCAAGACTGGTGAAAAGCGTCTATCAGGGGGAGAGCACGACATTTCCGTGCTCTTCCCCTGACTGTGCACAGGGGAGTGGCGGCCGCAAATCCTCAAAAAACAACAACGGCAAGCCCCACTAACATTTTACAGCCACCCAGCGGGGAAAACAACCGCCTTTCAAAGGCTGCTCTATGGCAGCGGCAGAGGGTCAAACGAGTCAAAAATTATACCCAGCGGAATCAGCAATAACTCCTGCCCATCTACACTAACCGATTGCCCGGTGTTAAGCATTTCTTCCAGTTCAGGTTGCCAACTCTCCTGGTACGCAGTGAGTAAGTCATCCTGCCAGGGCATCTCAGGCATACCAATGGCTTCTTTGGCTGCTTCGGTATCCATGGCCACAACCAGGGTGACAGCATGCCCCAAAAGTTCTTCATCACGCAAGTAGTTCAGGAAATTTTGGTGCTCCTGCTCAGGAATGGGGTCGCCTAACCCGGGAAAGAAGAGGATGCCATCCGGGGTTTCAATGGCAAGTGGCACCAGGAGCGCGTTTTCATTCCCATCATGGAGATTCAGCAAACGAAGCGTGGCGAGAGCAGTGCCAATTTTTGCACCGGAACGGGTTCGGATAGGGATGGGGGTGAAATCAACGTCTCCAGCGGCAAATCCATCGACCAGATAGACTTGCTTGTCGTCTTTCCAGCGGACATATTCACCATTGAAAACTTCCCCGTAGGTAGCCTCAAGCAGGGCGTATAAGTCACGGGGAGCCGGCGTAGGCGGGTTTAAATTCCCCAAGGGTTCATCGGGAATGGATATCTGACGGATTTCAATGGTTCCATCAGATAATGCCAGGGCAATTTGCGGTGTCCCCGTCGTCGGCGGAAAACCGTAGGCTTGCAGGTTAGCAGCCGGGAAGTTCTGTATCAGATTTCCGCTGGGAATCTGATAAATATGCAGCCCGGATTCATCCCAATCGCCAAGATAGTTTCCATCTGGGGAAAATGTCGGGAGATAAGCAGATTCGGCGAATAGAGACCCGTCAGCGGCAAGCCAGGTACGGACTCCATAGGATGGTGAATACGAGACCAGTAATCTGCCGTCAGGAGAAAATTCCAAATACCCGGCATCCCATTTCGTATCTTCCGGTGTGCTCACCAGAGCGCCATTCGATACCCGCCAGACTTTGACATAGGGGTCAGGGGCGAGCGAATCACTGGCCAGAAACTGCCCGTCAGGTGAGAAATCCAAGTTCATCACCCAGTCAATATGGGCATCGATGGTTCGCACCGGGTTCTCCTGCTCAACATTGTACAATTCGATTTTGCCGTCACTGCGCCCCAAGGCGAGCAAATCACCGGCGGGTGAAAGCGCTCCTTGTTTGACCTGGGTGTTCTCGGATTGAGGCACAAATTGATGCTGTTCTCCGGACGGCAGGTAGGTTAGATTGATTTGCTCCTCATCCAAAATACCCAGAATTGCCAGGTCGCCCGCGGGAACAAATTGTATCTTCATTTCAAACTCGTCTGCGCAGGGATACTCGCCTAATAAATCGCCATCACGGATTTGCCAGAGTTGGCCTACCTTCGCGTTCATGGTAGCCAACCGTTCGCCGTCTGGCGAAAAAAGCACGCGCAATGCGCCAGAGACCGGTAAATTTGCAACGGACTCACCCGTTGCAAGTTCCCAAATTTTGACTTGGTGATTTTTTTTATCGAAGGCAGCCAGGTAACGGCCATCATTTGAGAATTCCAATCCTGTCACGGATGCGAGGCCGGTGTCAAACTTCAGCAGCAGGTCCGGGTCTGTCTGCGTGGCTGTGGGGGGAATGGGGGTGGCAGTTGGTTCTGGCGTATCTGTAGGAATGGGTGTTGCAGTGTAAGTGGCTGTTGCTGTAGGAGGTTGGGGGGTTGCGGAAGGTACAGATGTGTTCGTTGCGAGCGGCGCGGCTGTCGTGGTGCTGGGGCTGTTCCCGCAGGCAGAAAGCACGAAGGCGATAACTAGCAACAACAAGGCAGATTTGATTGGATGAGAGAATTTTTTCATTGAGGGTCTCCTAGATTGACATATCGCTGCCTGGTTTCGACAGGCTCAACTACCGGTCACTCGCAATGACACGCGGCCAAAAAGTTTTCTTATCCGCAATTCAGGTTACATCAGGCTATTGGCTGAGCCGGGATTGGCCCGCTTATCGGAGAGCGCTGCTTCGAGCGAATCGCCCTCCTTGACGAGGCGCAGTGGAATTTGCATGGCCGCCAGGCGCTGTCCCAGGGCATGGCTGTCTTGTGTCCCGCCGAAGGATGCGCTCTCCAGCAGGATGACCACAGGGCGCAGGCCCCGAATCCGCAGCGTTTCGGCGGCCAGGGCGATGTCGGGGCGGGGGGAGGGGGTGATGAGCACCGCCGTGCTGCCGCGTCCCAGGTGGCGCGCCTGTGATTTTACTACGCCGAAGAGGGAAAGTTCCCCCGCGGCCTGCCACAGCGCCAATCGTTCCAGGATTTTGTGTAATTGGCGATTGCCCCGTTCGGGGGGCAGGATATCCGGGGAGCGGGTGTGGGTTGCCAGCCCCACAGCGCGGCGCTTTTTCAGGTAGTAACGCGCCAGCGAAGCGGCAATGCAGGCAGTGTACTCCTCCGTATCCGGAGGCATGGAGAAGGCGCGCCTCGTCCACAGGAGACGGGCATCGAAATCCGTTCTCCACGGGCGGCGGGCCTGTACGGCGGCCTCCCCATCCAGAAAAAGCCACACATCTGCCCGCGGGTCGAGGTCGAATTCCTTGACCATGAGACGTTCGCGGCGGGCGGTGGTCGGCCAGTGGATGCGGTTGAGCGGGTCGCCGGGCGCGTACTCCCGCACGCCGGCCGCGTTGGGGGTCATCTGCACCGTCCGGCGGCGGATGGCCTCCCCGCCGGGCAGCACGCCCGTCGGTTCAGGGAAGGCGCGCACGGGAACCATGCGGGGGTAAACCATCAGACTGCTGTGCGCCGGGAAAGTTTGCTCCACGGGAAAAAGGCCGAACAAATCGCTGCCCGCCAGGACGGTCGGCCCCAACGGAAAAACGCCCCGCCGCAGAAGGAGCGTGCGGGAGATGTAGGAACGGCTTTCTCGCCCTCCCAGGTTGGTGAAGACCTGTGAACTGCGCGCCCCCGGCAGGGAGGATTCGTCCCGCACTTCTATCCACAGGCGGCGCAGGGAACGCCGGTTGTGGAGCGTAAAGCGTTCCTCGAAGACCTGTCCCATTTCGGCGCGCAGGGTACGGGCCTGCCGTTCCACATCCAGCCCCCGGAGCGTCAGACGCGCCCAAACCCAGTTGACCGCCAGGAAGAGAATCCACAGATAGGTCAGCCGGTAGTAGATTGCCGCGCCGGTCACCGCGCCGCTGAACAGGCTAAGCGCCAGCAGGAAGAGGACGATGCGTAAGCCGAAAGTCACGGTGGGTCAAGTGTGTGTCAAGTATCAAGTGTCAAGTGGCAGACAATTGTGGTCAGAAGGCGCCACCCGTGCAATCGAAGCGTAGGAACCACGACGACACAGAGTTTATCATTCTGCTTTCATCATCCCCTCCGGCACGGGCGTCTTGTCCAGAATTTCGCTCACCACCTGGGACGGGGTGACGTCTGCCAGGCGCGCTGCGGGGGTCAGGATGATGCGGTGCCCCAGGGCGGCTTGCGCCAGTGCCTTGACGTCATCCGGCAGGACGAAATCCCGCCCCTGGATGGCTGCCCGCGCCTGCCCGCCGCGGTAGAGCGCCAGCGAGCCGCGGGGACTGGCCCCCAGGTAAACGTCCTGGTGCTTGCGGCTGGCGCGCACCAGAGAGACGATGTACTCCTTGACCGCGTCCGAGACGAAGACCTCCCGCACGGCCTTTTGCGCCGCTTCGATGGCCTCCTCCTGCACCACGGCCTCCAGCGTATGGATGGGATGCTCCCGCTGCTGTTCCTCCATCACCCGGATTTCCTCCTTCGCCGAGGGATACCCCAGACTCAACCGCAGCAAGAAGCGGTCTAACTGCGCTTCCGGAAGCGGGAAGGTGCCCTCGTACTCGATAGGGTTCTGGGTCGCCAGCACCAGAAAAGGCCGCGGCAGGTCATGGGTCACGCCGTCCACCGTGATTTGGCGCTCCTCCATCGCCTCCAGCAGGGCGGCCTGTGTCTTGGGCGTGGCGCGGTTGATTTCGTCGGCCAGCACCACCTGGGCCATCACCGGGCCGGGACGGAACTCGAACTGACGGCTGACCTGATTGAAAATCGAAACGCCGGTCACGTCGCTGGGCAGCATGTCGGGCGTAAACTGGATGCGCCGGAAAGTGCACCCCAGCGATTTCGCCATACTGCGCGCCAGCATGGTCTTGCCCACGCCCGGCACGTCCTCGATGAGCAGGTGCCCCTCGCACAACAGCCCGATGACCGCCATTTCCACCGTCTGCCGCTTGCCGACGATGACTTTCTCGATGTTGGTTGTCACTTTCTCGGCGAAATCTTGCACAAGACTCATGATTTTTCCTCGGTTTTGGGGGTTAGGTTGAGCAGCAGCGCCAGCGCCGCCAGACTCAACAGGATGCTCCACCGCCACCAGGGGCGGTAGGTGAAAGTCACTTCGTGCGCGCCGGCGGGGACGTACACACCCCGGAAGAGCGCGTCCGCCCTCCACAGGGAGACGCGCTTCCCGTCCAGGCGGGCCTGCCATTGAGGGTACCACACATCGGTCAGGATGAACCAGCCGGGGGATTCCGTCTCCACGTGAAAGCGCAGGCTTTGTGGAGATTCCGCTATGGATGTGAGGTGCGCTTCCCCCGGCGGAAAACACGCGCCCCCCGGAGGGGTTGCCGCGCCCGACAGGATGACTGCCCCTTGTGGGGCCTCCCGCACCGCATCCCAGACGGCCTCGGCGGGCAGGACGCGCCCGCACGGTTCCCACCGCCATCGGGGGAGGGCATCCCGCGCTCGGAATTGCACCACCCCTCGCAGGGTGGAAGGGTTTGCCCTTTCTACCACCGAGACCGCCATGCGGTTCAGCATCCATTCTTGCAGGGAAGGCGGGGCCTCCGCCAGCGTTTCCATCCAGCGGACGTAATCCGCCGGCAGGAGGGGGTCGAAATTGTTAGCGCTGGGGATGCCTTCCGGCAGGGACAGGTTGGGCAGCATGGCGTCTCGCAGGGTGTGCCAGTCCGTCGCGGCGTGGAAGTCGGTGAAGCGGAAGAAACGCTCGAATTTGAGTGCATGTTCGTCTTCGGCGGGCAGGAACAGGCGGCCTCCCTGGGCATCCAGCGCGGCTCTCACCTGCGGAGCGGTAGAGGCATCTTGTGCGTAGAACGAGAGCGGCACGGATGGGGCCAGCCCCCAGGCGGCGCTCAGCAAGTCCAGCACCAGCCAGCCCCCCGCCAGCGAGGGGAAGATGCGCGGCGGGATGCTTTTCTCTCCCGGATGGCGGGGACGCGGGTGGAGAACGGTCAGCAGGCCCGCCCCCAGCCCCCACAGGCCCATGAGGGCGAAAGCGCGCACCATCGTGACCAATCGCTCCAGGTCGGCGTTGCCGCGCAGGAGGAGCCAGCCCGCCCCGGCTCCCAGCGTGACGGCGAAAGCCCCGGCGGTGGCAAGCCGCGCCCAGTAAAGCCCTCTCCCTGCGGGCTTGCGCCATCGCTCAACCCCGAACCCCGCCGCCAGCGCCAGGGCGAATTCCAGCCAGATGTTCCAACGGGCGGGGGCCTGGAACATGTCGAAGGTGGGGATGTGGCGGTAAAGCCACGGAAAGATGGGGGTGTTGTCGCCCAGGGAGAGGAGGAGGGATGTAATGATGAGGAAGAAGAGCGTCAGGGGGATAGGGGATGCGGAGTTAGGAGTTGCGGGGTTAGGGGGTAGGGAGTTATGGGGTGCGGAGTTGGAGGGTATGGGGTCAGGCAGCGGAGAGCGTTTGCGTCCAAACCGATGAACTAATGCAACCAATGAACCGATGAACCAATGCAACCGACGAACCAATGAACCAATGAACCAATGCCCTAACCACCCCACCCCCAGCCCCAGCGGGAGAAGACCGATGTACAGCGCGTCCTCCCAGAAAGCCGCATAGCCCCAATAGTTTCCGCTTGCGGGAGAGCCGAACATCCCCGGAGCCAGCAATCCCAGGATGCGCCACGGCCAGAAGGAGTACACCATGGCCTGTTCGTAGGCGTATGCAGAGGCGCGCTGCGAAGCCAGCAGGTATTCGGCGGTCGCCAGCAGTTGCGGCGCGGCCAGCAGCGCGGCCATCCCAAAGGCCACCCCCAACCGGAGCACTCTCCCCGCAACACACCTGACACCTGACACCCTCTCACCCCGCACTTCGCACTTCGCACTTCGCACCCCATACCAAATCCCCGCCAACAGGAAGGTGTACC
>JANTFR010000050.1 GCA_024763355.1 Anaerolineales bacterium
GGCGAGGCCGCCATCTACCTGGCCGAACACCCCCAGGAGGGCATCGTCGGGCAGGTATTCGTGCAATACCAAAGCAATCGCCCCGAACTGGCTGACGGGAGCGAAACCGCCTACGTATATAGTTTTCGGGTCAAACCGGCCTGGCGGGGGCGGGGCATCGGCACGCTCTTAATGCAAACCGTGGAAAACGACCTGCGCGCCCGCGGCTTTCGCCGCGTGACCCTGAACGTCGCCAAGGACAACCTCCTCGCCCGGCAACTCTATGAACGTCTCGGCTATCGCGTAATGGGCGAAGACCCCGGTCAGTGGTCTTACGAAGACCACAAGGGCCACCGTCGTTTCGTCAGCGAACCGGCCTGGCGCATGGAGAAAGACCTGTAAGCACCGATTTCCCGATTGCACCAGACCTTGCCGAAGCAAGCCAACCGTGCTAAAATTACAGCGGTTCTCGTAACCACCCCGATACAGCGCTGCGCCGAAAAGTGGGTAACCCCCACTTTTCTTTGTTGTAACGGCTAATACAAGACACGACTACAAACCACCGGTAGCGATGGAGTAGAAAGAAACCAGCATGAAAAGTGAGTTTTCCCTGGCCTTCAACGAAGTGTTGGAGGACAAACAACTACCCAAAGAAGTCATCATTGAGGCCATCGAGACTGCCATCGTCTCGGCCTATCGCCGCGCCGTCAACGCGCCTAACGCCCAGAGTGTGACCGCCAAAATAGACCCCGAGACCGGGAAAATCACCGTCTGGGCGGAGAAAGAAGTGGTGGAAGACGTGCAAGATACCCGCACCGAAGTCACCCTGGAGGAAGCCCGCCGCTCCGACCCCGAAGCCGAACTGGGCGACCTGGTGATGGTGGAGAGCACCCCCACCGATTTTGGCCGCGTGGCCGCTCAAACCGCCCGTCAGGTCATCCAGCAGCGTTTACGAGAGGCCGAGCGCGAGGAACAGTACAAGTATTTCTCACTGCAAATCGGCGAGATTGTCAGCGGGGTGGTACAGACCATCAGCCGGGGACACGTCACCGTCGGGCTGGATAAAAACGCCGAAGGAATTTTGCCGCGCAAAGAACAAATTCCCGGCGACCGCTTCCACGTGCATGAGCGCATCCGCGCCCTGCTGCTCGAAATCAAGCAGAGCAATCGCGGGCCGCAAATCATTCTCTCCCGCACCCACCGCAAATTCCTCATGCGCCTGCTGGAAAACGAAGTGCCCGAAATCTATCACGGGCAAATCGAAGTGCGCTCCATCGCCCGCGAGCCAGGGCACCGCTCCAAAGTAGCCGTCTACGCCCTGCGCCCCGGGATTGACCCCGTGGGGGCCTGCGTCGGCATCCGCGGGGTCCGCATTCAGGCCATCGTGCGCGAACTGCAAAACGAGAAAATTGACGTCATCGAGTGGAACCCCGACCCGCGCATCTACATCGCCAAGGCGCTCAGCCCGGCGCGGGTTCTCAAAGTCTACCTGGATAGCCGCGGCAAATCCAAGACTGCCACCGTCGTCGTCCCCGAAGACCAACTCAGCCTGGCTATCGGGCGCGATGGGCAAAACGCCCGCCTGGCCGCAAAATTGACCAACTGGCGGATTGACATCAAGAGTTTGAGCGAAGCCGTCGGCGACATCCTCTTCCGCCTGCAGAATGACCCCGAATACACGCCCTACGCCGCATTGGAAAGCGAGGCCGTCCCGCAGGTGGAGGCCATCCTGGCAAAGAAAGCCGAGAACCGGCCTCTCAGCCCTGAAGAATACCGCCTGTTGCAGGATTTCATTGAACGCGTGGAGGGGTACGTAGCCGAAAAGCGCGAACTGGAAGAACAAGAACGCTTACGCAAAGAGAAAGCAGCCCGCAGCAACATCCCCGCGGAAGCCTTTGAAATGCCCGTGGAGGAACTGGAACTTTCCCTGCGCATCGTGGCCCTGCTACGCGAAGCAGGTTACGAGACTGTCGGCGACGTGATGGCGCAACTCAAAACCGACCCGGATGAGATTTTGAAGTTGCAGGGGTTTGGCCCCAAGGCCATGGAAGCCCTGCAAGAGGCCATTGCCGCCGTTCAGTTCGAGGAACCCGTTCCCGAAGCAGCGGCGGAAGAAGCAGCGGAAGGAACCGAGGCTGTTACTCCCTCCGAAGAGGAAACGCCGCCCAAAGAAGCAGAGGAAGCACTCTCAGAGGAGGCCGCTCCAGTAGAAGAGGAAGAAGTAGAGGAAGCGCCCTCAGAGGAGACTGCCCCCGCAGAAGCAGAAGCAACCGTAGAAGAAGGTGCTCCCCCCGAGGTCGAGGCCCAACCTCTCCAGGCGGAAGATTACCTCGAAAACAAGGACTTGCTTCTGGAACAGGAAGAGGAACTCGATTCCGAGAAGAAAAAGGCCAGGAAAAAGGCCAAAAAGAAAGCCAAAAAGAAATACGTCCAGGTGGAGTACGACCCGGACGAAGACACCGTCATCTACCGCAAAAAACACAAGCGCGGTGAGGACGAGTGGGAAAACATTGACTGGTAATCCCTTTCTCGAAACCGCGTTATGAGCCGGAGTACCGCGAAACCCCGGAAGAGCAAACGAAAGCCCCGACACGTGCCGAAACGCACCTGTGTCGGCTGCCGCCAGGTGGACGAGAAACGCATTCTGATACGCGTGGTTCGCCGTGCTGATGGAATCTTCGTAGACCCCACCGGCAAGATGCCTGGACGCGGCGCTTACCTTCACGACAACCCCGCATGCTGGGAGCGCGGCCTGCAAGGCGCACTGGAGCGGGCGCTAAAAACCGAATTGACAACCGAAGACAAACAGCGTTTGCAGATGTTTGCGGCCACACTGAAGGCCCCGCCTGCAGAGGAGCCAGACGCATGACCGGCGCTTGAAGGCCGCCCGCGGGAGTTTTCAGTCTCGCAGGCTGGCCTCGGCTCATGAGGCACGCAAAACGCTGCACAACAGGAGGTGCCGTGTATGAGCAACCAAGGTAAACAAATTGAACTCCCTGCCAGCCTTACCGTACGGGAACTCGCCCAACGGTTGAACACCAGCCCGATTGCCGTCATCAAGGAGTTGATGGCAAACGGCGTGATGGCAAATATCAATCAGCAGATTGATTTCGATACCGCAGAAATCGTAGCCGCAGAAATGGGCTACGAAGTGGTGCGGCCTCATGCGGAGGAGAAAGCCGGCGGCGGTCTGAAAGATTTGCCCCGCTGGCGGCAAGTCATCGCCAAAGAGAAACCCGATAACCTGATTTCCCGCCCGCCGGTGGTCACCATCCTGGGGCATGTAGACCATGGCAAGACTACTCTTCTGGATGCCATCCGGCATACCAACGTGGCCGGAGGCGAGGCAGGAGGCATCACTCAGCACATCGGCGCCTATCAGGTAGAACACCAGGGACGCCTCATCACATTTCTGGATACCCCCGGCCACGCGGCCTTCACGGCCATGCGGGCGCGGGGAGCACAGGGGGCCGACATCGTCATTCTGGTCGTGGCTGCCGACGACGGGGTGATGCCGCAAACCCGTGAAGCCATTGACCACGCCAAAGCCGCCCAGGTGCCCATCATCGTAGCCCTCAACAAAATGGACAAGCCTAACGCTAACCCCGAGCGCGTCAAGCAGCAATTGGCCGATACCGGCCTGGTTCCCGACGAGTGGGACGGCGACACGATGGTCGTGCCCATTTCCGCCAAACAAAGGCAGGGGCTGGACGACTTGATGGAAGCCATTCTCCTGGTGGCCGATACGCTGGATATTCTCGCCAACCCCGATGGTACAGTGGTAGGGACTGTCATCGAAGCCCGCCGCGATAAGGGACGCGGCGTGGTCGCCACTCTTCTGGTGCAGAACGGCACCCTGCGGATGGGACAGACCATCCTGGCTGGCAACACCTACGGCAAGTTGCGCGCCATGTTCGATTTCCGCGGCAAAAAGGTGCGCAAAGCCGGCCCCTCCACGCCGGTTTCCGTCATGGGATTGCGCGATGTGCCCCAGGCGGGAGACCTGTTCGAAGTAGTGGAGAATGAGCGCAAGGCTCGCGAAATCGTCGCCCAACGCGCCGAACAGGTTGCACAAAGCGCCCAGCGCAAGCAGACCATCAGCCTGGAACAACTCTTTGAGCAGATGCAGAGCGGTGATGTCAACGAACTGCGCCTGATTGTCAAAGTGGACGTGCAAGGTTCGCTGGAACCCGTGGTCTCATCTCTGGAAGACCTGAGCACCGACGAACTGAAAATCAACGTGCTGCATGCCTCCACGGGCAACATCAGCGAGAACGATGTCATGCTGGCAACCGCATCCAACGCGGTAGTCATCGGCTTTAACGTCCAGGCCGACGCCCCCGCCCGCAAGCTGGCGGAAACCGAAGGCGTCTCCATCCGCACCTACACCATCATCTACCACATGCTAGAAGATGTGGAGAAAGCGCTCAGAGGCCTCCTGGGGCCAGAGTACGAAGAGGAAGTCATCGGACACGCCGAAGTACGCGCCGTCTTCCCCGTGCGCGGCGGACAGGTGGCCGGGTGTCGCGTCCTGGATGGCGTCATCCGCCGCAACGCAAAAGCCCGTCTGAAGCGTGGCACGAAAACCGTCTATGACGGAGAAATCGCCTCGCTCAAACACCACCAGGAAGACGTGCGCGAAATGCGCCAGGGCTTCGAGTGCGGCATCAACCTGAAAAACGTGAACGAATACCAGATTGGCGACATCATCGAATGCTACGTCGTCAAAGAAAAGGAAGATTAGTAATATGGTATCCAAAATGCGTACGCGGCGCATCGCCGACCGCATTCGGGAAGAACTCTCGACGCTGCTGCTCATGGAGGTCAAAGACCCGCGGGTGGCCGGCGTGACTATCACCGATGTAGAGGTGGACCGGGAACTGGCTTTTGCCAATGTGTACGTCTCGTGCGTAGAAGGCAGCCAGCGGGCCGAGGAAATTCTAGAAGGGTTGAACCACGCCAGCGGTTTCCTGCGTTCCACGCTGGCCCGGCGGATTCAATTGCGCGTTTTCCCGCGTTTGCGCTTCCACTGGGACCCCACACCGGAACAAGCCGACCATATGGAACGTCTCTTTGCCCAACTGCGCGCCGCACGAGAAGCACAGGCAGAGAACACGGAGGGCGATTCCGCCCCCCCAGAGCAACCCGCATCCCACCAGGAAGGAGATTCCCCTGTTGTCTGACCACACTCCAGATGCCATTGGGCGCGCCATCGCCCAGGCCGAAAACATCTTACTGGTATCCCATATTCGTCCCGACGGAGACGCGGTAGGTTCCCTCCTCGGCCTGGGGTGGAGCCTCAAGGCCGCCGGAAAGAACACGCAGATTGTATTGAACGACGGCGTTCCCCACAACCTGCTCTACCTGCCCGGCAGCGATGAAATCCAGAAGAAGGCACGTCAGCCTTACGATTTGAGCATCGTACTGGATTGTTCTGAATTAGAGCGCACCGGCAAAATCTTTCAAGACTCGTCTTTACCGGATATTAACATAGACCACCACCCCACCAACACAGCATTTGCCCGTTACAATCTGGTAGAATCGGATTCCGTCGCCACCGCGGAAATCTTAGCCCGCTACATCCCCCAATGGGGGCTGCCCCTCCCTACGGAGGCAGCCAGCGCCCTGCTCACCGGAATGCTCACCGACACCCTGGGATTCCGCACACCAAACATGAAGCCGGATGTTCTCCGAGTGGCTGCCAGGCTCATGGAACAAGGCGCAGACCTGCCAGCCCTGTACTTCCAGGCATTGGTGCAGCGGGATTTCCAGGCCGTTCGCCTCTGGGGAGAAGGGCTGCGCCGTCTCCGACGCACAGGGCGTATCGTGTGGACAGCCCTCACCCTGGAAGACAAACAACTCATCGAGTATCCGGGGCGGGATGATGCCGACCTGATAAACGTCCTTTCGAGCATAAGAGACGCCGATATCGCCCTCATTTTTGTGGAACAAAGCCCGGAGCGAGTTAAAATCAGTTGGCGCTCTCAACGGCCTTTTGATATTTCTCAGGTAGCAGTCCGCTTCGGCGGAGGCGGCCACAAAAACGCCGCCGGCGCAGAGGTGACCGGCACCCTGGAAGACGTACAGGAACGCGTCCTGCTGGCTACTCAGGCGGCTTGGGAAAGTCAGGCTGCCCGCCTCCGCCAAGGCGAGATGTTAGCAGTCCCAGCAGGTTAATAATTTTCACTCCCCACATCATCATTCCCAAAGACGCAGTACGGAAGGAAGTAGCATCTCATGACGCCTAGAAAATACAACTCCAGTCCTCAAGACCTTACCAGCAGCGTTGTATCCGGCGTGCTGGTCATTGACAAACCCGTGGGCATCACCTCCCATGATGTCGTCCAGATTGTACGTCGCGGAACCGGCATCCGCCGCGCCGGACACACCGGCACACTGGACCCCCGCGCGTCCGGCGTATTGGTCGTACTCATTGGCCCGGCAGTCCGCCTGAGTGAATTCGTCTCTGCTTCCGATAAGCGCTATCAGGCCACCCTGCGCCTGGGCACCGCCACCGACACTTACGATGCCGAGGGCACCGTCACCCAGACGACTTCTCCCGAAGACATTACCGAGGAACAGTTCGAAGAGGCGCTCAAGCAATTCGTGGGCGAGATAGAACAGGTTCCCCCGCCCTATTCGGCGGTAAAAGTCAAGGGACGCAAGGCCTACGAACTCAGCCGCAAGGGACAGAAAGTAGAACTGCCGCCCCGCAAAATCAACGTTTACAGCCTGGAACTGCTGGAATGGGTGCCGCCGGAGGCCGTGGTAGATGTCTACTGTTCTTCCGGAACCTACGTGCGCTCGCTGGCACATGATGTCGGCAAAGTTTTGGGCTGCGGCGCGCACCTGGTGGAGTTACGGCGCACCAAGAGCGGGCAATTTACCCTCCGGGATGCCGTTCCCCTTCGCAAGTTGCGCGACGCCTTCCTGACCGGCGACTGGTACAAATACCTGATTCCCGCCGCCGAGGCTCTGGACTGGCCCTCCAAAGTGCTCAACTCCGACGAGGTGGAGATGGTGCGCTTTGGACGCCGCCTGCCCGCCGACCCCGAGACCGAAACCCACAATGGCATGATTCGCGCCATCACCGAGCAAGGCGACCTGGTTGCCCTGCTGCGCCTGGAAAAGAACGAAGACGGAACGGCAGAGTGGCAGCCGGCTAAAGTTTTCTTCCAGTCCTGAGAAATTCCCCGCTAACGCTCAATCTCTAATGCCCGGCAGATACCTGTCGGGCATTGTTACGCAGGTCATCCTATGCGCCACGTAAAAACCCTGGAAGCAATCTCACTCACGGATAGTTGGCTCACCATCGGCGTTTTCGACGGTGTCCATCGCGGTCATCAGGCCATCATCCGCCGTCTGGTGGAAGGGGCGCGTCGCGCCGGCGCGCCCGCCGTGGTGCTCACTTTTCACCCACACCCCGAAGTCGTTCTCAAAGGGCTGAGGCAACCCTTCTACCTGACTCTGCCGGAGGAACGCGCCGCCCTGTTAGGCGCCCTGGGCGTTGATGTGGTCGTCACCCAAGAGTTCACCCGAGAACTGGCATCCCGCCCCGGAGAAGCCTTCCTGCGGCAACTGAAACGCCATCTGGGGTTCACCCACCTGTGGGTAGGATACGATTTCGCCATGGGACGCGCTCGCGATATGGATACCGAGCGCCTGCGCGCCCTGCAAGACAAATACGCCTATCATCTGAAAGTCCTGCACCCCGTGGCGGTCAACGGTGAGACCATCTCATCCAGCAAAATCCGTACCTGGCTGCGGAACGGCGAAGTGGAGCAGGCGCACCGCGGTTTGGGACGCCCCTACGCCCTGAAAGGGGAGGTCGTTCCGGGGGATGGCCGCGGCCGCCAGATTGGCATCCCCACTGCCAATGTCCGCCCCCCGGAGGAGCAACTCGTCCCTGCTCGCGGGGTGTACGCCTGCCGGGTGCGGGTAGGGGCAAGCCTCTATCGAGCGGCAACCAACATCGGGGTACGTCCCACCTTCGACGGCGCTTCGTCCCCTCTGCAAACGGTGGAGGCGCACATTCTGGATTTCCACGGCGACCTGTACGGGGAGGAAATCGAGGTACAATTTCTGCGCAGGCTGCGCGACGAGCGCCGCTTTGCGGGAATTCAAGATTTACTGGGACAGATTCATCAGGATATTCGGCTGGTACGGGAGGTAGTGCCCCTGTGAAACCTTATCTTGACTTGATGAAACACGTGCTGAAAAACGGCAGCGACCGGCAAGACCGCACGGGGGTGGGAACTCGCGCCGTCTTTGGCTACCAGATGCGTTTCGATTTGCAAGCGGGTTTTCCCCTCCTGACCACCAAGAAACTGCATCTGCGTTCCATCATCTACGAACTGCTCTGGTTCTTGCGCGGCGAGAGCAATATCCGGTTTCTGCGGGAGCACCAGGTGCGTATCTGGGACCCGTGGGCGGATGAGAACGGGGAGTTGGGGCCGGTTTACGGGGTGCAGTGGCGCGCCTGGGAAGGCCCGGACGGCAGCACAATTGACCAATTAGGACAGGTGGTGGAGAGCATCCGCACCAACCCGACCTCCCGCCGCCTGATGGTGAGCGCCTGGAACGTAGCGAAACTCCCGGAGATGGCCTTACCCCCCTGCCACGTCCTGTTCCAGTTCTTCGTGGCCGATGGGAAACTCTCCTGCCAGGTGTACCAACGTTCGGCGGATGTCTTCATCGGCCTGCCCTTCAACATCGCTTCCTACGCTCTCCTGACGATGATGACCGCCCAGGCCACGGGTTTGCAACCGGGGGAACTTATCCACACCCTGGGCGATACGCACCTGTACCACAATCATCTCCACCTGGCGGAGGAGCAACTGCGCCGCACCCCCTACCCCCTGCCTCAGATGCGCCTGAACCCCGCGAGGCGCGATTTGTTCGCCTTCCGCTACGAGGACTTCACCCTGGAGAATTATCAAGCACACCCGCACATCAAGGCCCCGGTGGCGGTATGAGGGGGCCTGGTGCAGATTTCGTGCCGGTCTTCCCTGAGAGTTTCGCATGAAAAAAGCATCCCTTCTTTTCGTTCTGCTCGTCGCCGCTTTGTTACGCAACCCTGCCTTGAGCAGGGCCGCTTCTCAGGAGACCATCGGCAACGGAGACCTTACCGTCACGCTGCAGGCCGCCAACGGCGGGATGGAACTCGTCAGCATCCAAAACGCCGGTGCAGAATTGCTCGCAGCCTCCTCCCCGCTTTTCTCCCTCTCCATCACCGACCTGGCAGGCGGGGGAACGTATCAAATCCGCTCCGATGATGCCTGGGCGGAGGTCAGCACCAGCAATGACGGAACCTACGGGCGCGTGACCTTCTCCGACCCGGCGGACGGCAATTTGCCGGACAGCCTTCAAGTGACGGTCGCCATCACCGTAACCGGGCAGCAGTCCCGGTGGGATTTGCGCGTTTCGGGGCTGGGGAGCGCCCATACCCTGATATCCGCCGAATTCCCCGTCATCAATCTCAAAGCGGAGGGGGACGATTACTTGCTGACCCCCAAGTATTCCGGCGTCCTGACCCCCAATCCGGTATCCGCCGCGGTGGATGCCGAATTTTTCTATCCGCGGGGCTGGTCGGCGACGATGCCGTTCCTGGCGTACTACAACGCCGCCCACGGCCTTTACCTCGGTTTTCACGACCCCCAGGCCTCCTTCAAACGCTTCAGTATTCAGGCGGAAAGCGGCCATCTGCACTTTCTCGGTGATGCTGTCGTGACTGACAAGACGCTGGCCGGCAATGATTGGGAGTTCCCCGGTCGCTTTGAACTGGACCTGTTTCAGGGAGATTGGTACGACGCGGCCCTCATTTACAAGGCCTGGGCTGCCGCGGAGGCCGCATACTGGCCGCCGGAGACGCCGGAACACACCCTCCGCCAGCAAGAATTGGGTCGGATTGGCTTATGGGGATACTACTCGGAGCCGGTCTCTACCCCGATGGAGACGATGGAATCCGAGATGAACGCCTTCATTGATTACTTTTCCGAGGCGCCGGTAGGAATTCATTGGTATCAATGGAATTATCTTGATTTCGACGATGACTACCCCAACTATTTTCCCGAACGGGACGGCATGACAGGGCTGGTCAGCCGCGTTCAGCAATCGGGGGATGCCTACATCATGCCCTACATCAACGGGCGGTTATACGATACGGATTTGACCGGCGAGTGGGACTACCCCACCCGCGGCTTTCCCGATGCCGCCAAACGCAGCGACGGAACGGCCTACACCCAGAATTTCAACGGGAATACGTTTGCCGTCATGTGCCCATCCCAACCCGACTGGCAGGACATCCTTCTCGATGCCGCCGACCAGTTGACCGACCGCATCGGCAGCAAAGGGGTGTACATTGACCAGGTGGCGGCAGCCGGCCCGGTGGAAGACATGGACCCCGCCCACAGACACCCCCTGGGGGGCGGCCATTGGTGGCGGGATGGCTACGCCGAAATGTTCTCCCGCATCCATCAGGAGATTCCGGCCGGGCGCTTTATCACCGTCGAGGGCGGCGCCGATTACCTAGCCGACCAGGTGGACGGCTTTCTCGTGAGCGGCTGGCTGACGAATAATCTGGTGCCCGCTTTCCAGGCCGTATACAGCGGACGCGTCCAACTCTTTGGGAAACACACGGGCACGTCGAGATACCACAACCAGTCTTTTTACTGCAAACTGTCGCAAGCCTTTGTGCAGGGGGTGGCGCCGGGCAGAGTCAGCCTGTGGATTGTGGCAGACTCCAACGCGGATATTGCCCGTCCCTTTGTCCGCCAAATCGCCGCCATGCGCTACAAATTACGGGACTACCTCGCCTTCGGGACAATGCTGCGCCCCCCGGAGGTGCGTGGCAGCATCCCGACGATTACCTCCAGTTGGACAGATTACGGCACGCCGGTTGATGTGACCATCTCCGCTTTGCAAGCCTCGGTTTACCGGCGTTCCAACGGCGATTCGGTCGCCGTCATTTTTGCCAACGCTTCCATGACCCAGACGCTGACCTTCTCTTTCGACTTTGACGGTCAAGAGTATGGTTTCCCCGGTGAATTGTGGATGCAAGAAATCACCGAGAATCAGGATGGTACGCCGCAACGGATGAGCAATCAGTTCACCCAGGAGGTAACGCTGCCACCGCTGGATGCCGTTGCTCTTTTGATTGGCCCGGAGTATCAGCACATCTTTCTCCCCGTAATTTTTGCAGCCGCCCCGCTCCTCTCCCCGCGCCCGGAGACCGGAAACGAAAAAGCGGGCCGCTAGCAGTATTTCCCTATGATATTTAGACTAAGCCATGCGCGTTTCATTCATCCTTGCCGCAGACGAAGATGACGCCATCGGCGCGGGGGGAGACATCCCCTGGCGGATGCGCTCCGACCTGCGGCGCTTCAAACGTCTGACGATGGGACATCACCTCTTGATGGGGCGCAAAACGTGGGAGAGCCTCGGCAAGCCCCTGCCGGGGCGCGTGACTCTGGTGGTGACGCGTCAGGCGGAGTACCGCGCGCCCGGGGCAGTCGTGTGTTCGTCGCCAGAAGAGGGGGTAGCGACAGCCCGTCGGGCGGGGGAAAGGGAACTCTTCGTGATTGGCGGGGCGCAGATGTACGCTGCCCTGCTCCCCCTGGTAGAGCGCATCTACCTGAGCCGCATCCACACCCGCACCCCCGCTGCAGATACTTTCTTCCCTCTGGATTTCCTCTCCCCTCCGGAGTGGGTCTGCCGGTCGCGAGAGGAGGTCCCCGCCGGAGAGGGCGACGAGTACAGGCACACGTTTGAAGTATGGGAACGAAAGCCGCAAAATCCTTGACAAAAACCCCGTCCCGCGTATAATCAGCACAACTTCATACACAAAGACTGCGAAGAGGAAGAGTACCCGCTGAAACGGCAGCCCAGAGAGCCGGGAACTGGTGAAATCCCGGACTGCACGCCAGCGGCGAATGGGCCTCGGAGTTGCAGGGTGAACGGCATCCGCCCAATAGCCCGCGCCGGAGTTGCCACCGTTATCAAGGCAAAGCAGTTCGGCAGGTCAATCTGCCCGACTGCCATCGAGTGAGGCTGGCTTTATTCCATCATCCCGTCGCATCACCGGCGGGATTTTCGGTTAAAGCCCCTAACCAGGGTGGCACCGCGGACGCAAAGCGTCCGTCCCTTGACCGGGACGGGCGTTTTTTGTTTGGACGACGGACCGCGGACGATGGACGGTAGACCGCAAATCCATTCCATTTCCCGCCCAATCCACCAACTTACCAACCTATCCACCAACCCATCAGGAGGCATCCCATGAACGACCAAATCCGTTTCCAACTCTCCCAAAACGACATCCCCAAATTCTGGTACAACATCAACGCCGATATGCCCGTGCCGCTCGCGCCGGTGCTCAACCCCCAAACGCTGGAGCCTATCACGCCGGAATTCCTGGCCGTCCTGTTCCCGATGAGCATCATCCAGCAGGAAGTCAGCACCGAGCGGTACATCGAAATCCCCGAAGAGGTACGCGAGGTATACAAACTGTGGAGGCCAACTCCTTTACTGCGGGCACGCCGTCTGGAAAAGGCGCTGGACACCCCGGCGCATATCTACTACAAATACGAGGGCGTTTCTCCCAGCGGCAGCCACAAGCCCAACACCGCCGTGGCGCAGGCCTTCTACAACAAAATCGAAGGCACCAAAGCCCTGACCACCGAGACGGGAGCCGGGCAATGGGGGTCGGCGCTCTCCTTCGCCGGAAAAATCTTCGGCCTGGACGTGGAAGTTTACATGGTCAAGGTCTCCTATCAACAGAAACCCTACCGCCGCATCCTGATGGAGAGTTTTGGGGCCACCGTGTACCCCAGCCCTACGGAGCACACCGACTACGGGCGCGCCATCCTGCAAAAGCACCCCGACAGCCCCGGTTCGCTGGGCATCGCCATCTCCGAGGCGGTGGAGATGGCCGCCAAATCGGGCGGCACGAAGAAATATAGTCTGGGGTCGGTGCTCACCCACGTGCTGACGCACCAGACCGTCATCGGGGAGGAGGCTCTCAAACAGATGGATTTGGCGGGAGAATACCCTGATGTGGTGATTGGCTGCACGGGGGGCGGCTCCAACTTCGGCGGGATTGCCTACCCCTTCCTGCGCCACAACCTGCAGGACGGCAAGAACACCCGCCTACTGGCCGTCGAGCCGATGGCATCTCCCTCCCTGACCAGAGGCGTATATACTTTCGATTACGGCGATACGGCCCGCATGGCCCCCGTGGTCAAGATGCACACCCTGGGACACGATTTCGTCCCCGCCCCAATTCACGCCGGCGGGCTGCGCTATCACGGCATGGCGCCCACCATCTCGGCGCTGGTGGATGCGGGGTACATCGAGGCGGTGGCCGTCCCGCAACTGCCCACCTTCGAGGCGGCACTGATGTTCGCCCACAACGAAGGTATCATCCCTGCCCCTGAATCGGCGCACGCCATTCGCGCCGCGATTGACGAGGCCCTGGACGCCAAAGAGAAGGGCGAGGCGCGGGTTATTCTCTTCAACCTTTCCGGGCACGGACACTTCGACCTCGCAGCCTACGACGCCTACCTGAAGGGCGAACTGCACAATTACGAGTATCCTCAAGAGGCCATCGAGGAGGCTATGAGCCATCTGCCGCAGGTCAAGTTATAGGAGTTTTCCCTTTCCTCTCCCACCCCTGCCCCTCCCCCGTTGGGGGAGGGGCAACTTCGCAACACGACGAACAGAAATTTTCTTCTCTCCCCATTGTTTCTCTCTTTTCTTGGGCTGGCCGGCTGCTCCCCCGTGCGGAGACAGTTCACATCTCGCCAAAGACGACTACCTGAATATGCTGGTTGCGTACCTGCAAGTCGTCTCCCGCCCGCTGACGGTCCATCTGTCCCAGAACGTAGCCGCCCGCAACGGGAACGTCATCCCCCAACACAGTGCGCACGACGGCAATCTCCCTGCCGGGGTCGGCGTCCATGAGCATCTTCCAGGCCACATCTACCAGCACCAGCGCAAAAACGGGACGCGCCTGCCCCAGAGCAGAAAGCGCCTGTGAGGTAGCGCGCTGAGCGGCGCGCTGACACTCTTCCATGCTGCCCACCATCAAATAACTGGTCAGGCCATCGCCAACGGGGATATTCATCCGCAAACTGCCGTCGGCCTCCACGTGCAAAGGGGAGCGCAGCAACAAATCGCTGGAGCCGCGCTGCTCCACTCCCAGGGGGTACAGGCGCACCAGTCGGTTGAGCGGCGGGAAAAGCCAGTCCCGCGCCTCATACCCCAGCAATTCGGCATATTTTTCGGAGGCAGGTTTATCATCCAGGGTGCGAATCCAGGCTCCGCGAGAGTGGGTGACTTCCAGGATGGCGCCTACCGGCTCCCACCCATGGGTGCTGCCAATCCCCAGGGTAACGCGCCCCTCCAAAAAAGCGGCAGCGAGTCCCCCCTCCCCGCCGAGGCTGCCTCCAATTTGAGCAGACCGCCCCACGTAGAAATCCCCTCCCACCAGTCCCCCGGCCATCTGGAAGCCACGCGGGAAAGCATCCTCGAGCGAAGCCGCCACCCCCTGCAGTCCATCGGCAAAGAGGACCAAGGACCCGCCGGTTTGTTCATGAAGATGGAATTCATTCACCAAAATCTGCACGGATTCCCGGCTATCTCGCGAGAAACCCGGCCACCAGTTAGCGCGCGCGTGGACATCCGTACCCCCCAAGAGAGCCACGATGACAGAGTGAATCCCCTGCCCGGTGTTGCTGAGTTCCGCCACGGTGCTGAACCCCAACAAGGGAGTATTGCCCAAGATGG